>BTID01000143.1:0-23053 GCA_036245275.1 Termitinemataceae bacterium
GTAGCAGATTCGTATAGTTCATCAAATAAGTTGTTCACAGTAAAAGAAAAAGATGCATATTTTGTAATGTCAACGGAGGCTTTTATATGTGCAAGTGTATGACTTCCTCGTATAGCTTTTGTTGCTGCGGCACCGGATCCGGAAGTATATTCTTTAGAGCCAACATACTCAAAACTTGGTATAATCGAAATATTCTTTACCTGTTTTAAATTTAGTTTTTCAAAAGGCCTTATGACCATGTAAGCATTTGTAGTCAATTCAGGGAAGTTTTCAAAAAATTTCACTTCTCTTTCGCTGTGTATTATGTCATACTTAGTAAAACCTACTGATGCACCAAGTTGTAAATATTTATTTAAGTACATTTCCATCCCTGCTTCAAAACCATAAAATAATACCTCCTCAATATTTTGATACTGTACTGTTCTTGGAGTCGGATTTAGTGTTACAAGATTGATGCTGTTAAATGCATAACTTGCAAAAGCTGCCGCATTTACGTTGATTTTTTCGTCAAAATAACCTTTGTATCCTAGTTCAAAATGATGTGCGCTTTCTGCTTCCAAAGCAGGATTTGACACATACTTTGTACTGCCTGTTGCATCTGATTCCTGGAATTTTTCTTTTAATGTCGGGAAACGGCTTTTAAGTGCCCAGCTAATATGTAATTCGTTATTCTCTGTAATGTCATAGAATAAACCTACTTGCCCGTCAAATGCCCAAGAAGTAGGAAGCCCGCTAGCATCTTTCCAAGCTCCGTCCTCCTTTTTTTGTGAATTACCCTGCATAAAAATATTTGAACCAAAACCGGCAATAGCAGTAAAGGGTTTAAAAGGACTAACCGTATATTCTAAGCCTGCAAAAATATTGTTGTCGCTAACATTAGCGCCCATCGTATCATCATTATGAGCATCATCTGTATAACTTAATGCCGTATAACTTTTATGGCTGTTTTGTTGATATTGCACAGTTGCCGCAATCTTATTCCATTCGTTAATATTGATGCCGGCTTCAATATTAGCACCTGCAATATAGTCATCATAGTCTGATGGGTAAACTCCGCTATGATCGCCCTCGTTATACTTATCTAAGGCAGCTTGACCGCCTCCATAGATATTGAGCCTGTTATCATATTTATCAAAAAAACCTTTTAATTTTGCGTAAAAAGTATCTGTTTTAAATTCTCCGTTCAAACTTGCCGTATGACGATTTATGTATGGCCATTCCCAAACTTGACCGACGCCTCCTGCAGCTGAAAGAGGAGATAAGCCCTTTTCACCATGTGAATAAGCATAAGTTGCCCATATATCAAGCGCATCGTTTGGAGTAAACCCTGCCATGCCGCTTATCTTCATGTCTGTGGAATTGGAGCCGATACGTTTTCCACTCTGTTGAGGATTACCGGGAATCGGTTCAAATCTAGTCGGCAAACTCCAGTGCTCAACATCGTGCCACTGGAAACCAACTTTTGCATAAAAGACGGAAAGTTTTGTACCGGCGTTTAGTGTTTGAGTATTCCCTGCATAGCCCTCTGCATCAAAATCCCATGATGTTTTTAAACCGATTTCTAACTTTTCTTTGGGCTTTGCAGTGCGCATAACAATTGCACCGCCTAAATTACTCGATCCCAACATAATAGAACTATAACCTTTGTTGATCTCGATACTTTCCAAATCACCTGTTAAAAAACGTGAGTAATCAACTTGTGCATTGTATGGGTCACCCCACATAACACCGTCAATATATACAGGCACGCTTCTTGGGCCAAAACCGCGCAGCAAAAAAGAAAACTCATTTCTCTGCCCTGCTGATTGCTGTATAGAAACACCCGGCACCCAGCGCATAGCTTCTGTTAAATTGTTATCGCCCCGCCGCTCCATCTGTTCCTGCGTGATAAACTGAGAAGTTTCCTTCTCTGCACTCACCCTAGCCTCCGGCAACGCAATGACATCATCGCTCTCTTGCGCAACGGCAGGCACTAAAGCAAAGACCGACAAAAAACACAGGCCGACAAAATAACGAAGATAGCACAATTTTTTTCTAAACCTTTTCACATAATCCTCCTAAGCAGCACCTTACATGCGGTGCTTTTTTGAATTGTTTTAAAAAAGTATACGCTATACCAAATTGTTTGTCAAGGCAAATCGCTTGATTAAATAATTCTGTTGTGCTAAAATTAGTTTATGTGGAAAGTTTATGATGAATTGATAGATCCCATTCCATCTACTTTAAAAGTTGATGAGGCTGTAATCGGCAAATATTGGACTTTTGTGCGCTCTGCCGGGCGTGTAGGTCTTGCTATGAGTATGAAAGAAATCAGCCGACCACGGTGTTTGCCGCAGAATTTGCAGGGTATGAGCCTAAAAGAGCTGTCAGCCTCTGCTAAATCATGGAATTTTGAGGAGGCCGCACTTGGAATTGCAGCCATAAATGCCTTTTGGAATGGAGAGGGCTCAAAAACTGCCGAAGCAAGTCTTAATTTAGGTGAAAAAGACTCTTTTAAGCACTGGGCGGGAAGCGTCGTTGGCAAAAAGGTTGCCGTTATTGGCCATTTCCCACATTTAGAAAAGGTTTTAAGCGGGGCAGATGAGCTTTATATACTTGAAAAACGCCCCGTCAAAGATGATTATCCTGATTCAGCCTGCGAATACTTGCTGCCTAACATGGATTTTGTCTTTGCAACAGGTGTAACACTCATAAACAAAACGCTGCCGCGCCTACTTGAATTATCAGCTCATTGCGGCATTATATTAGCCGGCCCCAGCGTGCCCCTTGCCCCCTGCCTTCTTAAGAGAGGGGTCATAGACTTGCAAGGCTTTGTCGTAACAGATCCGCAAAAATGCGTTTTAGGCGTAAAAGGCGAAACGCACTCGTTAATATTTGACACAGGCAATCGTGTGTCGCTGCGGCAATCAATGTTATGAAAAAAATGAAACCTCATCAAATTGTAAGTGATGATAAACGCACCTGATGATGCTCATTTCCGTTGGGTTGGTTGGGACTACATCTACGAAATGCCGCTTGCAAAACGTGTGCAGCAAATCGAGAAGATCCTTTTTTACAACAAAAAATAACGGCAAATTTAACACGGAGGTACGAGAGGTCCACGGAGAAGATAAGATTTGATGATCTTTTTTTCTGCTCTTTGTGTTTCCCTCTGTGTTCCTCTTTGCCTTCCTCTGTGTTAAAATTCTTTAAATGTGCCCTATTCCTTGTTGCAAGCTGTTTCGTATGTTACTATTATATCATGAACGAAAAACGCCCTGTCAGATTTTTTAATACAACCGGTCCATGTAATCCATGGGATCATTATATGTTGCCGCCTGCGGAGCGTCTTATCGGCGCACAGCTTGACCGTTATATTCGCGACAAACTGTACTGGGTGCTGCATGCTCCGCGCCAGACCGGCAAGACAACTTTTTTGCAAGCATGGGCGCGGGAGATCAATGCCGAAGGCTCTATGACGGCTTGCTATGTCAGTGTGGAAGAATGTCAAGGCCTTGATGAGCGCGCAGAAGCTAATTCTATAATCTATCAAGCTATTTGCAGATTTGCAGGATGGGCAGATATTCCGGTTCCAAAGATTGAAGGCAATACTTCGGACATACAGTTAAGCGCAACTCTAGGAAAATGGGCAGCATTAGTTGCGCCTAAACCTCTTATTGTGTTGTTTGATGAAGTTGATGTACTTGCAGGCGATCCCTTGGTTAGTTTTTTGCGTCAATTGCGCGGCGGTTTTGCCGAACGCGAGACGGGAAAATTCCCCATATCCATAGTGCTTGTTGGAATGCGCGACTTAAAGGATTATATAACTCTTGCAAAAGACGGCAAGCCGGTAAATCCCGGGTCCCCTTTTAACATTAAAAGTGATTCTGCCGTGATTGGTAATTTTAAAAAGCAGGATATACAAAGATTATTTGTCCAGCGAACTGAAGAAACAGGACAGCAGATAACGGAAGAAGCGCTTGATTATGTTTGGGAACAATCGAAGGGGCAGCCTTGGATTGTCAACTCGCTTTTTCAACGTGCCACGATGCGTATTTTAAAAGAAGATGATTACAGCACGGTAACGATAGCCCACATAAAAAAAGCACGGGAGCAGATGATTCGAGCGCGGGAAACGCATTTAGATGCGCTTGCCGTCCGCTTACAAGATGACCGCATACGCAAAATTGTAGAAACTTTAATGAGCGGGGAAACCGATCCGCTTCTTTCAAAAAGCACCGCCTTTGAATATTGTATTGATTTAGGCTTGGTGACTAAAGAAGATGGTCCGCCGCAAATATCAAACCCTATTTACCGTGAAGTTCTTGCACGAGTAGCTATTGAGGGCCCCCATGATGCCATAAACAAACCGGAATGGAAATGGGAAACTGATGACGGCACCCTTGACATGGACGCATTGTTAAAAGAGTTCCAGAAATTCTGGCGCGCCAATTCTGAAATATGGGAACAAAAGATGAATTATCCTGAAGCATTCCCTCACCTTTTATTGCAAGCATTTTTACAAAGAGTTCTAAACGGCGGCGGCTCAGTTGACCGTGAATATGCGGCAGGGCGCGGCCGCATGGATTTGGCTGTTGAGTATAACGGGAAAAAATACATCATCGAAATAAAATTGATTTACGACTACAGCTCGCCGCAAACTGTTCGCGAAGATGGTTTAAAGCAGATAGCAAAATACCGCGATATAGTTGATCCATCTGCATCATCATATTTGGTAATATTTGATCGCAGGTCTGAGGGAAAAAAACTCCCGTGGGATGAGCGCATAAAATGGGATTCTGAAAACGGTATTACGGTTCTGGGGTGTTAAATGACACGGAAACAGAGGGTATTAAACCCGCAGTGCAATTCTCCGGGAGAACAAAAATACACCGCTGCTCTGCGGCGGGTATTTTTATTTTTGTCGCAACAGGTATCAAAACCACTAAAATAGGGTTCTTTTAGGCATAATTTTAATGCACAGTTTAAGTTAGGCGCCGGACGGGATCGAACCGCCGAATGAAAGCTTTGCAGGCTTCTCCCTTACCGCTTGGGTACGGCGCCGAAAATATCATTATCTAAATCTATCAAATTATTTCAAATGTTTCAAGAGGCTTCTAATATACATTCCGCAAATAGAAACACCGGCAGTTTTTAAGTGCCGGTGTTTGTTTTAAGTGATTGTCTTAACGGCTATTCTTCGTCGTCTTCGTCATCTTCGATTATTAATTTAACATCAACTTCGTTACCATCACTGTCTACTGCCTTTTTGCTAGCACCGGGATAACCCGACCAGCTAAAACCCCAAGTGTCGCCGTCATAACGAACCGAAGTTAGATTTTTGTCCTGTGTGGTAGCATCAAACTTAGAGCCATCCTCATATGTTACCCATTTAATACCCAAAAGCTTCGTTTTAGTCTTTGTGCAAGAACCTTCTGCTGTATGACCATTAAATTCAACTTTGTAGCTTTTTGACTTTAAAGTAATAGTTGCTGTGTGCTCGGGACCGCTGTAGTCATAGAGGTCTTCGTCGCTAATATCGTACTCGCTTTTACAGCTACCTACGACTAACCCAAATGACAGCACTGCTGCTATCAAACCTAACATGAGCACTTTGCTCCCTTTTTTTGCAATTTTCATAAATTGCCTCCATAAAAATAATATTTGCAAGTCTTACAAAGACCGCGTATATTTAATTTTAAATAGAAAAAAAAAAAAATCAAGGGGTGGGCGCGGTTGTGGTGCAACGGTATCGGGTATTTTTATTTTTTAGCACCCGATTTAGAAGAAAAATTCAGAAAAACATCGAATAATTTTTAAGATATAGGCAAAAGATTTCGATAATAGTAAGGGGTACCTCTAAAATTCTCGATTCGCTCGGTAATTGCAGGGGTGTGTTGTGCTAAAAGGGATATATGGAATATCGGTTAATAAATGGAGTTGTGGTTTCTGGCGATGAGCGTCCGCATGGAGGGTCAGTTTGTGTTAAAAATGACAAAATCGATCCTTCTGTTGTAGAAGATGCCGTTACTTGTGATCTGGAAAAACAATCATATATTTATCCGGCACTAATCAATACACATGACCATCTGCGTGGTAATTATCTGCCGCGTTGCGGTCCCACCGGTGGCAAATTCTATTTAAACTGGCTTCCATGGGACAACGATTTAAAGGCATCTCCATGCTATGCCGAACGTACAAAGGCATTGCCTATAGACGACGGTTACCTTTTAAGCGCCTATAAAACAATGTTTTCCGGTATTGCTACTACATGCGATCATTTTCCGCACAAGTTTAATATCAAGATTCTACCTAAGCTACCTGTCCGTGTTGTCAATGATTATGCTTTGGCTCATGAATGTTGTTCTTTTGAATTAAAATGGGGCGAAGATCTTGCCAGCGAGTACCAATATGCAGTCAAAAAAGGAGTGCCTTTTATTACGCATATAGCCGAGGGTTTTGATGTAGAATCAATGAACACTCTTTCTAAAATTGATAAAATTGGAATTCTAGATAATCACGCACTTTTAGTACATTGCTTGGCATTTAGTGATGCTGATATAAAAAAAACAGCAAAGGCAGGGGCTAGTATTTCGTGGTGCGGTGCGTCTAATGTTTTTATGTTCAATACTACATGCAAGATTCGAAAATTTATTATTGCCGGAATCAATGTTACCATCGGAACTGATTCTACACATACTGGTTCGGAAAATCTTCTTGCAGAAATTAAATTTGACAGGGAACTTTACCGGAAAATGTACGGCGAAGATTTAAGTGCTAAAACAATTTTTGACATGGTTACAAAAAATAGCGCAAAAGCATTTTGGCTGCAAGATGAAGTAGGTACATTGAATACCGGAAAGAAAGCTGATATACTCGTAGTTAAGGGGAAGCATAGTGATCCTTACGAAAATCTAGTGGAAGCATCAATGCACGATATAGAGCTTTTGATTATCGCCGGAAAGCCTGTTTATGGCGAGGAAAGATTTATAAGTGTTTTTGGCGGCTCAAATGGGGATTTACCGGACGGTTACACAATGTTAAAAACCGGCAAGAAAGGCAATTTCAGAAATATGTTTGTTTTAGGCGATCCAAATGCGCTTTACAGCAGGATACGTGGAAAGCTTATGTTCAAAAAAGAATTATCATTTTTGCCGTTTGATCCGGATTTACAGTAGGTGAGTTAAAAAAAATGCCAAAACCAGTTGATTACAAAAAAGGAGCGCTTGTTTATTTTACAGGCGATAAGTCAGACAACAGGATCTTTGTGTTGCAAAAAGGAAAAATAATTTTAGAAACAATAGATCCCGAATCTAATCTTGAGGTGCGCGATGTTGTTCAACCGGGTGAATTTTTTGGTGTGAAATCGGCGATTAGTAATTTGCTGCGAGATGAAACAGCAAATGTTGTAGAAGATAGTGTTGTAATCCTTTTTACGGTTACCGAATTTGAAAGCTTTGCCGCAGGTAATCCCAGATTAATTTTTAAAATGCTGCAAGTTTTTTCTAATCAGCTACGCAGAGTAAACAAACAGCTTTCTAGTGTGCTAAAACAAAAAGATACGGACTCGGATCAAGGTTTATACAATGTCGGCGAATTCTTTTTCAAAAAAAAGGATTTTAAAAAGGCATTTTATGTTTTTAACAAATATCAAGAACAACATCCGCTAGGAAAAAACAGCGGTAATGTGGAAAAATACCTAACTATGTTAAAGCAAAAAGGCTTTGAATCTTAAAAAGTTTAAAGCTGGAACTAGTATTAATTTAAAAAACGAGGAATAATGGCAAACAACAGTTTAGAGGCCACCACTAGAGACTATAATGATGGTGAAATAATATTTTCAGAATTTGAACAGGGAGATTGCTTTTTCTTAATACAATCCGGCAGGGTTGAGCTGACAAAAATAATCGGTACGGTTCAAAAAACTCTGGATGTGTTAAATCCTTCAGAAATGTTCGGCGAGATGGCATTGCTGGAAAACACCCCGCGTTCAGCTTCTGCTGTTGCATTAGGCAGTGTAAAGCTAATGGTTTTTGATAGAGACAATTTTAGCTCATTGTTAATGACCAACACCCCCATTGCTATGCGCCTTTTAAAAATGTTTACAAAAAGAATTTACGATGCAAAACGCCGTTTTATGATTCTTACCTTGGATGATCCTATTGCACGAGTAGGCGATGTGTTTATTATGTTAAGTGATAATATTCAACTGGATCCAAAATCGCCAACGCCGGATCGCCGTGAGCTAAAATCTACCGTAGAAGATATTGCTCGCTGGGCTGCAATCAGCCCGAACGAGGCTCAAAGCGCGCTAAACAATTTTATGCAACAAGGCGTATTGGAACAATTTCCTCAAAAAGAGCTTATCGTTATAAAAAATATTAAATATTTTGAACGAATGATTACCGCTATCCGCTCCCATAAAGCAGTATAGAAAAGGGATTAAAATGGATTTTTATTATCGGCTGCGATTTTTATTACTTTGTTTTTTTGTGTTTTTTGCATGTGATGTTTTTGCAGATGAGACTTTAAAACTTATTCCGCAAAACGAGCATGTAAAAAAAATTTGCACTGAAACTGTTGCAAGCTTAAAGCCTTCCGTAGTGGTAGAAAAACAAAAAACCATAAAAAAACCAGATTCATGGAAACAGGGAATTTGGACAAACGAAGAAGAAATAAAATTGCTTAATGCTGTTTCTTCCATAAGCACATTAAGCGGCTTGCAATATTATTCTGCAAGCCGCGGTGAGATGCGTACATTTTATGAAACATCCTATGTGATACAAGATCCAAAATTAAATAAGCCTGTGCCGGATCCTGTTTTTACTTTAAGCGGATCGCTGCCGGAATCATTTATGTTTTTTGCACGTCAAAAAGATTTAACATTTAGTGATAATATATATCAATATGATTACAGTATTACATCTGATGCAATCTTTTTTGTACAAAAAAATCTTACGGCAATGAGTTACGGGATAATACCTCTATTAAAAAAAGAAGCTCTTAAATCGATTGTTGCATTTGTTAATAATCAAGATAGTATCACTATTTACGTTGTTACTATGGCAAAGGCAAACCTTATCCCCGCTCTCGAACAAAAAGTAAACAACTCATTCAGCACAAGAATAGATGCTCTAATTAAATGGTTTGAAGACAAAGATCTGCGATAACGCAGGGGATGTAAATTTGAAAGATAAAATATTTTCATTTATTGACAAAAGTAAAGATTTGGCTGTGGAGCTTGAAACGGCTCTAACAAAAATTCCAGCACTTTCGCCGGATTCAGACGGGGAAGGCGAGCTTGAAAAATGTATCTTTTTGGAAGGCTGGCTTAAAGAACATGGCATAACAGATCATACCAGACTTGATGCCCCGGATTCACGGGCAAAAGGCGGCGTGCGGCCTAATCTTGTTGCGGCAATCGCCGGCACTGACGAAACACTGCCTAGACTTTGGATAATGAGTCATTTAGATGTTGTGCCGCCCGGAGAGGCAAGTCTGTGGCAAAGCGACCCATGGACGGTTGTTCAAAAAGACGGCAAACTTATCGGACGCGGAGTGGAAGACAATCAACAAGGACTTGTTTCTTCTGTTATTGCAGTTCATGCCATTATGAAACAAGGACTAAAACCAAAACGCACTGTCAAACTTCTTTTTGCAGCAGACGAAGAGTGCGGCAGCAGTTATGGTATTGAATGGATTTTAAAAAATAAAAAAGACATTTTTAAACCCGATGATCTTGTTTTAATTCCTGATTCAGGCGACTGCGAAGGAATAACTATGGAGATTGCAGAAAAAAATCAATTGTGGGTTAAGTTGCGCACTGTGGGAAAGCAATCACATGGATCGCGCCCGGATTTAGGCAATAATGCATTTCTTGCCTCATCCGATCTTGCAGTGCTTTTACATAACGAACTTTACAAAAAATTTGATAAAACAGATACGTTATTTGAGCCGCCTTTTTCTACATTCGAACCTACAAAAAAGGAAGCAAATGTCCCAAACATAAACACTATCCCCGCAGATGATATTTTCTATATGGATATAAGAATTTTGCCTGTATATCCTGTGCAAACTGTATTAGACGAAATATCTAAAATAAAAACGGTTATAGAAAATAAATATAATGTCCAAATTGAATGTACATGCATACAAAGCATGGAATCAAAATCTACACCTAAAGATTCTCCTTTAGTTACACTTTTAACAAGAGCTGTTAAAGAGGTTTATTCTGTTGATACAAAAGTTATAGGTATTGGCGGCGGTACAGTTGCTGCATATTTGCGCAATGAAAACATTGATTCTGTGGCATGGAGCCGTATGGATGAAACAGCCCACCAGCCAAACGAGTATGTTTACATAAAAAATATTTTAGACAACGCAAAAGTCATGGCTTTGCTTATGATATAAATCGCTAAAAAGTCTCCACAAACTACACACAGATTTTCCACAAATTATGCACAATTTATCCACAGATTGCATAAAAACACTTAAATAATTGCAAATTTTATCAAAATTCTTTGAAATTTTGTATTTATTGATCAGTCAATGTACCCGATAATGTAGTGCGGTGGGGAAAGAAAAACTCGTAGGGAATGCGGGTTATGTTACAACAATATTATGGATGATATGGAAACAGAACAAAACCAATTTACCGGAAAACCTCAAAAAAATTCGCAAAATTCCAGTTATTTTAACGGAAAAATCGGTGAAAATCGCGCTGCAGCCTTTTTAGAGCAAGCAGGTTTTATCATTATTGCTCGTAATTTTCGTTGTAAAACTGGCGAAATTGATATTGTTGCCCTGCATGATCAGATTTTAGTTTTTATCGAAGTAAAAGCATGGTCAACTTATTCAGTAGAAAACCTTGAATACGGAATAAATAAAAAAAAGCAAAAAAAGATTATAGAAACGGCTAAGCTTTTTCTTGCAGATCATGGAAAATATAGAGAGTCTACTGTTCGTTTTGATGTGGTGTTCGTACACGCTGACAACATTACGCATATTAAGTCGGCATTTACGGAGAACTCATAATGACCAAGCAGGGCGAAAGGCGCAAAAAGGCTTCGAATCCTAGTAGGGTTGAAGAACTTAAAAAAAAGATAAATAATGAAGAGTATGTAAAAGATGCAATTTTACGCATAGCTCAAGTCCTAAGTAACGAAATGCTAGGCATTAGCCAAGGTGTTAATGATGAAAGACAATGGGAGGGACGATAACAGATCCCGAAAACAAAACGGCAAGCGGAATAAAAATCGGCAAGGTGACAATCGCTCGGCCAAAGGTAACAACAATTTTGCTAAAGGCGGCAAAAACCGTAATTTTCCTGCGACAAATGTAAATGAAAAAAAGCATGAGTCTTCACGATCTCGTTTAAAATGGATCCCTGCAAAACTCATAACAACTCCTTTGCCTGCCCCTATTTGCCCGCATTGTCAAAAAGAAATCAAAGATATTGCTCAGGCGTTTACAGATAGAAATTCAGGAGAGGCAATTCATTTCGACTGCACAATTGAACGCATAAAACAAATGGAAGCCCTTGAATATGGTGAATCTGTTGTTTACATTGGTGCCGGCCGCTTTGGAATTATTCGCCTAGCAGTGCCTAACCTTTTGCGAAGTTTTAAAATAAAAAAAATAATTGAGTGGGAAAACAAAGATGAACGGGCTGTTTGGCGCGATGACATTGCGGACCATTACTCTTTAACATAAGGAAACTAAAAAATGGCAGACTGTATTTTTTGCAAAATAATTTCCGGGGCTATTCCTTCAAAAAAAATTTTTGAAGATGATGATCTTATTGCATTTTACGATGTGGATCCAAAAGCACCAGTACATTTTTTGGTAATTCCAAAAAAACACATATCTAATCTTATGGAATGTAACAATTTGGATTCTGCCCTGCTAGGCAAGTTGATCTTTAAAGCACAAGATATTGCAAAACAATTAGGCTTAGCAGATAACGGAGCACGTTTTATAATTAATTGTAAAAAAGACGGCGGTCAAACTGTTGATCATCTGCATATACATGTTTTAGGTGGAAGATCTTTGGACTGGCCACCCGGTTAATTTTTAGATGAATTCAAAAAGATATTTTTTTTCTTTGTTTGTTTTTATATTTTTTTCCTTTTACAATCCATTATGTGCACAAGATATTTATGTACAAGAAACTAATTTTATTTCGTATATTGGATTAAGTGTATCGGATATTATCACTGGGTTTGGTATTCCAAATTCTGTTTATGCTGTACGTGGTCAAGAAGAGTGGCAAGATGATGTTGTTTTTGCATACAAAAATATTGATTTTTACATTGTTAAAGATCGTGTATGGCAAATCAGCATTAATAAAGCCATCGGAATTAATTTAGGTGATCCAAAAGGTGCTGTTCTACTAGTTCTTGGCAACAGTGCACAAGACAACAATACACACATTTTACAAACGCTTACTGGGTTTAATTGGCCATTACAATGGCGGTTTAATATTAAAGCAGGAAAAGTTTCTGCAATTTATTTATACAGATTGGATTATTAAAATAGGAATTAAAAAATGACAAGAATTTGTTTGTGTCTAACTGGAAAAACAATAGCCAGCGATCTTGAATTATTAAATAAATACCGTGATTATATTGATGTTGCCGAGTTGCGTGTTGATCACCTAAATGCAGACGAGCGTTTTTATATCCGCCGTTTTCCGGAATTGGCAGGCCTTCCTGTTATACTCACTATCCGCAGAAAAATTGATGGTGGTCTTTTTGAACTAAGCGAAAGCTCGCGTGTAACACTTTTATCGCAGGGACTAGCTTATGCAAAGCCGGACAAACGCTGTAATTTTGCTTATGTTGATCTGGAAGAAGATATTAACATTCCAAGTTTAGAAGAAGTTGCACGAGCTTTTGATACACGAATAATAAGATCATTTCATAACCTAAAAAGTACCGATCCAAATATAATCTCGCGTATTCGTGCTATGTCTCATGTTGGCGATGAAATTCTTAAAGCTGCCGTAACACCAACTTGTCTTGATGATGTTACAAAAGTATTTTCCGCTGCAAAAGAATTAAAAGATTGTGAAAAGATTATTATTTCTATGGGTGATATGGGTGTATGTACTAGAATTCTGGCAAACAAAATCGGGTCTTATTTAACATACACAGCACCAAGAAATGAACTTAATTTTCCTGGTCCTGCACAGGGACAATTAGATCCAAAAGAGTTGTCTGAAGTATTTCGATTTAAAAAAATTGATGATAAAACAGCAATTTATGGAATTACTGGTTATCCACTGCAAGCAACAGCAAGCCCTCAATTTTTTAATTCAGTTTTTGCACGAACAAATAGAAACGCAGTATATCTGCGGTTCCCTGCAGACAGCATCCGTTCTTTTATCCAGTTGGCAGATGAACTAAATATGTTTGGTGCTTCTGTTACTATTCCACACAAAGAAACTTTATTGGATTATCTTACAACTACGTCTGACGAAGTAAAAAATGTTGGGGCATGTAATACAATAGTACGTTCAAAAAACGGCTGGAGTGGTTATAATGCAGATACAACCGGTTTTTCTTCCTCTCTTTTAAATTTCATCGGCAAGAATAGTTTTAAAGGGATGCGTGTAACAATGATCGGTGCAGGCGGGGCAGCTCGTGCTGTCGCTGCTGAATTGTTCCGTCTAAAAGCAAAGGTCATTATTTTAAATAGGAATATCAACAGAGCAGAAGAACTTGCTCAAAAATATAAGTTTGAATTTAATACAATTAGTGATGACGGTATAAAGCGAATGAATAAATATTCTGATATTATTATCCAAACCACATCTGTTGGAATGGAACCAAACATAGAAAACGATCCGCTTTTACAGTACAGGTTTACCGGCAAAGAAATTGTAATGGATATTATTTATAAACCTGCTAAAACTCATTTTCTAAACAGGGCTGCCGCAGCAGGCTGCCGTATCATTAATGGCTATGATATGTTTATGCGGCAGGCAAAAATGCAATATTATTATTTTACCGGCGAAAATTATCCGGAAGATGATAACAAAGCAAAAACCCCGGAATAATATTTGAAGGCTTCACTTTATATTCATATTCCGTTTTGTTTTGTAAAATGCGATTATTGTAATTTCTATTCGGTACCGCTTTCTAAATTTGATCCAAAAATAATCGGACCGTTTTTATTACATTTATTTGATGATATACAAATACAAATTAATAAATTTAATGTAACAGAAATTATTACTATTTACATTGGCGGTGGATCGCCTTCTATTCTTGGAATAGAATATTTTGAAAAATTATTAAACTTTCTAAAATCTATTATACCAAACAATCCGCAAGAATTTACTGTGGAGCTTAATCCGGAATTTACTAGTGTGGAATTTTTATTACTCTGTAAACAGTTTAATGTTAACAGAATGAGCATTGGGGTACAAAGTTTTAACTCTAAATCACGGCAAGCTATTGGAAGAATTTGCAGTTCAGATAAAATTGATGCTAGTCTAAAACTGCTTTCAAATTTATATTGCGATAGCTATTCAGCCGACTTAATCTCAGGGTTACCGCACCAAGATTTATTAAGTGATATTAAAATACTTACTCAATACAAACCTGCTCACATATCCTTATATGATCTTACAGTAGAGGAAAATACGCCGCTTTATAAAAAAATAAATCTAAATAAAATAAATTTACCAACACCGGAATTTGCAGAAGAAGCATGGATACAAGGCCGCGATTTATTGGAAAATCTGGAATTTAAACAATATGAAGTTTCAAATTTTTGTAAGCCGAACGGACAATCTGTACACAATATACGTTATTGGCGTATGGAAAATTGGATTGCAGCAGGACCTTCGTCATCTGCTACCATAATTGATGATCAAAATGCAATTGGAAAACGTTATACAACACAAAGTGATATACAAAACTATTTACAAAATAGAAAAACAAATTACATTATTGAAGAATTAACAAAGGAAACGCTTATAAAAGAAAGTTTACTAATGGGATTTAGGTATATAAAAGGTCCCTGTAAAAAACTTTTTTTTAAACGCTTTGGAATAAACATTACAGATTTAATTCCTAAAACAATAAAATCATGGAAAGACAATGAACTTATGCAAGAAAAAGAATTAGCACTTACAAAAGATGGATTACTTTTGTTAAACTCGTTTTTAGCAGATTGTTTTTTGGAAATAGAAAGCAAATAGACCCTATAGATCGGAGTGCAAAATGGATTTTATATCATACAACGTATCTTTTAGAAAAACAAGTTTAGTTGATTATCCGGGAAAAGTAAGTGCAGTTATTTTTTTTCCGCACTGCAATTTACAATGCCCATGGTGTCAGAATGGCGATTTAATTAAAGCCAAAAATACTAGTCTAATATCGTTAGATAACGTTTTAAAACAAATCCAAAAAAGGAAAAATATATTAGGCGGTGTTGTTTTAACAGGAGGAGAACCGACATTATCACCTGTACTATCTGATGTCATTGCATTTATCAAAGAACTTGATCTACTTGTAAAATTGGATACAAACGGAACACACCCCGCTATTCTTAACCAGTTGCTGCAAAATCAAAGGACAACACCTTCTTATATAGCCTGCGATTTGAAAATAAGTTTAGATAAATATTACTTGCTAAAAAATTTAAAAACACAAACTATACAAAACGATTATGACATTGAAAAAAATATAAAAATCTCAACAGATATTATTAAATCATCAAATATTGAGCATGAATTCAGAAGTTTAATTTTACCGGAGTTTTACTTTACAAAAAATGATATTTTAAATTTAGCATCTTTAGTCGGAGATAGCAGATGGGTTTTTCGTGCATTTGTTCCCGGTACTTGTTTAGATTCTTTGTGGAATCAATATGATAAAACGCTGACACAAAAAATTAACGAATACGTAGAATATGCAAAGAGCTTAGGAAAAAATGCTTTATCACTATAATCTAAACCCCTAAACCCTACGGCACGAATAAATCCTTTCATAATGCCGATAATATCATAATGGAACTTGGTAAAAAAACAACGCGTTTTTTTTTGATAACAATAGCATCAATTCTTGTGCTGTTTTTGCTTAAGCCTACGGCTCTTAATGCATATCTTGTTATGTATAAAGAGCAGTACTACAAATTGTATCATCTGCATTTAATTCAATATCCTGACGACACAATTGAAAATATTTACTGGCTAGAAAAAGCGCTGCATGCAGATTTTTCCAATCCGCTTTTTGCAAACACATTAATCGAAAACGAAACCCAGTGGGAAAAATACCGCTACCTTTTTATGATGCACCTTAATTTAAAACTTATCGAACAACACATTTATTTAGGTAACAAATGGAACAAACGCAACGCATATTTTTATAATGCACCGTTTAAAGAACAGAATTTAAAGAGTCTTGATACTGCGGAAACCTGCTACCGCACGGCTTTGGCATATTGGAATGATGCAAAAGAATGGGCAGAAAAAGCGCAGGACAAGCGATTCCGTTTTATCAATTTAGAGCGTGTTCAATTTTGGCAAGACGAAGCATTTAAAATAGAAAACGGCGATTTAAATTACGAAAAAATTCTAGGACGCGAATTAAACCGGCTGCAAACAGTCCGCGATAAATTTTCCGCAATGGACGAAACCACATATTAAACCTTGAACCCATTGCTTTTCCCTGTTAAAATAAAATCATAAAAGTTTTTTAAATTAAGGAGTTGTTATGACTAGAAGTTATTATATCGCGGGAAACTGGAAGATGCACAAGACACGTGCAGAGGCTGCATCTTTATTAAAAGAGCTTGTTCCCGCGCTAAAAGACGGCAAACACAAGTATCTTGTTGCGCCAAGTTTTACGCTGTTGGAAACGGCTGCAGCAATTGTTAAAGGCACAAATATCAGGCTTGGTGCGCAAAATTGTTCAAGCGAAGAACAGGGTGCACATACAGGTGAAGTCTCTGTGCTTCAGCTTAAAGAACTTGGAGTGCAGACGATTATTTTGGGACACAGCGAGCGCCGTCATGTTTATAAAGAAGATGATGCCTTAATCAACAAGAAAGTGCAACTTGCATTAAAACATGGTTTTGAGGTAATTTTGTGTGTAGGGGAGCTTTTAGAAGAGCGCGAAGCAAATAAAGCCGATGCCGTGTGCGAAAGACAGACCGTAGAAGGCTTAAAAGGTGTGGAGGAAGCTGATTTGGATAGGGTTGTAATCGCTTACGAGCCGGTTTGGGCTATCGGCACAGGCAAAACAGCGACCCCTATGGATGCCGATGCGATTCATGGCTCAATCCGCAAAGTAATTGGCAAAATTTACAGTGAAAAAGCTGCAGAAAATATGATTATTCAATACGGCGGCTCTGTAAAAGCCGATAATGCAGCAGATTTGATGGGTAAACCAAATATTGACGGTGCTTTAGTAGGCGGTGCGGCACTAAAAGCAGACACCTTTGTCCCTATAGCGAAGTTTAACTAGTGAATCATTTGGAATTGATAGAACGCTTGCTTGCCGGTGCCGGACAGGTTGTGCGCGGCAAGGAGGATTTTTTAAAGCTTACCTTTAGTGCCCTATTTGCCGGTGGACATGTTCTATTGGAAGATATGCCGGGGCTGGGCAAGACAACCGTTGCAAAAACAGCCGCAGCTCTTATAGGCAGCACATCCGGCGATAGTTTGCAAGGCAGCCAGCCGCTGATTTTTAAGCGTATTCAATTTACTCCCGACCTTTTGCCTTACGATATTACAGGTGTAGATATTTTTGATCCAAAATCCAATGAGTTCCGTTTTGTGCCCGGTCCCGTGCTTGCAAACATAGTGCTGGCAGACGAAATTAACCGCACCACACCAAAAGTCCAATCGGCACTGCTAGAAGTTATGGCAGAAAATCAGGTAACGATTGGATCTGTTAGCCACAAGCCGCCTTCACCTTTTTTTGTTATAGCTACGCAAAACCCTATAGAAAGCGAAGGCACTTTTCCGTTACCGGCGGCGCAACTTGATCGTTTTATGCTAAAACTTTCTTTAGGCTACCCCGACCGCGATTCTGAAATTGCAGTGCTTAACGATAATCCGTCCGATACAATTTTAAAAAATCTACAGCCGGTAATTACTGTTGCCGAATTTTTGGAATTGCAAAAAGCGTGCGGCGATGTTTTTTGCCATCCGCAAATTAAAAATGCAATTGTCGATATTGTCCGCGAAACCCGTGAACACAAAGCGTTTATGCTTGGTGCTTCACCGCGTGCCGCACTGCATTTTTTACAGGTTGCAAAAGCATTCGCTATGGTTCAAGGACGCGATTTTGTAAGCGATGATGATCTATGTGCTTTAGCGCACCCTGTTTTGTCGCACCGCATAAAATTACGCGATGCAAAATCCAATTCCGAAAAATTAATCAAAAGCATCGCTATTAGCCGTTGTGCCAGTATCGATACATTTACAAAATAATATGCACAGCAAAAAAAAACATTTCCTGCATGTCCGTTTTTTTGGAGCTTGCATCCTCTTACTTTCTGTTCTTGGTTTTATAATAGGAATTCTAAAGTCAGAAATCGTGCTACTTTTAAGCGGCGTAATTCTGTTTACTCCGTTGTTATATTGTTTTATTGTCATATTGCTACTTGGCGCATTGCATAAAAATAAAGCATTCAATTTAGATGCAAAAATATGTCCGGTAAATGTATGTGCAGGTGCGGAAACTTATTTAGTGCTTAACGAGCGCGTCAGTTTTTGGACATTGCCTGCAATATTGATCCGCTACAAATTAAATCTTACAACAAAAGATAATTTTGATGGGGGGAAAGCCCCCCTCGCTACAAAGCTACGCTTTTCCGCTACCCCCCTTGCACTACGTGCTGTTAAAAAAAACGAACATATTTTTAGTAAAGATTTTTTTAAAGCGGATTCGCCGCATAGTTTTACAGCCCCGTTGCGCGGAGCATATTACGGAAGCAGCGATATAATTTTATTGCAGGATATTTTTGGCTTTTTTAATTTGTCATTAACTGTACAACAAGGTTCCGGCGAACGGCTAATCGTTTGTCCAACAGCTTTAAAAAATACTGAATTTGAAATGAAATATGCAAAAGGCAGCGAGAAACGCAGCGAAAATAAAATTGTTAAAAGTGATGAATTATTGGACCAACGTATTTATGTTCCTGGTGATGATCCGCGCCGCATAAATTGGAAATTGTACTCACATGCAGGCGAACTTTTTGTACGCACGGAAGAACAAGAACGTCCGCCGCATTCAAAGCTTGTTTTACTTATTGATACGGAAGCTTGCCCTTATACATTTTCGCCACAAGAGGCAGCCTTTGAATTAGATGCAGTTTGTGCCGCAGCTCTTTCAATTATCGAAGAAAACGAACGTGTTAAAACTGTTACAGAATTAGGCTGGACATCCAAACCAAATGGTATCGAAACACCGGCAAATGCCGCTGCCGCAGCTGTTTTGTTGGCATTCCCAAGCATTTGCAGCATCAATAGCGGCGCACAGCTTACACTGCCTTCAGATAAAAACACCGGCACAATAATTATACTTTCGCTTCCTCGTAAAATAGATTTAGCGAAAACAGAGCAAACATCACTTACAAAATTTATTTCAGGTTTTAAAAATAACCGTAAAGAAGGCCATACAATAGAGTTGTTTTTTTGTTATACTAAAGATCGGGCATTTGGTTTAGCTCAAGCCTGTGCCTTACAATTTTATAATACCAACGGGGTCCATGCAAAAGCGGTAAAACTATGACAAAATTTGAAAGACTTTGTTTAGAAAATATATCGCCTTATTCGGTATTGATAGCTGTAGTTTTAACGGCACTGCTATTTTTGGTGCGGCCTGCAGCCGTAATTGTCAGTGACGACATGTTTACTGCAATATATGGTGTTAAGCGCGAACATTACAAACGTATAGAAATGAGTTCCCGCATCTTTAGGCGAATAAAAATTGTAAATGTAGCAATAGATGCAGAAGCGGAAGCAGTTGCATTTGCGGTAGAAGATGCCGTAAAAAAACCTGCCTTTGTTGTTTTTCCAAAACGTTATATGCAAGCGGCACAACGGTATGCAAAAGACTGTCCAAAGATAAAAATTTTTTTGCTTACAGAATCAAATAATGAACCGCAAAGTATGGAAGGCATTCAAATTCTTTCTACCGGTACAGAGCTTGATTATTACCGTGCAGGTTTATGCGCGGCTGTTCTTACAAAACTGCCGCTTGAAACAGAAGAAGGCACTAAAATTACAGATTATAATAAATCAATTTTGCTTATTACCGAAAATGAAAGCGATCTTATAAAAGGTATCTTTAATACAGGCGTGCGCAAATATTCTTCTGATGCCGGTATAGAACATTTTGAAAAAAATTCAACAGACTTCTCTAAAATATTTAAGTGTGTTGTTATATTAGGCTACGAAACAAATTTTTTAAATTCAAACAAAAATTTATCAACAAAGGTAGTTGCAAAAACTTGGCTTGATCCTTTATATGCACCGCCTAATGCTGTTGTCATAATCGACGATTCACCATTAGCTATTCTACCTCAGATAACAAAATACAGATTCCGCAAAATATCACCGGCACCGCTAAAAGCCAACAGTACTTTTATAATCCGGTTTGATAGAACAGAAACATTTACAGCCCTCCTTGCACTGCGCACGGCTGTAGGCAAAAAACTATAGGGCATCTCTAAATACTAGTGGCACGCAAGATTGCGGCAGATTTCGCCGCAGGTTGAAGCCAAAAAGCGCAGTCATAATGGTGTTATGGCGAGCATTTTTGGCAAAAACATGCAGTGAAAGGTGTTGCAAGATTGCGGCGAATGAGTATTTAGAGGTGCCCCATAATCTAGCCTATGTCTGTCATGCGTTCCATTGGCGATACAATTTCTGTTACGCGGACACCAAAATTTTCGTCTATAACTACAACTTCACCTTTTGCTATCAATTTGTGATTTACCAATATGTCAACAGGCTCACCGGCAAGTTTGTCCAGCTCAATGATCGTGCCCTCACCCATAGACAGGATTTCTTTTATCAGTTTTTTTGTGCGGCCCAGCTCAACGGTCATCTCCATAAAGACATCCATCAAAAGACCTATGTTACCTGCTGAATGTCCGCCCATTTGCCCATTTAAGGTGGGAAATTGAACAGATTGCATATTCGGCGGAACTCCAAAAGCGTTGTTACTACCCATACTTTGCCCCGGAGCCTGCGCTCCCATCATACCGGAATTCCCCATCGAATTTAAAGGCGTCGCACCCATTCCTGCCGGTGCGCCCGGGGGCGGACCGGACAACGCACTACCTATACCGGATGCCACCGCCGGACCCAAAACTTCCCACACTTTATGAACAGTACCGCCGCCTAAATCTACATTGTAGGTTGCCAGTGTCATAGCACCGGAGGGAAGAGCAGCCGCCGCTTTTGCCACATTAGCGGTCTCAGGCGAACCCGGCGATATTGCTTTATTGCCGGTTTTCGACGTTAATGCAGTTATTTGTGTACCCACCATCTGCGAAACGACTTCGCCTATAACCGACATTGCCATTTCATCAAGATTGATGTTTTCTTCTTTGTTCATCAAACTGGCTACAGCTTTTGCAGTGTCTTCCGACATTAAAAAAAGATGTTCGCCAGGGAAGCCCGATGTAAAATCAACTTTAACTACAGTTACAGTATCGGGTAATGTTGTTAAAAACTCATCCCGAGTTGTAGAGGCAACCGCAGGTCCGCTGAATTTTACAGTGCCGCCTGTCATCATAGACAGGTTATTAGATTGCGAATCGCATGTGCTTTGTAAAAATTTTTCGATTTCCGCCGCAGCATTACCGCCGCCTGCAGCCGCCGCAGGTTCAGCCCCGCCGCCTCCCCCGCCTAGTAATGCATCAATTTCTGCTTGAGAAAGCGCCCCATCGCTCATAATAATTCCTCCCCCTCGGAAATAAATTCTTCAAACTCTTCTTCCTCTACATCGGATGTTTTTTTCGTAATCTGCACCGCCATCTTTTTTCCGACAACGCCGGGGCGGCATAAAAACTTTTGTTTACTGCCAATGTTAATTGAAAACGGATCTCCAACTCGCACATTATAAAGCCGAATCACATCTCCGGCTTGCAACGCCAGTACATCACGCACAGGCACCTGAATCGTGCCGATTTCTGCAACAACATTCACATCAACAGTAACAAGTTTATCGCGTAGTGTGTTTAAGTTTTCCGTATTTGTACCCTGTCGTGCCGTAGAATACCAGAATTGTGCGGAAAGCTTGCTGATAATAGGCTCTATCGTCAGGTAGGGAATACAAAAGTTCATCATTCCTTCTACCTCGCCTACTTTTGTTTCTAGCGTTACAAGGACAACCATTTCTGTAGGCGGCACAATCTGTGCAAACTGCGGGTTAGTGTCAATCTGCCCAAGACGCGGGCGTAGATCTATAACCTGTGACCAAGCCTCGCGCATATTGCCAAGTATGCGCACTATTATGCCTTCCATTACGGATTGCTCAATATCCGTAAGCTCGTGCTGAATTTTTGATGCCTCGCCTGTGCCGCCAAAAAGGCGGTCAATAATTGAAAACGTGATAGCCGGATCAATTTCCAAAATCGCATTGCCTTTTAGCGGATCCATGTTGATGATGGCAAGTGTTGTAGGTGTTGGAATTGAGCGGATAAATTCTTCGTAGGTAAGCTGATCAACCGAAGCTACATGAACATGCACCATAGAGCGCAAGTTTGCAGAAAGTGCTGTTGTTGTAAGACGTGCAAATGTTTCGTGCATAATCTGCACGGTTTTTATCTGTTCTTTTGAAAATTTGTCGGGGCGTTTAAAATCATAAATCTTGATCTTACGCGAATCGGCAGATGGTTTAAACTCTTCTGTCTCGGTCTCGCCCTGGTTAATGGCAGTTAAAAGTTGATCAATTTCGTCTTGCGAAAGAACTTCGGTCATACAATAACATTAACTTAAAATTCAAATACTTGCAAGGTTTCAATTCTGGGGTTCAATTCTGTGTTGTTACTGAGTTGGATGTAACAAAAAAACAATGGCAGAGGCAGGCGTATTTTTGGGGTA
>BTID01000144.1:0-22861 GCA_036245275.1 Termitinemataceae bacterium
CACCGGCACAAAATCACGCAAAAACTCCACGAAAAGTTCGTTTGATTTAAAGATGAGTTTGAAACTATTGTCTTTGACGTTTCGTGACGGCACAACATACCCCTGCGGATAGTCTAGCACAAAATTGCGGGATTTGCTAGATTGGGGGCGGCTGCTAAAATAAGGGTGCAACAATTTTTAATGGCACATTTAAAGAATTTTAACACAGAGGAATTTAAATACAAAAGAATTTTAACACAGAGGAAGTCAAAGAGGAACACAGAGGAGAATATGAGGAAAGAATTTTAAAATTTTTTGTTTTTCCTCCGAATTCCCTCTGTGTACCTCCTGTACCTCCGTGTTAAATTTGCCTTAGCAATTTGCACCCGCCTAAAACTTAAGCCTAAAACTTAAGTTTGACTTTTTGCCGATAATTCCGTATACTTATGTCTTATATGAATAAAGCAAAACAAGACTTAGTTATCACAGGAGCACGTATGATTTTAAATACATTAAAAGAAAAATTCGGGGGGGGGTAAACCGTTCCTATATTTAGGAAGCCATTATTTTTTGGTTGCGGCAATCGCAGCAATCATTATTCTAGCCGTAAGTTGCCCATCAGGAAAATCAATTTATTTAGACGAAACAGAAACGGATAACGAACCTATACCCAGCCATATTTACACGGTTACGTTTAATCCTTCAGGCGGTAATTGGTCAGGATCAACTGCCCCTATATCAGTTAAAACGGACGGCTATTATCGTGCGGCAGTTCCGCAAGAGCCTGAAAAAAGCGGGTTTAGTTTTGCAGGCTGGCATCTGCAAGATAGCGTAGACTCAGCAGAGTTCACATCATCAACAGTTGTTAAATCAAATATGATCGTCTATGCAGTATGGACAGGCGGCGCAAGCTCCATAACTTTCTATTACAACTATGCGGGTGCAAAAACAGAAGTCTTTTCAAAAAAATTTATTGTAGCCCCTGAAACAACTACCATATTGCCGGAAACTCCAGTGCGCAAAAATTATGCTTTTCAGGGCTGGTATACAACGCCGCAAACCGATATAGAATTAACAGATAACACCCCAAGCGAAGATAAATTCATTTTGGGAGTTTCTGAAATATCAAATGATACAAGCCTGTGGGCATTGTGGCAGCGGCGTCCTGCAAATTCAATAGTAGTCCAGTTTGAACCATACCCGGGAGCATTTTTAGGAAGTGCTTTTGTTATGGCAGATAACGGGTGGAAGTTACCTGAGGGAACATCATTGCCTTTGACAGGCAGCAGACCTCATTACAACCCTGAATCTGCCGATCATTGGTTTATGGAAGACGGCACTGAATTTGATCTTGACACAGTGCTTAGTGCAGAGGATGGAGATCAAATTATAAGTGCTAAGTGGACAGGAAAAACATACACAGTGCATTTTATGGTAGGCGAAGGGGGCAGCGAACATGCAAATGCCAGTGTAACATATCCGCAAAATACAGTTACACTGCCTGCTACAATGCCTGTCAAAGAAAATTGCTACAACGACGGTTTTTGGTACAATGGCGAGGACCGGTTTACAAATCAAACTATTGTAACAGGCGATACAAATGTTTTCCCAAAATGGATAACGTCAATGTTGACTCTAACAAGCCTTAGCGCAAAATATAACAGCATAAACGCAAATCTTGATCAAATCACTAACACTACTTACACTTGCTCTCTGCCGTCTTTTGTTGAGTCTGTCATTGTAAGAGCGACATGCGAAGGACCTGAGGGTACATACTTAACTTTTGACCCTGCTGATAAAACAATTAGCTCTTGGGGCAGTGGTGATAATAAAACTGTTACGATTACTGTTCACTCAGGGTTAGGAGCAACTACAAAAGTTTACACGGTTACATTTGATAAGAAGACTGAAATTGAGACACAAATAGCGACTGGCGGCACAACAACTTTTGTACGGACTGGAACAGGAACAAACGCAACATGGGATGAGGTGCATACATTCACTTCCGGCACTACGACTACAACTAATACAGGCGGCGCTAAGTTATATACAGGTACAGAAGCCTTGATTTTTGACACTTCAAGGATGCCGGGTACTGCAAAAGTTTTAGTTGTTGCAGGCGGCGGAGCCGGAGGCAACGGCGGCGGATATTCCGGAGGCGGAGGCGGCGGCGGACTAATATACAAATCAGATTACAGTATTACACAAAACTCTTATGAAGTTGTTGTAGGCTACGGCGGACTTCCTGCTAGCGGTTTTGGTTCGGCTGGGGATCATCTGGCTAGCCGCGGATATAACGGCGGCAACTCAAGATTCGGAACAACAACAGAAACAACACGTCTTTCAGCACCCGGAGGCGGGGGCGGCGCATCTCACACCGGCAGCACTTTTAATCATGGTGCTGCAGGCGGCTCAGGCGGCGGCGGTACTTACCAAAGTAATGGCGGTGGAGTTACTGCATTCTGGTATGATAATGCATCAAGAAGTCCTAATAACGTAACGGCGTTCGGCTATAGAGGCGGCACAGTCGGTCCATCAGCACCTATACCTGGTTCCGGCGCGGGCGGCGGCGGTGCCGGCGGACAAGGAGTCGACGTTGGGGCTGCAAATACAGCTTCAGCAGGCGGAGCGGGCAAAACAATTGATATAAGCGGTTCTGCAGTTACTTATGCTGCAGGCGGCTATGCCGGCAGAAATCCCGCCGTTGCGGGTGCAGTTGGCACAGGTAATGGCGGTTCAGGTTCTTATAATGTCTCAGGCGGGGCTGGCGGCAGCGGTATCGTGATAGTGCGTTTTCCATTTAGCGAGTAGGTCATTATACTGTCCGTAGTGGTGATCCGTGGGGGTGATGTGGACAAAATACGTCTTATTACATAAAATGATATTTTAATGAACTTACCAAAAAAAGTGCTTCTTTTAGGCTCCGGCGGATTAAAAATAGGGCAGGCAGGCGAATTTGATTATTCGGGATCTCAGGCTTTAAAAGCCTTGCGCGAAGAAGGCATCAAAACTGTTTTAATAAATCCCAACATTGCAACTATTCAAACCAGCGAGGGAATGGCAGATTCCGTGTATTTTTTGCCGGTAACACCGGAATTTGTAACACGTGTAATCGAAAAAGAAAAACCTGACGGCTTATTGCTATCTTTCGGGGGTCAAACTGCGTTAAATTGCGGTGTAGAGCTTGAACGCAGCGGAATTTTATATAAACATAGTGTCAAAGTGCTAGGGACACCTGTAAAATCAATAGAAGATACCGAAGATCGTGAGCTTTTTGTCAAAAGATTAGATGAAATCGGAGCAAAAACAGCAAGGAGCAAGGCTTGCATTACTACAGAGGCGGCAGTAAATGCAGCGGAACAGATAGGATACCCCGTAATGGTGCGTGCGGCATACGCTTTAGGCGGGAGCGGCAGCGGAATTTGCAAAAACGAAACAGAAGTCCGCAGCCGTTGCGACAGAGCTTTTGCAGCATCGCCGCAAGTACTTGTCGAAGAATGGCTAGGCGGCTGGAAAGAAATCGAATATGAAGTCGTACGCGATGCCTACGACAACTGCATTACAGTCTGCAACATGGAAAACTTTGACCCTTTAGGCATTCACACCGGCGAAAGCATAGTCGTAGCTCCTAGTCAAACACTAACAGACAACGAATATCACAAACTCCGCCGGATCGCAATAGAAGTAATACGGCACTTAGGGATTGTCGGCGAATGTAACGTTCAATATGCCCTTGACCCATACAGTGAAGACTACCGCATTATAGAAGTCAATGCCCGTCTGTCCCGATCCTCAGCGCTCGCCAGCAAAGCCACCGGCTACCCGCTTGCCTTCGTCGCCGCAAAATTATCGCTGGGACAACGCTTAACTGACATAGAAAACCGCATTACAAAAGTAACAAAGGCCTGTTTTGAGCCGGCATTAGACTATATCGTAGTAAAAGTCCCCCGTTGGGACCTTGCAAAGTTCAAAAATGTTGACCTAACCATAGGCAGCGAGATGAAAAGTGTAGGCGAAGTTATGTCAATCGGCCGTACTTTCGAGGAAACTCTGCAAAAAGCCCTACGAATGACAGGAAATGGAGCTCCCGGACTATGCGGCGATGACATTTTTTGCGGCGAAGGTCTAAAAAACATCAAAAATGCCCTGCAAAAGCCTACAGACCGCCGTGTTTTCATCATCTACCGTGCCATGCAGGAAGGCTGGACAGTCGAAAAAATACATTCACTTACCAAAATCGACCGCTGGTTCTTAGAAAAAATCAAAAATGTGCTTGATACTGAAAAAAAGATAGCTGGCGGATTTTTTGAAAAGACTACTTCGGCACTTCCTTACAATATTCTCCTCCATGCCAAACAACAAGGCTTTTCCGATCAGCGGATCGGCACACTTACAGGATGCAGCGAAGATGAAATCCGAAGCCTGCGTGAACGGTTAAAAATAAAACCTCATGTAAAACAGATCGATACACTTTCTGCGGAGTATCCTGCAAAAACTAATTATTTGTATATGACGTATAACGGGAGCGAAGATGATGTTGCACCTGCAGGGTGCGGTGTTATGGTGCTAGGCAGCGGCGCATATCGAATCGGTTCCAGTGTGGAGTTCGACTGGTGCTGTGTGAATGCCGCTCAAACTGTACGCGATTGCGGACGTTATTCGATAATGGTAAATTGCAATCCTGAAACCGTGTCCACCGACTATGATATTTGCGATAGATTATTTTTTGAAGAGCTTACTTTAGAACGCATACGCGACATCTATGAACGTGAAACACCGGAGGGGATAATACTTTCTATGGGCGGACAGATACCAAATAATTTGGCATTGCCGCTTTTTAATTGCGGTGCATTAATTTACGGCACATCTCCTGCATCAATTGATATGGCGGAAGACCGCAATAAATTTTCAGCTCTTCTTGACGAGCTTGGTATTGAGCAACCTCAATGGCGTGAGCTTAGCAATTTTGATGATGCAAAAAAATTCGCCTCGGATGCCGGTTATCCTGTTTTGATTCGTCCCAGTTATGTGCTATCAGGAGCTGCAATGAATGTTGCATGGGATAACAAGAGTTTGGAAAAATTTTTAAACCTTGCTGCCTGTGTTTCTGCTGAACACCCCGTAGTAATTAGTAAGTTTGTAGAGAACTCAAAAGAGATCGAAATCGATGCCGTTGCAAAGCATGGCGAGATTTTATTTTCAGCAATAACAGAGCATGTAGAGAACGCCGGTGTTCACTCAGGTGATGCGACAGTTGCATTACCTGCTCAACGTTTGTATATAGAAACGATTCGTAAGATCCGAAAAATCTCAGGGGCAATCGCTAAAGCACTTTATATTACAGGTCCGTTCAACGTGCAATTCTTGGCACAACGGAATCGTGTGCGTGTTATTGAATGTAATTTACGTTCAAGCCGCAGCTTTCCGTTCTGTTCAAAAGTCAGCCGTGTAAACATGATCAATATGGCGGTGCGTGCAATGCTTGACCTGCCTGTAGAAAAAATAACATCATCTGTATTCGATATGGACTGCGTAGGTGTAAAGGCGGCGCAATTCAGTTACTCGCGATTGCACGGTGCCGACCCTGTTAGCGGCGTTGAAATGGCAAGTACAGGCGAAGTAGGCTGCATAGGAGATAACTTAAACGATGCCTTTTTAAAAGCAATGATCAGTGTAGGCTACCGAATTCCAAAAAAATATATTTTACTTTCTACAGGCAGCTTGGAAGAAAAACTTTCGTTCTTGGATTCAGCTTTTAAACTTACCCAGATGGGTTATGAACTTTATGCATCGCATGGCACGGCAAAATTTTTAGCAAGCAAAAATATAAAAACTTGCGATGCTGCATGGCCGCTTGAATCAAAAGAGCCTAACATTGCAGAACTAATTCAAAGCAGAAAAATAGAATTGATCATCAATATACCAAAAAATAATTTGGACAAGGAATTAAAAAATAATTCTATAATCCGCAAAATGGCAATAGACTTTGACATACCGCTTATTACAAACATAAAAGTAGGACGCCAATTTGTTGACGCACTTGTGCAATACAAAAAACAAGGTTTGGAAATTAAATCTTGGGAAGAGTATAGGTAATTATCAGTGAAGATAAAATCAAACCGCAGAAATGAGTTTTTTTTATTTGCAATTTTAGGCATGCTTTTTTGTGCGGTAAGTTTTGCCTCTGCACAAAACTCTTATGACGAGGAAGACGAAGAGAACATCTTTACAACAGACGAAGACGATGCGGAGTTACCGGTTGCAGAAGATGAAACGGCCTCTGTTTACGAAGGACCGCAAATTGATGTATTTACCGAGCTTTCATCTGACGATATTGAACTGAATGTGCCGTTTGCAATAACGGTTATGGTCAATCATCCCAATCCTATTGAGGTGCGTGTTATGCCTCCTGATTTTGAAGATAATTTTGCAATAGAGCGCGTTAGGACGGATGTTCAGCTTTTACGCAATAATTCAGGGCTTACCGATCGATGGACCTGTGTTGAATTTTTGCTTATTCCTCTTACTATAGGCAGCCGTTATTTGGGAGCATTCGAGGTGGCAATTCCAGGCAGGACCGCAGCTACAAAGAGGGTGCACGTTAATGTTCAAGATGAAAGGACAATTAAAGCAGGACGTATGCAATGGATAGGCGCTGAAATTTGGTCTAGGCCGCCGGAATCAATTGTAGTTGGACAGACGATAGAAGCCGGCTTGCGTCTTTTAGAATTTGAAAAAGAAAAAATGGCAAATAAAACTTTGCCGTTGCGTATAGAAGCACCGGAAAATGCAATTATTGAAGAGTTGCCGGTTTCTGTTGCAGATAAAAATTTGGGGATTCATTTTAAGGTGCGAATTTTGCCGCTGGATAAAAAAGATGTCCGCATTGCTTCGCATAGTTTTAGGTTTGAGGGACGCACCTTATCTGTTCCGGCTTTAACTATACGTGTTACTGAGGACCCGCTGCAAAATGAAGTATCTGCGTTAGATGCCGCCGTAACAGAGACCGCTAATTCAAATGATGCAAACGATTTAAACGTAAATGATCATACTGCAAACTTAGATGAAATCGGAGTAAAAGATTACAAATCAGATACGGAATTATTTTTAGAGACTCCATTCCCTCTTTATGATTTTTCAAAATTTATTATACTTAGAAAAAGTTTATTAAAGACTGCAAGTATTGCAAAAAAATATTGGGAAGATGGTAACTATGCGCAATCTGTAGCTTCTTTGCGCAAAGCAGAAAAGTCTTCTTTTTATGGGCAATATCTTATCCCATTGCGTATTTCTGTAGAAAAAAATTTAAACATTGACGACAGCTCTAACGAAAGTTTGTATTCGTTTTTGCTGATAATTATGCTTGGAATAATAAGCAGTTCATTATTTTTTATATTGATCTTTTTTGCCGTTCAAAAAATAAAAAAAGGAATACAGTACCGCATCGATTCAAGCTCAAACAAAATGTTTAAAAATTCTACAAAAACATTTTTAGACAAAATACCCGCCGCAACTGCGCAGAGCGGCGCTTTATTAAACCCTACTGCCCGAATGACAGTTATTCTTTGTGTTGCAGCTTTTTTTGTAAGCGCAGCATTTTTTACAACGAGTCTGCGTAAAAATTCAAATACGGCGGTATTAAAAGCAGGCTATGCAAACGCTGTTCCCGAACTTGCCCGAAAAACAGATGTGTTCTTTTATGAAGGCGAAAAAGCCACAGTGCGATCCAGCACTTCTAAATGGGCTTATGTAGAAACAGAAGACGGCAGGTCAGGCTGGGTACCTGTTGTTAAAGTGTTGTATTATTAGCGGGCTTTTGCTGAATTTATGCTACTTTAAAAAAACTGATTTTTTGTATATATTTAACTGTATAAAAACAACGCCCGTATTTCAGGCGAATGTAAATATAAAAAATATACAGGAGGCTCTTATGGCAGAGCGGCAATTTCAAACTGAGGTAAGCAAACTTTTACACCTCATCATTCACTCACTTTATTCAAACCGCGAGATTTTTTTGCGGGAGATTGTTTCCAACGCATCGGATGCGTTGGACAAGTTAAAGTATTTAACGGTATCCGATGAGGCGTTAAAAAACTTGTCTTTTGATCCGCATATCGACATTTCGTTTAACAAGGATCAAAAAACATTGACGGTTAGCGATAACGGAATCGGTATGAACGAAAACGATCTAGTCGATTCACTGGGCACAATCGCACGTTCCGGCACAAAGGCGTTTTTAGAAAACCTAAACACCGACGCAAAAAAAGACAGCAACCTGATAGGACAATTCGGTGTGGGATTTTATTCGGCATTTATGGTGTCTGACAACATAGAAGTAATTAGCCGCAAAGCAGGTGAAGATGCCGCATACAAGTGGACAAGCGGCGGTAAAGATACCTACTCTATAGAACCTGCACAGAGGGAAACACAGGGCACCACAGTTATATTGCACCTAACAGAGGAAGGTACTGAGTATGCAAACCGCTGGTCTATCGAAGATATTATCAAACGCTATTCAAACCATGTTGCCTTTCCAATCTATTTAACTTACGAAGAAAAAGAATACGGAGAAAAAGGCGAAGTAAAAGAAACCAAAACAAAAACAGATAAAATTAATTCCGGAACTGCAATCTGGAGACGTTCAAAAACTGAATTAAAAGAAGAAGACTACAAAGAATTTTATAAACAAATCAATCACGCAGGAGACGAACCCTTACTGTATGTTCATACAAAAGCAGAAGGCTCTCTGGAATACACAACTTTATTTTATGTACCTCAAACTGCCCCTATTGATATGTTCCGCGCAGATTACAAACCCGGCGTAAAACTCTATGTAAAGCGTGTGTTTATTACAGATGATGACAAAGAGTTAATGCCTGCGTATTTGCGTTTTATTTGCGGCGTTATAGATAGCGAAGACCTTCCGCTTAATGTTAGCCGCGAAATCTTGCAGCAAAACAAAGTTTTAATGAATATTAAAAATGCTTCTGTTAAAAAAGTGCTTTCCGAATTTGCATCCCTAGCCTCTAGTGATTCTGAAAAATACAATAAGTTTATCGAACAGTATAACAGGCCATTAAAAGAGGGTTTGTACAGCGACTGGGGAAACCGCGATTCTCTTATGGATCTGGTTAGATTTAAAAGTACAACTGTAGAAGGCTGGACAAGTTTGGCTGATTACACAAAGCGCATGCCGTCATCTCAAAAGTACATCTACTATATAACAGGCGGAGTTGCGGAAACTTTAAAGAACTCGCCGTTGCTGGAAGCATATAAAGAAAAGGGTTGGGAGGTTTTGCTGTGCGGCGAAGAAATTGACGAATTCGTAATGCCGCAAATTGGTAACTATAAAACTACAGCAGGCGATGCCTCTAAAGAATGGGAAATAAAATCTGTAAACAGATCCGGTTCTGACGAAGAGTTGGGTACAACAACAGATAAGAAAACAGAAGATGATGCAAAACCTGTCATCGAAAAAATTAAAAAGGCATTGGGAGATCGTGTAAAAGATGTAAAAATTTCTAAACGTCTGCACGATTCGCCTTCTTGTATTGTTGCTGACGAAAACGATCCGTCTATACAAATGGCGCAGTTGTTAAAATCTGTAGGTCAAACTCAAGTGCCGGATATAAAACCGATACTCGAAGTAAATATTGAACATCCTATTACAGCAAAAATAAAAAACACTGGTGATGAAACAGTGATTGCCGATATTTCAAGCGTACTGCTGGATCAAGCATTGCTTGTAGAAGGTGTAAAATTAAATGATCCATCTGCGTTTGTAAAAAGCATCAACAGGCTTTTATCTTAGCTATGAAAAAATCTTGCGCGCTAAAAACGGCATCTTTGTTTTTTCTATTTTATTTTTTGCCGTTTTATTTATGTGCGCAAGAAAATTTATATAATGCAAATTTGTCTATCACAAATTTATATAGTGCAAATTTGGCTATCGCAGACGAAACGGATTTAAAATCTCTTTTAAAAAAAGGACCTGATATAATTTATTCAAATGTAGAAGTAACTGATGATAATTGGCTTATTGTAGAAGTTGATACGCACAATGTGCTGGATGTTCCACTTGAAAATGTTGTCCGCATTATGAAGAATATAGAAAATCATCATAATGTTTATATTGACGGTTTGACAAAAACAAAAAGTGTAAAAATTTTAGATAAAAAAGATAATGTTACCACAGCGGTATTTGTATATGCAACAAAAGTAGGACCGGTAACCGATGAATCATACTATACAGCTACTATAACAGCTTTAGATCCGGTTCTTAATTCTAATAAAAAGTCTTACGGTGAAATTCATAAACAGATAGGTGAAAATGAAACAATACGCAAACTGACAGCCGTATGGTATGCATGCGCAGCTTTCGTAGACGGCAAAGAATACACATACATACGGTTTTACGAATCCAGCGAAATCAATCAAAAAAACAGGAAACTATTTGTTCAAATGGGATATAGAAACATACATTCCAATTCGCTTAAACAGCTTGAAAAAGCCGCGAAAGCACTAACGGAGCTTCCTAAATGAATGAATCTATTATATACAATATTGACAGTTTGACATTATTTATGCCGCTAAAAAAAGATCCTTTATTTTGTGTTTTAAAAAAAATCGCTTGTCTATCAGATGTATCACATATCGTTTTGCTATGGTCAAAGTTCGTTTTCCTTTGCGTAAAGGAAAACGTCAATTCAGAATCTTTTTTTGATATTGTATTTAATAAAACTTTGCAAAACGAAAATCTATGGACGCTTGCTGTAGAAAGATCAGCAGAAACAGAACGCCTTAATCTTCTTGCCGAACAGGATTTGCAAAAACTGCATAACATTGCATCACTTGATATTATAAAACTAGCAGAAAATATAGCGGCTGTTTTAAAGAATGATAAATCAGAAGCAACTGAGGAAATTTCTAAAAATATAATGGCGCAAGCAAAAGTTCTGTGTATGTCCTCCGCTGCAAGTAAAAATAATTTTACAATTAATTATTTTTTAAAATATATCAAGCAGCATGGTGCAGGTGTACTAGCAAGCGGAACAATGTTTTATTGGTGTCCGCACAAAAATAATTTGTACCCTGCATCATATCCTGACAAAATTATGCTAAAAGATCTAAGCGGATATGAAGATCAACGTAACATTATTATTTCTAATACGCAGCGTTTTTTAGATGGCCGCGGTGTATCAAACAACCTCTTGCTGTATGGCGACAGGGGCAGCGGAAAATCTGCAACGGTAAAAGCTGTAAGTAATGAATATGCACAACGCAGATTGCGTCTAATTGAAGTGCGGAAAAATAATTTAAATTTGTTACCGAATCTTATTGACAAATTAAAGAACCGCAGCTCACTTAAATTTATTATTTTTATTGACGACCTTTCTTTTGAAGAAGGCGGCAGCGAATTCAATATGTTAAAAGCATATTTAGAAGGCGGCATAGAAACAAAACCAAAAAACATTGTCATCTATGCAACCAGTAACCGCCGTCATCTTGTAAAAGAAAAATTAATCGACAGACCGGCATCAACAGGTGATGTACGCGCATTTGATACAATGCAGGAACAACTTTCGTTAGCCGACAGATTCGGTGTAACAGTAATTTTTGCTTCCCCTTCGCAGGAAGAATATTTGCGCATTGCGATATTCATAGCAAAAAACAACGGCATTTTACCGCAAGATGTAACAGAGGAACAGCTAAAAGAATTTAAAGAAAATGCACTGAAGTGGGAACGCTGGTTTAATGGACGCTCGCCGCGCACCGCAGTACAGTTTGTGCAGTGGACCGCAGGCGGATCAGGCTACCCATGGGAAGGATAAAAAGAAATGATAAAAAATATTTTTCGTATTTTAATTTTGATTTTGCTTACCCAGTTTTTTTATTCGTGTTTGCAGACGAACGGCAAATTAAAGGTTGCGCTGGGCAATTTTTATTATTCACGCGGTATGTATGTCGAAGCGGCGAGTGCTTATTTTGATGCATTGGACTACAGTGCGGAGGCAGCCTACGCGGAGTATGCATTGGGCTGTGCGTATCTTGCTATGGAACAGAGCGATGCCGCCCTTGAGCGTTTCAGTTCTGCAGAAGAAAAAGCTTTACGCGAAGATAAAAAAGAATTGATATACCGTATACGCTACAACAGCGGAGTTGTCCGTTTTAAAAGCGGCGAGATGCTGCAAGCGGCTGAAAAGTTTAAAGGCGCACTGGAAGCTGACGGCTCGCGTATGAACGCAAAATTAAATCTTGAGTTAAGTGTGCTTTCCCTTTTGCGTCAACAAGAAACTGCTCATGTCCGGACAACTCAACAAGGTTATGTAAACGAAGATGAGAACCGCCGTAAACGCGAAATTCTTTTTGAATATGTCCGCAAAAAAGAAACCGACAAATGGAAAAGTTGGGAGTGGTCAGGCGAAACAAACGAGAACACGCCCGATTATTAGGAAAAGCGCAATTTCCGGCGGCGGGGATTTTTATTTTCTAGGCTTGTATATGGAGCCGTCCCTAAAATTGATACCGGCAGATGCATTGGTCATCAATAAAGGCTGATGTGTTGCATCTAATGTATCCCGCCATAAACTTGATTCCGGATCAATGTGACTGCGCCGTGATACGGCAGCTTTGATAGGCAGGTGGACAAATTCGCCGTTTACCAAACCAATTACAACTTTTGTTTTTCCTGCCATTGCAGCGTGAACCGCTGCATTCCCAAGTCTGTCGCAGTAAATTGAATCAACAGGAACCGCAACAGAAGATCGAACTTGATAACTTGGATCGATGTACTTTAACGTAATTTCCATTCCGATTTTTTTGAAGTGCTCTTCTATGCGTTGTTTTAAATACGGACCGACATCAACCATTTTTAAATTGCCGGAAGCATCAGTGCCAGCATTTTTTGCAAGCTCGTCTTGCATTGCACCTTCGGCAACAATAACAACTGCATGCTTTCTGTTAAGCAGCCGTTTTTCCAAGTGTTCAAAAAATCCGTTAGGACCTTCCAGATCAAAGGGCACTTCGGGAACAAGAACAAAGTTCACTTCATGGCTTGCCAGTGCCGTGTGAGCAGCTATAAAGCCTGATTCGCGTCCCATAAGTTTAACTAAGCCTATTCCGTAAGGCTGCGAGTTTGCCTCCATATGTGCAGAAGCTACGGCATCGACAGCGCGGGCTACGGCAGTATCAAAGCCGAATGATTTTTGAATAAACGAAAAGTCATTATCAACAGTTTTTGGAATTCCGACACAAGCAATTTTTAGATGGCGTTTTTCAATCTCGCCTGCTATATCCAAACTGCCGCGCTGTGTTCCGTCGCCGCCAATTGTAAAAAGGATATTCAAATTGAGCTGCTCTATGGCATCAACAATTTTTACAACTTCTTTGCCGCCGCCGCGCGAGGAACCAAGTACAGTGCCGCCTACTTTATGTATGGCATCAACCCAGTCTAAAGTAAGCTCCTGCGTGGGATAGCTGTATTCAGGCAGAAAACCGCGATAGCCGTATCTGATTCCGGTAATGCGGCGCACACGATAGTGATACCACAAGCATCGGACAATTGAGCGGATAACATCATTTATTCCCGGACAGAGACCGCCGCAAGTAACGATACCGGCATGAACATGTTCGGGCATAAAATATATCATCTCGCGCGGACCGGCTTTTTCCAGCACTTGCGCCCTTGTAAGCGGGCTTTGTTCGCCAAGAACCGCCCCTGTATCATACCTGATGAAATCATCATCGTTTACATATTCCGCAATAAAATCGCCATGTTTTTTTGACATTGTAATTGGCGAAACTATATTACGAGGACCGAGCTCCTCTATGCTAAAGTCAAGTTCTCCTGATTTATTTGCCATATTTAATCACCTATTTTCCTTTGTGTTTAGGACGCTATGCCTGATTACTAACATTCATAAATTATAGAATAAAACAAGTGCTGATTCTAGTACGATTATAATCTGTATTTAAATTCTGTGCATTGCACTAAATACACGTTCATGCATCAAACTGATCGAAACATTCATTGCATCGCCCATAGTACTTAAATCTTTTTTAAGCGATTCCAAATCTTTTGATGCGCTTTTTAAATTGACCATCATCATCATAACAAAATTACCGGACAATACTGTCTGACTAATGTCTTCGATGTTGATGCTGCGTTGTGCTAAAAATGCACTTACCTTTGCAATAATGCCCACCTGATCCGTTCCTACAACTGTAATAATTCCGCATGCATTGTCGTTGCTGTCCATAATACCTCCTGCTATTCTTCTTCTTGATATTTTGTTTTTTTATGTTCGATTTGATGTTCTGTTAAAAAAATATCAAGTACTGTTAAAAACAAAATTACAATCATAGGCCCCAAAACCAACCCATTAAAACCGAATGCAGCTAAACCGCCCAGTATCGAAAAGAAAATGATAAGAGGGTGCAGCTGGATTCTGTTTTGTAAAAAAAACGGGCGTAGTATGTTATCAAAAAGCGAGATGCAAATTGCAGAAACTATGATAAAAACAATTCCGCCTGTTAAGTCTCCGGAGGCTATCCGGACTATGCCTAGAGGCAGCCAAACGATAGCGCCGCCAATCATCGGTATAAAGACACAAATAAAGACAAGACAGGAAAACACAAGAGCACCTTCAACATGAAAAACTCTAAACACAATGTAGGCAAGTATAGCTTGGAAAAGAGCTACAATGATGTATCCTAAAAAAAGATTTTTTGTTATGTCTTTAAATTTTTTTACAAGCGTTACAATATATTCTTTTTTGATCGGTATTAAATTTAAAAACAGATTGGAAAGAAATACGCTATCCATATAAAAAAAGAAAAGACAAAATATCATAAAAGTTAATGTAACAAGAAAGCTGCCTATGTTTAGGGCTATGTGTTTTGAAAAGTTCAGCACATTGGATAAGCCGCTGTTTAAAAATGAAAGCAGGCGGCGGCGTAACTCGTCGGCTGATAAATCAATTTGACTATCGGTAATTTCTGCAAGAAAGGTAGAAAAGTTTGTAAGTATTGTTTGCAATACGGAATCGCCGTACATAAATTGATTATGCAATATACGTACAAGATCCATAATTTGTTTAAAAAATTGCGATGCCACAAAAACCAGCGGAATTAAAATAACAAGCGCTGTCCCGACAGCAAATAAAAGGGCTAGAATATTTTTTTGCGCTTTACCAAAAAATGTGTCCGGATTTATTTTTTTTGTAATCTTTTTATACAACGGATTAAAAATTACAAATAAAATTACAGACCACAACAAGACGGTAAAGAAAGGTGCAAACAACCTGCACGCTAATAAGAAGAGTGCAATGAGTATTATTCCAAAAACGACATTTTCTATCATTTTTGAAGATATATCAAGTTTATTTTTTTTGGCTTCCATTCATTTCCCTTTTAAGCAAACGTTACAAACTGCAACCGCTAATTGTACGCCTTTAGAATTCCTAAAAGCCTAGATTTGCCGATTGTGCGTAAAAATGATGCAAGGCGCGGTCCCTGATCTTTGCCTATTAGTGCCTGATAACTTGCCCTAAACAGAGCCTTTGGCTCCATATTGCAATCTTGCGCAACCTTGTAAATTGCCTCAGCACACGGTTTGTCTTCCGTGTAACTGTCCACGTTTGCAATAACTGTGTCGCGTAAAATTTTTACTGCTGTTTTTTCAGCATCTGACAAAGCGGCAATCTCTCCGTCAGGTTTTAGCTTAAAGCAAAATTCTTCAGGTGCATATTCGTTGATCCAGTTTATAGCGCATTGACAACGTGTTCTAAGGGCAGGAATTTGCGAGTCATCGGGAGTTAGTTGCAATCCGCAAATCGTCTTTTCTATGTCGAAATCAGCAATTTGTAAAAGGTTGCAAAGGTGGCGGAAAGGCACTTGGAAAGGCATTTTTTCCGGCATAGCGTCCACTTGCGACAGTTCATAAATACGCAGCTCTTTTTGATAATGATCCTCATCTTTTGCAGGATCAACTTTCCAAACAATGCGCTCTGTGCGGTCGTAGTCTTCGTAGATTTTGATAACATCAAGATCAAAAGAAATAGTGAATTCGGTGTTTGGACGAGTTCCTGCAAACAGATAACGGGATATTTGCGGCGTGTAAACACGTAAAAGCGTTGTTAAGTCGATAACTCTGCCCTTAGAGCTGGACATTTTTCCGTCAGATCCCTTAATGCCTATAAAGTCATAACGGAATGAAACAGGGGCATCATAGTCATAAACTTCTTTGCAAACAAGGCGGCTGGTATCAAAAGATCCTCCCTGGCTGTGATGATCCTTACCGGCAGGCTCAAAATCAACCTTTTCGTACGCCCAGCGCATAGGCCAATCAATACGCCACAATAATTTTACCCCTTTAGCCTTGCGTAAATCGGCAGTTTCTGTATGATCACAAAGATTACAGTGGTATTCTACGCCATAATCACCGTCCCACCCGATAATTTCGGTATCATCACGTGTACATTCATCACAAAAAACGCTAATAGGCCACCATTCACCTTGAATCTTATGATCTTCATCGCGGAATTTATCCAAAATACTCTTTAATTCGGCACGTTTACCTAGAGCCTTCTTGATACCCTCGGCATATATAGAAGCACGGTAACGTTCGGTCTGATACAAAAATTCCGGCGCAATCCCAACCGCCGGTAATACCGATTCTACATCAACTTCATGATGGCGGGCATAACTGGCATCGCGCTTCCATGGGTCAGGCACCATTGTGATAGGAAAACGCAAAAATTTTTCAAGCTCGTCTTGCTGCGGCATATTAAGCGGCACCTTGCGGAATACATCGTAATCGTCCCACGAATAAATAAAGCGCACGTTTTTGCCCTGTCTACGCAAAGCGCGGACAACCAAATCAACGGAAATAATCTCGCGGAAATTGCCTATATGAACAGTGCCGGAAGGCGTAATTCCCGAGGCGCATGTATATAGTTCTTTGTTGCCCTTCTCGCTTACAATCTTTGCGGCAGTTTCATCCGCCCAATGTGCATGTTGTTTTGCCATACATAAATTATATTATAGATACGGCCTGCCTGCAAGCGGACGTTTGGCAGAAAGTATCTTAGCAATAAATAAAACGTAAGAATTTTAACCACAGAATTAACCACAGATTACACAGATGTAAACAGATAACACAGAGAAGGAAAGTGATGGGTTATGAGTGATAAAAGTTCACCAAATAATTTTAACACAGAGGCTCACAGAGGAACACAGAGGGTGTCTTCTCCGTGTACCTCCCGTACCTCCGTGTTAAATTTGCCTTAGCAGTTCGCCATTATTTTTGGTTGCACCCAGTTTTTTTTTTTTTTATGTATCACCCACCTAACGCGCAAGTTATTGCAACGGAATGTTTTTTGGCACTCTTCGCCCGCATAACAATTTTATTCATTTTCCAATGTCAGATTATAGATTTCGTGGTTTGTTTTTGGACTTGTTAAGGCACTTAGCAATACATTTTCCAAACATTTAAAACTTCTTCACACCCTCTGTATATTTCACCGTGCCTTTTTTTTGGCTTCTTCAAGCCATTTTTTTGCATAAGGATGATTCGGATTCAGTTTGAGTGCTTGCGTATAATCCGCTATGGCACGGTTATATTCGCCTTTGTCGTAATACGCATTCCCGCGACCGTTGTACGCATCCGCATTATTCGGGTCAATCTTGATAGCATGGCTAAAGTCCGCTATAGCACGGTCATAATCTCCTTTACCCGCATACGCAATTCCGCGATTGTTATAAGCAACCGCCTTATTCGGGTCAATCTTGATAACCTGACTGAAATCCGCTATGGCACGGTCAAAATCCCTTTTGTTGGCATACGCAAACCCGCGATTGGTGTACGCATCCGCATAATTCGGGTCAATCTTGATAGCCTGGCTAAAGTCCGCTATGGCACGGTCATAGTCGCCTTTGTTCTTATACGCAATCCCGCGATTGTAGTACGCATCCGCATCATTCGGGTCAATCTTGATAGCCTGGCTGTAGTCCGCTATGGCACGGTCATAGTCGCCTTTGTTCTTATACGTAATCCCGCGACCGTAGTACGCTTTCGCATAATTAGGGTCAAGCTTTATAGCCTGGCTGTAGTCCGCTATGGCACGGTCATAATTCACTTTGTCGTCATACGCAATCCCGCGATTGCTGTACGCAGCCTTATAATTTGGGTCAATCTTAATAGCCTGACTGTAGTCCGCTATGGCACGGTCATAGTCGCCTTTTTCGTGATACGCACCCCCGCGATTGTTGTACGCAACCGCATCATTCGGGTCAATCTTGATAGCCTGGCTAAAGTCCGCTATGGCACGGTCATAGTCGCCTTTTTTGGTATACGCATTCCCACGGCTGAAGTACGCATTCGCATCATTCGGGTCAAGTTTTATAGCTTCGCTAAAATCTTCGATTGCCATATCGTACTCGCCGCGGCTGGCAAAATGCAGTCCTCTGTCAATGTAGGTTCCGGCTGTGGTGGGGCGGGTGTTTTCGGTAACGGCATATTTTGCGGAACGAGTAACCGAATTATTTTTTGTTATGACAGCGAGTAGTTTTTTAAAGTCACGGTCGTTTTGTACATTGAGCCGCACTGATCCTTCGTGCACGGCTGTTTCCACATTAATGGCGTTTATTCTGTAGCGGTAGCTGCTGCCGGTATTGAGTAGCTGCCCTGTGATAACATACTGTGCCGCCACGAATTTCCCTACAGACTGGGCTGTCTTATCGCTTACATCCCCGCTCATCTGAAAGCCCAGCTCTTTGTACACGTATGGAAGATTATTACGGTCTGCAACTTCAATGCGGCTATTCACAAAAGCACCGGTTAGCTCATCCATTACATATCCTGCAATATTATCGTTTTCTGCTTCAAAAGCAACTATTGCAACTCTGGTACCTGCCTTTAATTTGACACTAAGCTCCTCTACCGACTGTTCTATAGCATCGTCAAGGCTTAGTTGGTCATCTGCCGCTACGGCGTAAGCGGCGGACAGAATGCACAGAGCGGTAATTGTGAGTAAACGTAACAGAAGGGATTTTAAAGACTGTTTTTGTGTCATTTTGTGATGTTCTTGTGATTATATTTTAGCAATTTTTGCGATTCAAAGTGAAGGGCACCTCTAAAAACTCATGAGATGCAATCTTGTGTGCCCCTAGTTTTTAGGGGTGCCTTGTATTATCCAGACTAGGGATTTGTAAATTCGGTTACTGGGACGAGCATAAAAATCAGTTTAATCTACCGTCAGAATATGTCACAAATTCGGTAAGGCCGTAGCTTTTTTATGATATTGCCAACATGCAAGTAAATGAAGCTAACGTCGTGTACACGGAGTTATGTGCAATTGTGCCTAAGATTTTTTTGTAAAAATTGTATGAAATTATTGGCAAAAGAGTAAAATATCTGTAGAATAAATAAAAGGGGAATTTATATGGAACTTAATGAAATAATAATAAGGCTTAATCAATTTAGAGATGGAGAAACAGAGCAAAATTGGGTAATGGATCCACCTATTATCTTTGAAAATGATTATATTGAGGTTTTGCGCATTGACAGTTCAAATGTAGCTGGTGGTTCTTGCGTTATAAATGGAAAACAATGGAGTGTAATTGTAAGAATAAAAAAAGATTTTAGAAATAAGCCTAATTGGATAAAGTTAAAATCTGAATTAAAAGATGATATTAATGTTACTAAAGTAACCAGAGGGGAAAATTGTGGTAATTCTGGAATACGCTTATATAGAATGTCGAGAAATATGGATGGAAAAATAATAAAAGAATTATTGGAATTTATTTTTGAATAAGCTTCTACATAAAAATATCAAAAAAATATTATAATAGATATAGATTAATGTAGTACGGCGCACTTCAATACGCTATACGAAGTGGCGCTTAGACTAATTCTTTTGTGAAATCATTTATTGTTCCAAATTGAAACGCTGAATCTTGCGATATTTCTAATTGATAATAATACATTTCTTTTTGTTTTAAAACAACAATAACAAAATCCCATAGATGTTTTCCTTTTATTTTATTATTTTCAGATTGTATTGTTACCTTAAATTTATTTAGTAAAGTTTCATAAGTTTTTTTATTGGCATTTTCAAGAGTATGAAACCAAATACAATCTAAATCAGAACATGCAAACTTTTCTATATCCCTACGGATATGTTCTAATACAGGATTATGCGCCTTTAATTCTATCGCATATTTTATTTCTTTAGTTTCTTTATCATATATGCTCATATCAAAACGAGCACTTTTGGAACTTTTGCCGGAAAAATTATGTTTTGATATTGTTGGGACTTCTATCGAGAATGGAATGTTTTCCGTGAAAAATATATGCGAAAATATTGTTTTTGATTCTTGCTCAGAAACACGAAATTCTTTTACATCATTGTTATGGTATTTTGGTAGACGCAATGGTGATATTCCATCATATGTCTTAATCAAGGCAGAGGCAACTTTTCGATAAATCTCAATCATTAAAAACTCCTATAAAAAAATCAAGCGACATTTCGTTTAACATACGTTATACGACATTATGACTGCTTTAACTAATCTCTGCTAATAAGGCTCAATCAAATATTTATTTAATATATTCATCTATTTCTTTATATATTCTATCCAATTCTTGTTTAAATTCCGCATCATGTTCATCTCTCAACCAACCGTCTTTATACCATTTGTAATAAGGTGTATTAATTATGTTCCAACCTGCTCTTGTCAAAATATTCATCCGTTCAATATGCTCAATGGTATAATTCTCTTTCCAGCCATTTTGTAAAAAATGTTGCCTACCATCAACCTCTATAGCTACAGATTTTTTGGTTGTTTTATTGTATAACACAAAATCTAACCTCTTTTGTCCGCAACATATTACTTGATTATGCAATGAAATTTTATACTTGCATTTCTGCTTGTAGTCCTATTTCTTGTGTTCTTATTTCAACAGAATATTCGTTTAGTGATTTTTCAAATTTTTTACAATATTGAAAGAAATTTGTGTGACTCTCTGTAAATTTATCGTCAAAATCAAGATAGCATTTTTGTATGTTATTACCTAGTATTTCGAGCTGTTCTTTCAAATTTGCGTTACTCTCTGTAAATTTATCATCAAAAGCAAGAGAATGTTTTTGTATATTATTACATATTTCTAGTTGCTCTTTCAAAATAGAAAATTCAATTTCTCGTTTTTTTATTTTTTTATTTTCCGTTATCACAAACATGATAAAAAAAACAATAAGTCCTAAAACTGTTGTTGCTGAAATTACAAAACTAAGTATTTCCAAAACCGTCTCCTAATATTTTTTCTTTTTTAACTTCTACATACCTTATGCTCATAATATCACGCTATATTTAATATATTCAAGAATTAAAACTCCCCCAAAAAAATGCCCGCTCCTATTTCGGAAGCGGGCGTTTAAAACTTTCATTACGTAGAACTAGAACGGCCTTTTTGACAAGTACTCATACCCCTTGTAAACGCGCTCGACTTGCTTTTTTGCCTTGGCTAGTAGTGCGTCGGCGCGGTCAGGCGATGCGGCTTTTAGGCTCTTGAAGCGCACCTCTTTGTACATGAAATCTTCCAGTGATGTGGAGGCTTCTTTGCTGTCGAGTTGGAAGGGGTTTTTGCCCTCATCTTTTAGGCGCGGGTCGTAGCGGTAGAGCGGCTATTCACAAAAGCACCGGTTAGCTCATCCATTACATATCCTGCAATATTATCGTTTTCTGCTTCAAAAGCAACTATTGCAACTCTGGTACCTGCATTTAATTTGACACTAAGCTCCTCTACCGACTGTTCTATAGCATCGTCAAGGCTTAGTTGGTCATCTGCCGCTACGGCGTAAGCGGTGGACAGAATGCACAGAGCGGTAATCGTGAGTAAACGTAACAAAAGGGATTTTAAAGGTTGTTTTTGTGTCATTTTTGTGATGTTCTTATGATTATATTTTAGCAAATTTTGCGATTTAAAGTAAAGGGTCTAAATACCAGTGCATTGCACCCGGGGTGCAACAATTTTTAATGGCACATATTTAAATAATTTTAACACAGAGGCTCACAGAGGAACACAGAGGGTGTCTTCTCCGTGTACCTCCCGTACCTCCGTGTTAAATTTGCCTTAGCAGTTCGCCATTATTTTTGGTTGCACCCAGTTTTTTTTTTTTTTATGTATCACCCACCTAACGCGCAAGTTATTGCAACGGAATGTTTTTTGGCACTCTTCGCCCGCATAACAATTTTATTCATTTTCCAATGTCAGATTATAGATTTCGTGGTTTGTTTTTGGACTTGTTAAGGCACTTAGCAATACATTTTCCAAACATTTAAAACTTCTTCACACCCTCTGTATATTTCACCGTGCCTTTTTTTTGGCTTCTTCAAGCCATTTTTTTGCATAAGGATGATTCGGATTCAGTTTGAGTGCTTGCGTATAATCCGCTATGGCACGGTTATATTCGCCTTTGTCGTAATACGCATTCCCGCGACCGTTGTACGCATCCGCATTATTCGGGTCAATCTTGATAGCATGGCTAAAGTCCGCTATAGCACGGTCATAATCTCCTTTACCCGCATACGCAATTCCGCGATTGTTATAAGCAACCGCCTTATTCGGGTCAATCTTGATAACCTGACTGAAATCCGCTATGGCACGGTCAAAATCCCTTTTGTTGGCATACGCAAACCCGCGATTGGTGTACGCATCCGCATAATTCGGGTCAATCTTGATAGCCTGGCTAAAGTCCGCTATGGCACGGTCATAGTCGCCTTTGTTCTTATACGCAATCCCGCGATTGTAGTACGCATCCGCATCATTCGGGTCAATCTTGATAGCCTGGCTGTAGTCCGCTATGGCACGGTCATAGTCGCC
>BTID01000145.1:0-21560 GCA_036245275.1 Termitinemataceae bacterium
CTTGCTGTCAATGCTTTTCTGCCGATGGTGCATAGCAACATTTTCCATAGCGGCATTGCCCTATTGCGTGTCCAACTTCTTGTATCACCCGTCATTCGTGCATTATCTTTAATTCCTTCATCACCGATCGTTGCTCTCATTTCCCCAAATCTCTTGTGACATAATTTTTCCACATAGTCCCCCCTATCCCACTATATCACATTTTTCAGGTTTAAGCTCTTAAGTTGATGATGTTGTGACTGGCACTGCCCTCCACACCCCTTAAAAAAAGCTTGCTTTTATTTACTTAGCGTGATAGCATTAAGCTATCCTTGAACTTTTAGATATAAAATATCTTACAGTTTTAGGTAAAGAATGTTTGCGGTATGCAGACAGATATTTATCAATGACCTTGGCGGCTTAGTGATTATTCTGGCTGGTTTAGGGAATGTAACTAATGGCAGTGTTGTGAACATTGCTATGTCCATCCCTTATGCACAAATAAAACTAAAAATTCATCCCCTTGGTCAAATTGGGGGTTTGTATGAAGTCTATCAACGAAAACGTTGCAGTGCAGGAAAGCAAAAATTTTATAGACAAGCACTATATCGAAGACCTGCTTAAAAAATCAAAAAATACAAGTGATGCAGAAATTACAAAATCACTTGACAAGGCAGAACGTTTACAGGGGCTTAATCACCGCGAGATTGCAGCTCTTTTAACAGCAAGCGATCCAAAATACTTGAACCGTATTTTTGCAATTGCAGACAAAATTAAAAAACATATTTACGGAAACAGGATCGTAATGTTTGCCCCTTTGTATGTTAGTGATTATTGTGTAAACAAATGCGCATACTGCAGTTACAATACTGCGCATAAATTTAAGCGCCGCAAGTTGACTATGGACGAAGTGCGCGAAGAAGTGCGTATTCTTGAAAGCATGGGACACAAACGTATTGCACTGGAAGCCGGTGAGCATGACAGTGAATGTCCAATTGATTACATTATTAAATGTATGAATACTATCTACGAAATGAAATTTGAAAACGGCGAGATACGGCGTATCAATGTAAACATTGCAGCAACAACTGTAGAAAATTATAAAAAGTTAGCGGAAGTGGGGATAGGTACTTATATTTTGTTTCAGGAAACTTATGACAAAGATGTGTACCAAAAAATGCACACAGCCGGACCTAAATCAAATTATGAATATCACCTAACAGCATTTGACCGCGCTCAAGAAGGCGGCATTAACGATGTAGGCGGCGGTGTTTTATTCGGACTTGCAGACCCTTACTTAGAAGTGATAGCTCTTATGATACACAACGAACATCTCGAAGAAAAGTTTGGTGTGGGCTTCCATACTATTTCTGTGCCGCGTTTATGCGCCGCAACGGGGATGGATATAGAACAATTTCCACACATTGTTGATGACAAAACATTTGAAAAAATTGTTGCCGTTATCCGCTTAGCTGTGCCGTTTACCGGTATGATAATATCAACAAGAGAAACCCACGAAATGCGCACCAGACTGCTTAAAATGGGTATATCTCAGCTTAGTGCAGGATCGTGTACAGGTGTAGGCGGTTATGCAGAGAAGGAAAAAGGCAACCCTCAGTTTATAGTAAATGATGATCGGAGTGCCTTAGAAATTATCAGTGAACTTTTGGACGATGACTTTATTCCTAGTTTTTGTACAGCATGTTACAGATCAGGGCGTACAGGGGATCGTTTTATGAGCCTTGCAAAAAGCGGCAAAATAAAAAATGTCTGCTTGCCTAACGCACTAATGACACTTACCGAGTATGCACAAGATTACGGCGGCGATGCATTTAGACAAAAAGCAGCAGAAGCTGTTATACGCAATATTCCGAATATTATAAGCAGTAAGATACGGAAAAAATGTGCGGCTAACGTAGAAAAAATAAATTCCGGAGAGCGTGATTTCTTTTTTTAGAAATTCAAGGAGGCACTTATGCAAAGAATTGCAGTTATCGGGGCTATTTTAGAAAACCCAAAGAAAAGTCAAAAATTATTTAACGAAACTGTTTCCGCTTTTAAAGGCATTATTAAGGGCAGAACAGGTATTCCTATTGAAGGTGAAAACATGGCGGTAATCTCGATCATTCTAAAAGGTGAGCTTGATGATATTAATGCGCTGACAGGAAAACTTGGCAATATCGAAGGTATCACCGTAAAAACGGCGATCTCTAAAGAGAAAATAGAATGACATATTTTAACGACAGTGAATTATTACATCACATAACCTCAGAAGATGAAACAGAAATGCAGGAGTTATTTGCAATGGCGCGTCAAGTGCGGCAGAGACATTACGGAAAAGATGTCTATTTTCGCGGTCTTATTGAATTTACAAACTATTGCAAAAATGATTGTTTGTATTGCGGGCTGCGGCGCAGTAACAAAGCTGTACAACGCTACCGTTTAAGCGAAAAAGAAATTCTTGACTGCTGCCGCACCGGTGATATGCTGGGCTTTAAAACTTTTGTGCTGCAAGGAGGAGAAGATCCGTTTTATACAGATGATATGTTAGAGTCAGTTATACGCAATATAAGGTCTAAGTTTCCATGCCATGCAATCACATTATCAATCGGCGAACGTACAAAAGAAAGTTACAAAAGGCTTTTTAATGCGGGTGCAAACAGATACTTATTGCGGCACGAAACAGCAAACAATGAACACTACAAAAAAATGCACCCGCAATCTATGAGTTTGGAAAACCGCAAGGCATGCTTGTTTGAGTTAAAAGAAATAGGTTTCCAAACCGGTGCAGGGTTTATGACAGGTTCTCCGTTTCAAACACCCAAGTGCCTTTTGGAAGATTTGCGATTCTTGCAGGAGCTGCAACCGGAAATGGTAGGCATTGGTCCATTTATTCCGCAAGCGGACACGCCGTTTTCAGGCTATCCGCAAGGCAGTCTTAACCTTACCTTGCGTCTTATTGCGCTTACGCGTTTGCTATTGCCAGCCTCTCTAATTCCTGCAACAACGGCGTTAGGCACAATCAATCCGCAGGGACGCGAAATGGGACTTATGGCAGGTGCAAATGTTGTTATGCCTAATTTGTCGCCGCAGGAAAAGCGCAAACTCTATGCACTATACGACAACAAAATATGTACTGGCGACGAGGCCTCGGAATGTATCCGCTGTATGCGGCTGCGAATTACAAGTTTTAATTTTATCCCCAACATGGGAAGGGGCGACTTTATAGGAGGAATTTATGAGTAGTATGAATGAAACACCAAGCAGCCAGCGGTTACACATCGGTTTTTTTGGAAGGCGCAATGCAGGAAAATCCTGCCTTGTAAACGCTGTTACAGGGCAGGATCTTGTAATCGTATCGGACGTTAAAGGTACCACTACCGATCCGGTTTCTAAATCAATGGAGCTGCTGCCTATAGGTCCTGTCCTAATCATAGATACACCGGGTATTGATGACGAAGGTGCATTAGGCGATCTGCGTGTGGCTAAAGCAAAAAAAGTCCTTAATAAAACGGATATTGCTGTACTGGTTGTTGATTCTACAAGCAATATCTCGGACTCAGAGAACGAGCTTATAAGTATCTTTCAAGCCAAGAAAGTGCCTTTCATCATTGCATACAACAAATGCGATCTTGTACTTGGAAGTCCGCATGATTCGTGCGGTAATTCGTGCGATAACTCGTGCAATGAATCTTTTTCTAAAATTTATGTAAGTGCAAAAACCGGTTTAGGCATAACCGAATTAAAAGAAAAAATTGCCCGCACAGTTAGAACCGATGATCCAAAACTGCAAATTGTAGGCGGTTTGATCAAAGCCGGCGACACAGTTGTACTTGTTACACCGATTGACTCGGCAGCACCTAAAGGAAGGCTTATTCTGCCGCAGCAGCAGACTGTCCGCGACATTGAGGAGGCAGACGGAATTGCCGTAGTTGTTACAGAAAAGCTGTTTAAGGCGGCACTTGAAGGCTTAAAACATCCTCCTGCCCTTGTTATTACAGACAGTCAGGCATTTGCAAAAGTAAGTGCCGAAACTCCTTTCGATGTACCGCTCACATCATTTTCGATACTCTTTGCCCGCTATAAAGGATTTTTAGAATCAGCAGTGCATGGCGTTACAACACTTGGGACAATAAAAGACGGCGATAAAATCTTAATCTGCGAAGGCTGCACACATCACCGTCAGTGTGACGACATAGGGACTGTAAAACTTCCCCGCTGGATAAGAGAATATGTTAAGAACAAAAATCAATCAAAAAATATCGAATTTGTTTTTCGATCCGGCGGCGACTTTCCAGAGGATATATCAGGATACCGCATGGTTATACACTGCGGAGCATGCATGCTGAACGACCGCGAAATGCACTACAGGCAAAAATGCGCAAGAGATCAAAATATTCCGTTTACAAACTACGGCATTGCCATTGCATACATGCAAGGCATACTAAAACGCAGTGTGCAGATGCTGCCAAATATCAATTTATAATAGTTCAGTTTCTACCGAAAATGTATTATAGGCAAGTTTTATTCGAGCCGGCAATTTTAAATTTATTTATGGGTAGTGTAGTAATGAGTGTAGTAATGAAAGTTATGCAAAATTGGAACAAAATGATTATGTTGGGAATGACCGCAATGATTATATCATCTGTGTTGGTTATAGGTTCTTGCCAAAAAGTATTCGGCGGCACTACGAACGACGGCAGTAAAAATGTTTTAAAACTTACACTAAAAAATAAAAGCTATAAAATTGAATACCAAGATGAGATATACCAAGGCAGTTGCATAAAAGCCAGCATCAATAGAGAAAATGTTGCTTTGCAGTTATACAGATTTACATCTGATGGTACCGGTAAAGCTGAAGTTAGAGAAAAACAAGTTGCACAGCTAGATTATACAAACGGCACAATAACTATCCATGCTTCCGATCTGGAAAAAAGAGCTGTTGATTCAGGCGGAAATGTCTATGATGTCGAATTGATCGTCATAGACGAAGATTGAAATAACGAAGATTGAAATGGGTGCTTCTTTCTTAAAAATGTAGTATATTTAATAAATATGACTCTTAACGAAAAATATCAGCATTTGATGACAATTATAGCAGAAACAAATGGTGCGGCAGTTGCTTTTTCAGGCGGTGTCGATTCATCGTTTTTGTGTTATGCGGCATCAAAAGCACTAAAAGAAAAGGCTATTGCCGTAACTGTTGTATCGCCAATGTTACCGCAAACAGAAATTGACGATGCAAAAAAAATAGCGTCCATTGTTGGTATAAAACATATCTTAATCGAAGAGCATGAAATTGACGATATTGTAGCCTCTAACCCCAAGGACCGTTGTTACTACTGCAAAAAAATTGAATTTGGAAATATTTTAGAGGCGGCAAAAAAACACAATATTGCCGCAGTGTTAGACGGTTCTAATATGGACGACCTAAAAGATTACCGTCCCGGTTTAAAAGCACTAAGCGAGTTAAAAATTCTAAGCCCGTTGCGGTTGGCAGAACTTACAAAACAAGATATCCGCGATCTTTCAAAACAATTTAATTTGCCCACATGGGATAAACCTGCATTTGCTTGTTTGGCATCGCGCATACCTTACGGCGAAACAATCAACAAGGAAAAATTGTCCCGTGTGGAAAAAGCAGAGGCGGTTCTTAAAAATGCAGGCTTTAAGCAATTTCGTGTCCGTTCACATAACGATATTGCACGCATAGAAGTAGCCCCTGAAGAACGCTCTTTGTTCTTTAATGAGCAGTTGTTAGATGAGATTTCAAAACAGATAAAAGACAGCGGATTTTTATTTGCCGCAATGGAACTGGAAGGTTACACCATGGGCTCGCTTAATAAGGGGCACCTCTAAAAACTCATGCGCCGCAATCTTGCGTGCCCCTAGTATTTAGACGTGCCCTAAGTCAAATAAAAGCTAAAGTTTTCTATTAAAAATACCGATAATCAACAAAATGAAAAAATTTAACACATTATTTGGGTTTCCTTGCGCCGTTCTTGCCTGTGTTGTTTTATTTATTTGCTTATGCTCTGTTGACGGAGTGTTTGCGGATGAACAAAAACACAAAACATTAGGCGGTGCGCAAGGGTGGGAGATGGTTAAATACAGGGAACAGGTTACGTATCTGGAAAATGTCCGGCCTAAGCCGGTGCTTTCACTTTCTTCGGCACAGCTTATGCAGCCTGAGGGTACTGACCTTGTTTTAACCTTTGACGAGGCTTCTGCGGCAGATTTTAGGGACGAAACCGGAAATTACCGGATTGTTACGGGCTCTCAAGTAAGTACCGTCCCGCAGCGCCGCTCTAGGATTGGTAGGGGGGCTGCACTGTTTTCCGGAGATATTTCAGTTTCATACAGCGGAACTGATAGAGGTCCGGTAACTATATGGGCAGGACATTCCGGCGCTTTGTTTTCGGCAGGACGAATTTTAGGCAGCTTTTCTATTGAATTCTGGCTTTACCCTAACAGCATGGAAAGCGGCGAAGAAATTATAACATGGACAGCTGCACACAAAAACACTGCAAATGTAAGCGCACAGCGGACAAATGTGCAAAGTTTTAATCTTTCTGTGTATAAAAACCGCTTGCATTGGAATTTTGTGAACTTTTTTGCAGAACAGGAAAGTGCCGCAGCAAGGAATATTGTGCTTAGTGCAAAAGATTCCTTAGCACCAAAAACATGGAGTCATCATATTTTACGGTATGATGGAGAAAGAGGTCTTTTAGAGTACGTTATTAACGGCATTACGCAGGAAATAAAACATGTGACTGTTTCAGGAAGAGAAGGCAGCGAGGTGCTGTCCCCTGTTATAGGCGAGCGCGGAAATTTTTTAATCGGAAAAATCTTTAACGGTATGCTTGACGATTTTAAAATTTACAGCACATTTTTAGAAACCTCAAAAACCAGCAAATATCCTAACGCAGGAGGCAGATTAGAAAGCGATCCGGTGGATTTAGAAAATGCAAATTGCGCAATACAGAAAATCAACGTATCCGGAGGCAGAGTAAATGCTGTTTACGGCGGTTTAAATGAGTATCAAAAAAACGGCTTGTTTAAGTTTAGTGATGACTCGCAAGTTCAATTCTTTTTGCGTACATCAAATTCACAATATGATTTAGTTAATCAGAAATGGCAGGTATTTACCCCGGGAGCATCATTAAATCATACAAAAGGGCGTTATGTGCAGTTGGCTGCCGATCTGTATCCTAGCGGTAATTGCGAAAATACCCCATACATAGAAGAGATAACGATAGTGTACACCAATCAAGGTATACCAAAAGCACCGCAGGGCATAATTGCAGCAGCGGGCGATGGGTCCGTTAGGCTTTCGTGGAAAAATGATAATGGTCCGGCTGCAGGATATGTGGTGTATTACGGCACATCTTCGGGTTACTATTTTTGCTCCGATGCATTGCAAGGTACTTCCCCAATTGATGCGGGCAAGACAAATTCAATAATACTAAACAACTTGAAAAACGGTACACTTTACTATTTTGCAGTTTGTGCTTACAATAATGAGGACGGTCGTGAACAAAGCGGATTTTCTAGGGAAGTTTCCGCCAGACCGTTATGGATTCCCGAATGATAAACAGCAAAAAGGCGATCTGTACTGCCTCACCCTTTAAAAGGGCATGGGACGGATTAATTAAATATTATACTCATAAGACATCTGGTCTGCGCCATATATATGTGGGTCTTAGAACCAGTGCCGACAAGGCTATTTCAATCTGCGATACTGCAAAAACTGTTGCACCCGACCTTTTACGCATTGTAAGCCTAGATCCTGTGCTAAGTTTTCTTGTTCAGCACCTTTATTATAAATTTTACCCGAATTCAAACCAAGATTATGTTAGTTTTGAACGTATAATTATTGCATTACACCTTAATACGGTAAAAAATATTGTTTTGCAGGCTGCTGAGACCTCATACGCAAACTTAACCGAAATCGGTATGGACCAAGAAAAATTTTGGAAACATTCTGTTGCAACTGCGATTTTTGCGAAACTTTTGGCAAAAGAACGTGGGGTAAAGCAAGAAAATTTGCAGGAATATTGGACGGCTGCCCTAATTCATGATATTGGCAAATTTGCACAAGCTGCGCAAGGTTTGCTTGTAAATATTGATGCCGATTATTCTGAAAGCGGCCATGCAAAAGCCGGTGCCGAATATGCAAAGGCTTGCGGTTTACCGGATTCGTTGTGTGCTATAATGTCAGAACATCACTCTTTAAAATTATCGAAAGCTGCTTACGCGCCTATTAAACTGGATCTGCTATACAACACAATAGCGGCGAATTATTTAGCAAACAAAGCAGGGTTTTCGTGCAAAAGTAAGAAGGGCGATAAACAAAAAACTATAAAAAAGCTGCCGCCTGTTGTGCTGTCAGCTTTAAATTTGACACAGAAAACCGGAAATGAAATTTTTGTAAAAATTAAAATCGAATTTGATGAACAGTTTAAAAAAATAGAACGCTTTATTTTAGATAAATCAACATTAGAAAAGACGACTGAAATAATGGAGGCTCGATAGTGTTCTCTTTACGTTTTTGGGGCGTTCGCGGTTCTGTACCTAGTCCGGGGTTTGATACAAATATATTCGGAGGCAACACAACAAGTTTAGAAATCCGCACAGACGATAAGATTGTTTTTGTTGATTGCGGCACCGGAATCAAAGAAGCGAGCAAAAACCTAATAAAAAATGATTTTAATGACGGCTTGCCGGAGCTTAATGTATTTATATCGCATAGTCACTGGGATCATATTTTGGGCTTTCCAATGTTTACCCCGCTATTTATACCGGGCGCAAAAATACATTTTAGAGGACCGAATTTTCCAAACGGTGAATCCTTACGTTCAGTGTTCTCGTATATGACATCTTACAAATACTGGCCTATACGGTTAAGTGAGTTACCTGCAAATATGACTTTTGAACAAATCAATGAACAAACAATTGATTTAGGTAACGGCTTAAAAGTAACTAGTAAATATTTAAACCATCCTGTTCGGTGTTTAGGATACCGTTTTGAGTATAAAAATAAAGTGATAGTTACAGCATTTGACACTGAGCCTTTTTGGAATCCATTTGCCTTATTTAAGGAACATTCACAAGAAGCAGGTGATTCAGAATACTGCAATTTAATCTGTGATGACTATGCATTTGAAGCCGGAGAGAAAGCTACAGAAGCAGAGAATAAAAAAATGTTCGACTTTATAAAAGATGCGGATATTTTAATATATGACAGTTCGTACACAGAAGATGAGTACGAAAATAGTAAATTAAATTGGGGACATACGAGTTATGAAACAGCAATAAATTCGGCGTTAACTGCGAATGTAAAAAAATTGATTTTATTTCATCACGATCCTTTACGCACAGATAAAAAGCTATCGGAGATAGAAAAACGTTACTGCAGTTCATGTAAAAATAAGCAATCTATGGAGATAGCGCTGGCACGGGAAGGGTTAATACTGGAGTTATAAGTAATTTTTGGGAGGGGTGTATAGGTAAAAATATAAAAGTTTGTTCGTTCATTTGATCGATCAATCAATCACTAGATCAATCGATCTGTTGATTATGAATGATCGATTATCAGATGATAAACGTACAGGGAGTTTTATTGTGTCTTATTTTAAAAAGTGTTTAAACGGTGATGACACCTCGCATGATGCGGGGTGGGGGCTTGTAAACGCCGCGCGGCTTCTTCTTCTGTGCTGTATGCTTGCATACCTGCCTATTAGTGTGCGGCCTTTATTCGTCATCATGAATTCTATCGGCGAAAAAATAAAAATAAATAACAAAAATGGTGTAGGCGGCGCATCTTATACAGGAAGCGATTTAGAAAATGTTGTCCTTGATCAATTTGAGGAAGAAACGCTTATGGAAGGCATCCGTGAACCGGAAGAATTTTCAGCTACACAGATAGTAACATATTCAACATATAAAATTCAGCCTAATGATATGATAGGCAAACTTGCACCTGCGTTTGGTCTTAATCAGGATACATTGATTTCTGTAAACGGAATTTCTAATACAAGGGCAATTCAAGCAGGAAAATATTTAGTAATTCCAAATCAGGAAGGTATTATTCACAAAGTAGCTGGCGGCGAAACATTAGCGGCAATTGCAGAAAAATACGAAATAAATTCGGCTGATATTGTTACAGCTAATGAATTGTTTTCTGAGCAGATTTTAGCAGGAAGTAATATTTTTTTACCCGGCGCAAGAATGGATAGTGCATTGCTGTCGGAAATAAATGGCGACCTTTTTATATGGCCTGTTTCAAGCCGCCGCGTAACTTCGCGTTACGGCTACAGGATAAGCCCTATTTCCGGTGTGCGCGGATTTCACTCAGGACTTGACATAGGTGCAAGCACCGGCGTACCGATCCGTGCTGCAATGTCAGGCAGAGTAATAAGTACAGGATACTCAAACGTGTATGGTAATTATGTTGTAATCTCACATCATTCTAATTACCGCACACTTTACGGGCATATGAGTGTTATTCGAACAAAACCCGGTGCTTTTGTTGGAGCGGGGGAACGTATAGGCGATGTTGGAAGCACAGGACAAAGTACCGGACCGCATCTGCACTTTCAAGTATATAAAAACGGCGTAACTGTTAACCCTGTTATGTTGATGAACTAAAAAACCTTGCATCGTAATTAGTAGGAGATTTTATGAAAAAGTTATTCGCATTAGTTTTTATTGTGCCGTTCTTTTTTAGCTGCATAGGAACGCAAACAAAAGTAACACTAAAAAAAGACGGTTCCGGCACGGTTATTATTAAATATTTTGTTTCAGAACAATTTGCAAGCTTACTTTCTACTCAGGACGGAACGGATAAAACTTTGCCTGTCCCTTTGGAAAAATCTGATTTTGAACAAGTGATAAAACGAATTGACGGTCTTACACTGAATTCATTTAAAACCAGTAACACTGAAAAAGATCGTGTCATATCTATAGATATGTCGTTTGCAAAAATAGAATCATTGATTGCATTTTTAGATTACCAAGGACTGAACTGCAGCTACGGTAAAGACAACGGAAAAAATACATTGGCTCTTCTTTTTACATACAGTAGCGATATGCTTAGAGACGATGTAAAAAACATGATCCCTTATGTGTTTGCAGGTTATGAAATGGATTTTAGCCTAGTCCTTCCTTCTGATGTTGAACTACGCTACATTGATAAGACAGGAAAAACAGTAGATACCATTCCCGCAGGAACTATTACCAACAAAAACAAAGTGGTACGCTTTGTTTCCCCAATGGCAGATCTTTTGAGCTCCGCAAAACCAGTTGCAGTTGAGCTTACGTGGTAAAGCAAAAGCTTTGCCGAGGATGAGATTTGAACTCACACGATATTGCTACCAGGGGATTTTAAGTCCCCAGTGTCTACCATTCCACCACCTCGGCAATTAACCATTAAGCTATCCTTAATCTATATTAAATACTATCGTAAAAAAAGTTATTTTTCAAGTAGCCGCTTTGCAGCGGGTGCAACAAAAAATAATGGCAAATTTAACACGGAGGTATAGGAGGTACACAGAGGGAATTCGGAGGAAGAACAAAAAATTAGTAAATTCTTATTCTTCATATTCCCCTCTGTGTTCCTCTTTGACTTCCTCTGTGTTAAAATTCTTTTGTGTTTAAATTCCTCCGTGTTAAAATTCTTTAAATGTGCCATTAAAAATTGCAGCCCCCTTTGCAGCGGCTGAAAAAGTGTTTTTTGAAAAAAAAAGGGCTGGTTTACACCAGCCCTGCCCTTGAGGCAGCCGAAAGTATAGTGATTTGGGAGGGGAACTATACTTCCGACACTATATATTTCGGCAAAAAATACAAAATTCTTTAATTCAATAGTACGGCTATAATATACAGCAGATAAATATGCGCAGGATAGAAAATATAAAAGAAATACTTTATGCCCAGCCCTTTTTCCCCATTATATAAGACAATCGGTATTGCTGCAAAAATCATCATCCATTGGGTAGACTGACCTTTGTTCAGCACAAACACCAATATTGACATCGCCGCTAATACTGCTATTTGCGCCCATCGCCATTTACGAAAGATATAAAAGAGCAGCCCAAGTAAAACCATCCCTGCTCCGCCTTCAATGAAAATGGCGTTGGGTATTAGCAAAGGTAACGTAAATACTATTTGCCTTACAATCTTTGAAGAAAATTCGATATTTACAGCCATTAAAAACGGAATAGCAATCAATATCGGCATAAGAAACAAGGCAATTCCACCTGCAACTTTTCCCGGATTTTTATTTTTAACGCCGCTGCCAAATATGTCGAATGAAAGCATATAGAGCGCGGTAACGAAAAATGTTGAAAATGCGTTGTTCATCAAAACAATATTTTCATTCGGTAGTACCGTATCCAATATCCGAGTTAATATCGTTACCGTCCATGAACCGCATAGCAACCTTAAAAGGTATTTTTTGCGGTTTTTTGTGTAGTGCCAACTGTCGGCAGCGGCGAACAGAAATAAAGCAAATACAGGACGGCCGAACCATGTGAGCCATAGTGGCGCGCCCACAGGTTCAAACATTTGGTGAATGTGATCCAAAACCATTAAAAATATTGCGATAATCTTAATGCTTGTTGCGTTCAGTGCGATTTTTCTCAAAAAAACATCCTTACGGCAAAACGGCAAACCCGGCAGACAAAAATCTAAGAGGCTGTTGCTGCAAGTAGTTCTTCGCGGGCAGAAAGTTTTAGTGCATCAAAAAGTTCTTCGGCTTGACCCTGCATAATTAGATCGAGTTTGTATAACGTAAGATTGATACGATGGTCTGTAAGCCGATTTTGTGGAAAGTTGTATGTTCGTATACGCTCAGAGCGATCTCCTGTACCCACCTGACTTTTACGAGCTTCGCTACGCTGTGCATTTTTTTTAGCTTCTTCCATATCGAAAAGACGGGCGCGCAAAACACGCAATGCCTTTGCTTTATTCTTAATTTGACTTTTTTCATCCTGTTGAATCACAACCAAACCTGTAGGCAAGTGAGTTAGTCGGACGGCAGAGTCCGTCGTATTAACACACTGACCACCCGGACCGCCGGCACGCATAACATCAACACGTAAATCTTCAGGACGTATTTCGATTTCTGTTTCTTCTGCTTCCGGAAGTACGGCTACAGTTACAGCCGATGTGTGAATACGCCCTGATGCCTCTGTTGCAGGCACACGCTGCACACGGTGGGCACCTGATTCGTAGCGCAGATTTTCGTAGACATTACTGCCGCTAACAGAAAAAACAATTTCTTTAAAACCGCCAAGCTCTGTTTCGTTGATGTTCATAATCTCGAACTTCCAGCCTTTTGTTTCGGCAAAACGTGAATACATTCTGTATAGATCTGAAACAAAAAGTGCAGCTTCATCGCCGCCTGTACCTGCACGAATTTCCATAATTATGTTTTTTTCGTCCAACGGATCATGAGGAATCAATAAAAACTTTTGTGCTTCTTTGGCATCTTTAAAACGGGTTTCTAATTCAAGCTGCTCTTCTTTTGCCATTGACCGCATTTCCGGATCTTTTTCGTTTTGTATTATAGAATCCGTGTCGTCCAACTGTTTTTGCAGCGAATCAATTTCTACTTGGCTTTCGTAAACAGCATTAAGATGAGAATACTCTTTCATCGTTTCGCGATATTTATTTTGATTTTTTACAATTTCCGGATCTTCGAGTAGTTTTTTTACTTCGTTAAATCGATCCAGCAAAGACGAAAGCCTTTCATTCACAAAAAACTCCTAGATTGCAATTACGGAGAAAGGGGGATTTGAACCCCCGGTGCGTTGCCGCACACAGCCTTTCCAAGACTGCACCATAGACCACTCGGACATCTCTCCTAAAGAATGATTATATTTTAGCGCAGATTTTAGGGGAAGGTAAAGGGCGGTTGTAAATCGGTGTCTGGCACCGTTAAATATTCGGTGTCTGGCACCGTTGGATATTCGGTGTCTGGCACCGTTAAATATTCGGTGTCTGGCACCTTTGAATATTTGGTGTCTGGCACCATTGAACACCGAAATCATATCCTTGTTTTTTTGCAGATTTTTTGATAACTTTATGCATAAGGGCACCTCTGAAAACTCATGCGCCGCAATCTTGCGTGCCCCTAGTTTTTAGATGCCCATAAGTAAAAAATAATTAAAAAAGGCAAATGTATGAATGAACAAAGTATTATTCCAATCGAGCAGATTATGCCGCCTAAACTTCCAATAGTGTCGTTGTCAGGTAGGCCGATTTTTCCGGGTATTTTTACACCGCTTATGATTGGGAATCCGCCTGATGTCAAAATTGTGGAAGATGCGATTGCAGCCGACGGGCATATCGGACTCTGTTTAATGCAGCGCGAGGCTGAAAATCCAACAATAAACGATCTTTATAAAACAGGTACCGCCGCAAAGATCATAAAAAAAATCAACTTGCCGGACGGCGGTGTCAATGTTTATATTTCCACGCTAAAACGCTTTAAAATAAAAAAAGTTTTGAACGAGGTAAACCCAATTGTTGTTGCTGTTGAATATGTCGACGATATAGAAGATGCTACTGCGGAAGTTAAGGCACTTACTCGTGCACTCATTAGCGAGATGAAACAGATTTCAGAAAACAATCCTCTATTTAGCGAAGAGATGCGTCTTAATATGATCAACATTGATCATCCGGGAAAGATTGCGGATTTTATTTCAAGCATTTTGAACATAGATAAAACAGAACAACAAAAAGTTTTGGAAACAACAAATGTACGCAAACGCATGGAACAGGTCTTGGTATATATAAAAAAAGAACAAGATATTTTAAGAATACAAAAAAAAATACAAAAAGAGATAAACGAAAAGATCGAAAAATCTCAGCGTGAATATTTTTTAAAAGAAGAAATGAAGGCGATCAAGACTGAATTAGGTATGCCAGGCGATTCTAAATCGCAGGACTACAAACGGCTTAAAGAAAAATTTGACACATTAAAATTTGAAGGTGAAATAAAAGAAGTTGTAGGCGAAGAACTTGAAAAATTTAACATGATGGAAATTCATTCACCTGAGTATATCGTTACGCGTAATTATCTTGACTGGATAGCCAGCCTGCCATGGGTAGATCCTCCGCCTGAGCATATTAATTTAAAAAAAGCCTCCGCTATTTTAGAGAAAGATCACTATGGTTTAAAAGATGTGAAAACCAGAATCGTAGAATACCTTGCAGTGCGTAAATTGCGCAAAGACAATAAAGGCTCTATTATATGCCTTGTAGGACCCCCCGGCGTAGGAAAAACATCAGTCGGCAAGTCTGTAGCGCATGCTCTAGGCAAACCGTTTTACAGGTTTTCTGTTGGAGGCATGCGGGACGAAGCAGAGATTAAAGGTCACCGCCGCACATACATAGGATCGATGCCCGGAAAAATTCTGCAAGGTTTAAAAATTTGCAAATCAAAAGCGCCGGTATTTATGATTGACGAGATCGACAAAATGGGATCGGATTATCATGGTGATCCTGCAAGCTCATTACTTGAGGTCTTAGATCCGGAACAGAATAACAGCTTCCGTGATCATTATCTTGATCTACCGTTTGATATTTCGCACATATTTTTTATCGTCACTGCAAACACTCTTGATACGATCCCTGTGCCTCTAATAGATCGTATGGAAGTTATTGAACTGCCCGGTTACATAGATTCCGAAAAATTAGAAATTGCACGTCATTATCTTTTGCCAAAAAGTTTAGATAAAAACGGCATCAAAAAAAATCAGATTAAGTATACAAAAGAATCATTGTTGTACATTGCAAACTGTTATGCACGCGAAGCTGGGGTACGCAGTTTAGAAAAAAATCTGGATAAGATTCACCGTAAAATTGCAAAACAAATTGTTGAACAAGCAGAGTGCGTGGAGGAAAGCAGTAAGACTTCTGAATCCTCCGCAGAGGTATTCAATATTGACAAAACGCTAATCGAAAAATATTTAAAAAAACCTATTTTTCCGCAAGGTGTTTATAAAAAAGCGGATCGTGTAGGTATGTCATTGGGTCTTGCGTGGACAAGTTTGGGCGGCGACACTTTGTTGATCGAGGCAGCCTCTATGCCGGGAAAAGGAGGATTTACATTAACAGGTCAAATGGGCGACATAATGAAGGAGTCGGCATCTATAGCAATGTCCTACGTCAGAAAATTAGCTTGCGAAAAATATGCAGTAACACCTAAGTGGTTTGAAAAAAATATCATACATTTGCATATTCCTGAGGGGGCAACACCAAAAGACGGACCTTCGGCAGGGATCACTATGGCATGCGCACTCTTATCACTTTTGCGGGGCATTACTATTGTGCCTAACTTGGCAATGACAGGAGAACTAAGTCTTACAGGTCAGGTGTTACCCATAGGAGGTTTAAAAGAAAAAACAGTCGCCGCCGTGCGCAATAATTGCAAAAAAATAATCATCCCTAAACAAAATCTGCGCGATTTAGATGATATACCCGATAATGTCCGAAAGGGTATCGAATTTTGTCCGGTAGAGCGTTTTGAAGACGTACTGCAAATTGCATTCAAAAAGGATAAATAATGCAAAATAAAATTTATGCGGCAGTTTTAATATCTGCTGTCCTTTTGCTAAGCTCTTGTAAAGATGCCTGGTATAATGATCTTATGCTGCAAGGTGATTGGACACGCTTATGCTACATTGATTATGTTGGCACACTGATGCATATAAAAATCGATCCGGATAATTTTTATTATAGGGAAGAATCTGTCGAAGATTGGACGGCAAGTTTTACATGCTCGGCACTTGGCGGAGTGCTTTACTTGGATAGGCCGGAAGGCACAATTAAGGGTAAATACACTGTTGTTTGGAAAAAAGTTATGATTAGCGGTTTTAAATACGAAGATGGTTTTATGTGGCTGAATGGAACTTGGGAAAAACAGCCGACACAATAAACGCTTGAATTCAAGGAATATAGATTGTATACTTGATTTATGTAGTCTCGATATTATGCAGTCTAGATTTATGTAGACTAGGGGTGCGAGGCGGAGGATATGGGCTTATATGGCAGATCAATTGCAAATGGTTACTTTTCAACTTGGCGAAGAACTATACGGTGTCGATATTTTAGATGTAAAAGAAATTGTGCGTGTGCAAGCTGTGCGCGCGATACCTAACGCTCCTTACTATGTCGAAGGTTTTTTTAATCTTCGTAGCGAGATTATTCCGATTATTAATTTGCACAAACGTTTTGCATTAAAGAAAATGGCTATGTCGCCGGAAGATGAGTTGCTTTCCGGTTTTGTAATTCTTGATATTGACGGTATGAAACTTGGTGTTATTATTGACCGTGTTTCGCGTGTTGTTACCATCGAAAGAAACGAAATTCAGCCGCCGCCGCAAATGTTAAGCGGTATTGGTGCAGAATATATTCAGGGTGTTGTCCGCCAAAACGAAACATATCTTATTATGTTAAATATACGCAATCTGTTTAATCCAAAAGAGCTTGAAAAAATTTCCGGACTGCGCAAGTAACGTTTCTAAATCTTAGATGCCCTTTGCAAATCTTCTGCATAGTTGATGTTAAAAAACATATCAATGTTTTCATCAGAAAAGGCTTTTGCTGTGCCGTGCTCAATGATATGCAGTTGTAATTTTTTTAATAACGGCAACACTTTGTAGATGCCGTTATCTAGTTCGGTTTTAATTACAGTTGCACAGCTTTTATTAAAAAAAGAATTAAACGGCTCCAAAAAGCCGTCTTCGCGCCTCATGACGCAGGCATCAATTTCGTTTTTGTTAGAGTTTTTTTTGCAGATTTCACTTTTTAAAAAATTGATATACTCGATAGAAAAAAAAGGCATATCAACGGCAATAACAAAAAGATAGCGGCTTGTACAGTGTGTTAAACCGGCAAAAATACCGGCAAGCGGACCAGAGCCTACAGTGTCGGCTACGGTTAGTACATCATCGCGGATAAATTCGGTGTTAGACGAAATTATAATTTCTGAAAAGACGGTACGTAATTTTGAAATTGTTGTGTCGATTAATTTTTCGCCGTTACAGATTATATTTTTTTTATCATAACCTATGCGTTTACCCTTACCGCCGGCTAAAATAAGAGCGCTGCCGAAATCAGTCATTTTGCATACACAAACAAAAATTAACCACTAACCTCACAAACAAAACTTAATATCTTGATTTGTGCTGTTGCGTGGTTAATCTTTTTCATGTCTAATGATGAGCGCCTGAGCAGCCTTTGTATGTGGTGTGCAATAGGTGGTGCGATTTTTCGCCGCATGGCTCTTTTAAGTATTCGTCGTAGATCTTTTTTATTCCCGCATTTTCGTGGCTCTTGCGTTTTGGCAATGCCTTGTCGTGATCAAATGTTGATTGCCTGCGTTTTTTGTATGCGTCAGTTACATTTGTATCAACTAACAGTTTAGGCTGCCCGCCGCCTGAAACACAGCCTTCAGGACATGTCATTACTTCAATAAAATGAAGGTCTAATGTACCGGCGCGCAGTTGTTCCAATACAGGTTCCACATTTTTTAATCCGGTAACAATACCCACTTTTAATGTTAGGTCGCCTACTTTTATTTCAGCCGTACGGAAACCTTCTGTGCCTCGGACACCCATAATATCAATATCGTTTAACTCTTTGCCGGTTATCAATTTGTATCCTGTCCGGATTGCAGCTTCCATAACGCCGCCTGTTACACCGAAAATCGTTCCAGCACCTGTGTATTCACCAAGCGGAAGATCAAATTCTTCGTCTTTAAGTTTAGAAAGATCGATGCCCTTGTATTTTAGCAAATATGCAAGCTCACGTGTTGTCAAAACAACATCAACATCACGCTGCCCTGAGCCATTCATCTCTGGACGTGAACTTTCAAACTCTTTACAAGTGCAAGGCATAACGGAAACAGAAACGATATTTTTAGGATCGGTTTTGTCAAGTTTTGCGCTGTATGATTTGAACACAGCTCCAGCCATTTGCTGAGGGCTTTTACAAGTAGAAAGATGTTTTGTAAAGTCGCTGCAGTTGTTCTCCATATATTTTACCCAAGCAGGACAGCACGAAGTAAACATAGGGAGTACACCGCCTGAGGTAACGCGTTTTACAAGCTCTGTGCCTTCTTCCATAATCGTAAGATCGGCACTCCAGTTTGTATCGTAAACACGATCAAAACCTAGTTTTCGGAATGCTGCAGCCATCTTCCAAGGGGTAAGACTTCCAAGAGGCATGCCAAAATCTTCGGCAATTGCGACACGGACAGCCGGTGCTGCTTGAATTACAGTAAACTTAGACTTGTCAGATAATGCTGCAATAACTTCGTCAATATGGCTAACATTGTGTGCGGCAAACAAAGGCTCAGTAACTGTTTCCGGCAAATGGCGTTCTGCAATTTTTTTGTTGTATGCATCTGCACCATGGTCAACTATAGAGATGTATGATTTACATTTTTGAACACACTGACCGCACATAACGCAACGTTCTTCAGCAATCTTTTGCGCTTCGCCCGGATTGCCCTCTATAGCGTAAGACGGACAAACTTTTGTACATTCCTGACATCCGGTACAAATATCTTTATCAATAGTGATAACTGTCATTTAGATTCCTCCTTGTGTACATTCGGTAACTGCTACTGCCGCCGCGCTGCTTGCGATATCCATTGAGTTAACCGCTTCTATACGCTTGCTTTGCAATTCCGCATTCGGATCGACCAAGCGTAAAGCTTCGTTTGGACACGCCGAAACGCATGCAGGCTCTTTCGCCTCTCTACACAAATCACACTTGAAAACCAGTTTGGGCAGCGATTTATTGTTTTCTGCCTCTGCTGTTAAATCAGCTTGACTGTAAACTTGGACCGCACCGAACGGACATGCCAACGCGCAATTCCGGCAACCTATACATCTGCGTTCGTTGATAACGACAACACCGTCCACGCGCTCTATAGCACCTGTTAGACATGAACGTAAACATGGCGCGTCCTCGCAATGATGGCACTGCACCGGCATACATGCCGGACGGCTGTCGGCAGCTTGCGTTGCGCTAGGTGTACCGCGCGCCAGATAGAGACGCGGCGTAACCGGCGTTGTGATGTTGCCTACGGTTAAAGCCTTCTTGCTTAAATGTCCGGAAAAACATGCTAGCTCGCATGCTTTACATCCTGTGCATTTTCCCGAATCGGCAAGCACAAAAAAAGATTGTTTTGCACTCATAAAAACTCCTTCTATAATTTAATACATTTCCTATGTTATGGACAAAGTATATGCTGCATTTTCACGCTTTTTTACGGTATTTGCTATTGATATAATGTTTTTGTCTGTGGAATATTTGCAACTTTTTACACAATTTGGGACACCGGTTTTAACCTTGTCCGCACACCCGCTGCATTTGGCAGTTTCGATGATAAGATCACCCGCTGCTTGAGAGACAGCCTTGTTTTTACAAGCAAGCACACAAGGATACTTAACGCACCCATTGCAACGGATCACCGCATAACCGTTATTTTCCATACAAATAAAAGCTCCTATATATATTTAATCACGGTTTTACAAATTCTGCAAGGATATTTTCAGCACGCATGGTGAGTGATAAGTGACAAGAAGGCAGCTGCTGTCTTAGCAGCTGCCGTAAGAATATCTAGTTTACAAACTTAATCGAGGCTTTGCCGTCTCCGTAGTAGTCGGATAGCTCATTGATAGGAGAGGAGGTCGCGGGGGCGATGTAGTTGCTGCCGCCGCCGCCTGAGGCTGTGTTATTTCTGTGGCCAGTGGTTGTATTGGCACCGCCGCCTACATAACCGCCGCCGCCTCCGCCGCGGCCTTCCCATCCGTTGCCGGTGCCAGTTAGACCATTCATACCGGTTGCTCCTACACCCTCAGCAGTTCCGGCAGTTCCAGTCGTGTTGTAGGTGCCGTACCATGCAGTTGCTCCACCGGCAGTAACGAAGTACAGATAGTCAGATGGTCTGTCGGCCTGTGTTATTATCACATTGCGTATGATACCGCTCTCTCCGGCATTACCGCCTCTAAGACCTGGCCATGTACCGCTGCCGCCCACATCTATTTGAGCAGTTTGCGCTGCCCCGCCGCCGCCGCCTGCTACCATGATGCGCTGTGATGCAGTACCCGGTGTAGTTTGCCCTGTGTTGACGTCTTTGTTATATGCGCCTATCTTACGCACATCGGTAGCTCCGCCGCCGCCTGATCCTGAGGAAACAGTGGTCTCGCCAGAAGTAATTCCTGATCCGCCGCCGCCGCCGCCGTTAAAGCCGCCTGCTTTAACTTTTCGAATATCTGCGTCATCTGTATAAAGCTTGGCAAATTCGCCGCTGCCTGCATCATACGCCGCAGTGCCTGCGCCTGCAGAACCGACATGGAATTTAAGCACGTCCCCTGCGTTAAGCGCGACTATTCCCTTAACATGACCGCCCTTGCCGCCAAGTGCGGTACGATTATTGGTTGACCACAGATGACCGCCTGATGCTCCGTATAATTCAATTTCGTAATTACCGGTAGTAGCTATCGTTACCGAATGATAATCATTTTCTGATTTCATTGCAGGAATTGTTGCTTCGCGCGGCA
>BTID01000146.1:0-17550 GCA_036245275.1 Termitinemataceae bacterium
TGAAAGTTGCCGAATCGGCATAGCCAAATAGACCGACATTGTCTATGCCGCTCTTGTCTATGGAAAGGCGGTCAATCTGATTGCCGTCTCCGTTAAAAGTGCCTGTAAAGGCTGTCGTGCTTGTGCCGACAGGTTCCCAGCTAGGGACGTTCAAACCCTCAGCACCACCCATAAAGTCTAGGTCTGCTTCTTGTTTGTAGCTGCCGCCCAATGTCCCGTTTATCAACTGAAACTCCGCATAAGTACCTATTGGTATTATGCCGCCGCTGTCTGCAGGGCGCAATTCCAGATTGCCTGAAGAGACCAAATTGAGTTTTAGTGAAATACCGGCAGATGATCCAATTAGCCGTCCTATGTAGATAGGCTGATTAGTATCCGGCCCCGCCTGAATACTGACGATAAGTGCTCCTTTAGGGGGCTGGGACTGCAACGAGACAGTGCCTTTAGCCGCCATTGTGCCGGATATAGTTTTTGTGGTTTTTGAGGTAATCTTTTCCGCATAGTTTAGCTTTAACGTTCCACTGTAATTGCCGACGCCCGTAATAACTATGGTCGGTATTTCAGTTGGTCCGTTTGGAGTGTCGATTATTTCGATAATTTCTTCTGGATTACTGCCGCTGCGGCAAGCGGAAAACAGCACAAACGCCGCTACTAGGGCGAGTACTAGTCCTGTAGGTTTAGATTGCCAACGGGGGGGGGGGTAAAACATCTTGCTTTACTCTGCCTTAAAAAGTCTTGATTCTTGAACATATTTATCTCCCGAAATTTAGATTTATGCCTAAAGGCATACTTAGAATATATTATATTCTGCGGAAAAAGGCAAGGGGAAATTTTTAATGTGTCTTAAAAAAATTAACCGCAGATTACACAGATGGAAGAGAAAATATTTTCTTTATAGTATCTGTGTTATCTGTTTACATCTGTGTTATCTGTGGTTTCGGAATTAAAAATAAAAAAATCCAAAAAAGTAAAGCGCCGTGCTACTTTGCACCATTATTATATGTGGGAGGAAAATATTTTTTTTGGAGGTCTTATGAAAAGGCGTAAAAAAAGGAAAGCGTTGTTCGTGCCGTTAACTTATGATTATGTTTTTAAAGGAGTATTCGGCGACAGAAAGGATACCGAAAGTCTTGAACAGCTGCTAAAAGCTGTTTTGGATATACCGGCACAGGAGTACGAAAAAATCTCTATCTTAAATCCATTTCTAAAACGTGCGTTTCAGAAAGACAAACAAGGCATTTTGGATATCAAAATCGAAACCAAATCCGGTAAAATAATTGATTTAGAAATGCAAGTTGAAAAGTTAAACGGTTTTTGCGTCAGGCTAGTGTACTACCAGTCAAAACTGATAACCGATCAGATCATAAGCGGCGACAAATATGAAAAAATCAATCAGACAATTAGTATTGCTATTTGCAACTATGTTTTATTCCCGAACAACAATGATTATTTAAATAGATTTTCGATACTGAACGAAAAAACCAGCGAACCGTTTACCGAAATCGTAAAATATGTTACCATAGAGCTACCGAAAGTACCAAAAGAGAATGACGGGACGGCACTTTGGCCATTGTTGCAATGCTTTTTATGCAAAAGCGAGGAGGATTTTGAGATGTTAACAAAAGAATATCCACAGATAGGAAAGATAGGGGTAAAGGTTAGACGTTTAAGTTTAAGGCAGAAGTTACGGTTTATTGCCCTATCCCGCCAAATGCTGCGCATGGACATAGCCGACATGAAAGACACCGCCCTAGCCGAGGGTAGAGCGGAAGGCAGAGCAGAGGGCAGAGCCGCAGGCCTTGAGGAAGGCAGGGTAGAAGGCCGCGCCGAAGCTGATGAAATTATCAAGGCGAAGGATGAGGCATTGTCAGAAAAGGACATTGCATTATTACAGCAAGCTGCCAGAATTGCAGAGCTTGAGGCACGGTTGGCAAGGAACAAGTAAAAATCGCACCCATGCCGCACAGAATCAACCGCAGATTACACAGATGGAAGAGGGGAGAGATAAAAGAGTGGCGAGTGGATAGTTTTCATTTTAAATATCTTAACTCGTCACTCGTCACTCATTCTTTAGCTTCAACTTCTTCTATTACATCAAGATCTGGTCTTGCAAACCGGATAATAACCACACCGGTGTTTCCAGGACGTCCGTCTGTGCCATTAATGCCGCCTGCACCTCCGTTACCTGAATTGTCCCTTGAGTTTACAGGATTGTTCATAGTAGCACCCCCGATTGCGTATTCAACAGGGCTGCCTGTAATAGCAATTGTTAAGCCTCGACCGCCGCCCGTGCAACCACCGCTTGAATCGCCGCCGGAATACCCCGCCCCGCCGCCGCCTGTTGCTATGTTTTTTGCGTCACCGCCTATGGTTTTTCCGCCTCGGTTACCTTTGTAATCCGGATCATCCGGATCGCTTCTTATCGGTTCACCGGGTGTACCCCAGCCGCCGCCTATACCGCCGCCTGAGCCGCCGGCATGTCCGCTACGCGAAACACCGCCTGTGTGCCCGCCGCCGCCTCCGCCGCCTATGGCTATCAAGTTGCCAAAACTTGAATTACTACCGTCTTTACCGTCTATTTTAGATACATCACCGGAAACACCGCCCACTCCGCCTGCTCCTACTGTAACAACAACAGGAACTGCAGAAGTTAGTTTGTAATCATATTTTATTATTAAGCCGCCTGCGCCGCCGCCGCCTGCTTGATACGGGTTTTTGCCTCTAGGATCGGCTCTACCGCCGCCGCCGCCGCCAGCAACAACCAACACGGAGAAAGGAGTTGTAGCCATATCAGCCGGTGGAAAATACAGATGGCTGCCTACTGTATTAAATACATGCAACTCGTAATGGGCGCCGTCTTCTTCGATAATGGAAACATCGCCGCCCTTACCTGTATATTCGGCGTCGCTGCCGCCCTTACCTGTATATGCGCCGCCTCCTGATTCTGAAATCCAGTTTGCATAAACTGTCATATTGCGGTTAACAACACCGTCAAATACAACATCGTTTTCCTTAATCGTATCTTTTCCAATATCGTACCAACCGTCCAAGGTCCAAGCGCCATTTTCGTCGGCTGCCTTAGTTACAAGCGGATAAGTTTCGCTGGCAAGTGTATCAGGGTACTGAATCTGTGTAGAAAAAAACTGCTCGGATAATGGTTTGCCCGTTTCGTCAATGAAAGTCCCGCCTTGAGGATCGAATGTTACAGTGTAAATATCGCCTGTCCAACGTGCGTAAACGACAATATCATCAGCTACAATGGAATCTTCAGAATCTTCAGAATCTTCAGAATCGGAATCTTCAGAATCTTTCCTGGTTATTGAATGACTTGCAGTAAATAATTCACCTTCTGATATAAGCTCACCTGAAATAGTACTGTAAACATCCAGCCACCACTTATTTAGCTGCTCCGATGTCTGATTGTAATGCTCGCGTTCCCCGCAATTAGGTATATCAGCGGCATTTATTCTGAACTCATTGCTCCAAAGCACTTCAACAGGCTCGCCTACAATATCACCGCCGGAACATTGAATAAATGTAACAGAGCCGGCCTCATGCTGATCGCCATGTTCATCAACTTCTACAGTTTTTTCTTTATATAATGCATAAACTGTGGTGCTTGTCAAAACTGTTGTTTTAGTTGTGAAACTTCCTTCCGGCGGCTTATCGGTAGTGTTAATAGGCTCTAATTTTTGGGTAAACCAGCCCAAAAAGTTGTGTCCATCTAAAACAGGGTTTGCATTAGGCAATTGTTTTACTTTGCCGTTAATCCCCACGTTTGATATGTGGGCAGTAATGCTTGACAATTCCGGCCACCTACCTCCGTTTGCATCAAAAGTGACTGTAATTCCCGATACATCCGTACCCACAGTTTTTCCGCCGTGTCCATTTTCAAGAGTATTCGATCCGTGAGCTGCTTTACATCCCGCAAAAACCATGGCGGTTAAAACCAGCACACCGACAACTCTGAGTGTTTGTTTTTTCATAGACCTTCTCCTTATAGTCAGTCTCAAAATAAATTTTAATATCAAAAACGAGAGACACCTTTTAAGATAAAATTGAAAAACAAAATATCAAAAGGCAACTCATCTTTATAAAAACTATACCTTAAATCATTGGAGGTGCGCAAGCTCTTCTGCTGCTTCCACCCTCTTCTCTTGATTGACGGCACATATAATATGTAGTACCATTATCACATGATTAGAGCGGCTTTTCCCGGATCTTTTGACCCGCCAACTTATGGTCATGCCGATATTATTGAGCGAGCAAGTGCGATCTTTGATGAGCTTGTTGTGGTGGTCGCGGAGAATCATCAAAAGCAATATTTGTTTTCTGCGCAGGAACGCAAAATGATGATCACAGATATGTTTAGAGAATACAAAAATATTTCTGTAGTTATTTGCAATACATTGATTGTTGATTTTTTAGAAAAAGAAAAAATAAATGTGATGGTGCGCGGTGTGCGGAATGTGCCGGATTTTTTTTATGAGTCGGAATTGTCTATGATGAACAAAGCTCTGTCACCTAAAATCGAAACAATTTTTATGATGACACGCCCTGAGTTTCTTGTGCTGCGATCATCATCTGTGCGCGAGCTTGCATCATTCAATGCCGACCTTAGCGCTCTTGTTCCGCCTGTGGTTGCATCTGAATTAAAGCGTAAGTACTGCTCTTAAGTAAATTGTAAAATTGTAATAGAAGGTAGAACATGTTCCGTATTCAAACATTTAACAAAATTGCGCCGGAGGGCTTGAGTCTTTTTAAGCGCGAAACCTACGAAGTATCAAGCGATATTTTAAAACCGGATGCAATTGTAGTACGCAGCGCAGATCTTAGCGGAATTGAAATACCTGAAACGGTTCTTGCTATTGCCCGCGCCGGTGCAGGTTTTAATAATATTCCTGTTGATAAATGCAGCGAGCGCGGCATAATAGTGTTTAACACACCGGGTGCAAATGCAAACGCTGTAAAAGAAATTGTCTTGGCATCACTTTTTTTGTCATCGCGGAAAATTATTGACGGCATTACTTGGGCAAAAACACTTAGCGGTAACACAGGCGATATATCAGCCCTTGTAGAAAAAAGCAAATCGAATTTTGAAGGTCCTGAAATTTACGGAAAGACATTGGGTGTTATAGGGCTTGGTGCTATCGGTGTTATGGTTGCAAACGATGCAAGCTCGCTTGGAATGAATGTTATAGGTTACGATCCGTATATATCTGTTGATTCTGCATGGAATTTATCACGCACTGTAAAACATGCTCAAACGTTAGAAGAAATTTTATCAAAGTCTGATTACATTAGTATTCATGTTCCATACAGCGATAGCACAAAAGGTATGCTTAACGCAGAAAAAATCAAGTTGATGAAAAAGGGTGCCCGCCTTTTAAACTTTGCACGCGGCGGGCTTGCAAAAGAAGCCGACATTAAAGCTGCACTGGATGGCGGATGCCTTTCCTTGTATGTAACAGACTTTCCCGATGCAGAAATTTTGTCACACGAAAAAGTTATCTGTATACCTCACCTTGGAGCATCCACACCGGAAGCAGAAATTAACTGTGCAATTATGGCTGCAAAACAACTAAAAGATTTTTTAGAAACCGGCAACATAAAGAATTCGGTAAACTTTCCGCATTGCAGTTTAAACAATCATGCTGCACATCGTCTTTTAGTTGCCAATAAAAATATTCCGAATATGGTTGGACAAATTACAACAATCCTTGCAGACGGGTCTTCTGGATCGGGCAAACGAAAATCGATAAATATTACGGATTTAATAAATCATCATCTTGGAAATTTTGCATATAACATAATTGATACAGAAGAAAAAATAACAGATGATATTTTATTAAGGCTTAAACAAGTGCCCGGTATTGTGCGTGTACGCACTATTGATTTTGAATGATCCAAATTTAAAAAAGAAAAAAATGATAGAACTTGATTATACACAAATTATAACAAAACTGCACGAACTAAATATTTATTCATTAGTAATCCGTTCGTTTTTAGCAGTGCTGATAGGCGGCATACTGGGTTTGGATCGCGGCAGAAACAACCGTCCAGCCGGTTTTAGAACACATATGCTGGTGTGCTTTGGTGCAGCACTTGTAATGATGACAAACCAATTTGTCTGGCAAAACTACCATGTTTCCGACCCTGTACGCCTTGGCGCACAGGTAATAAGCGGCATAGGTTTTTTGGGTGCAGGCTCTATAATCCTTAACGGACGCAATCAAGTGCGCGGCATTACAACGGCAGCCGGATTGTGGGCGGCAGCATGCTGCGGACTGGCAGCCGGTATAGGATTTTATTCCGGCGCTATAGCTTCAGGAATTGTGATATATTCAATAATGGCTGTTATGCGGCGTGTTGATGACCGCATACAGGACAAATCATCAATTGTTACTATCTATATGGAATTAGACAGCGATGTTCCGTTCTCTGCATTTTTATTTTTTGCACGGGAAAACGGGTTGCGTGTTAGCGACATACAGATCAGCAAAAATGATTCACAGGAAAAAAATATATTCTGTGCAACAATGACACTAAAAAGCTCAATACCTCGTACTCACATAGAAATATTAGAAATTGCCCGCAGCGCACACGGCATTCTTTTTATTGAATCTATGTGATATTGAACAATGCCGAAAAAGGCTCTATCTCGGCGCGGACACGTTTTAAAAAGGCTATATCGGTGCTAGGCGGACGCTTGCCTGCTCTGCCTGCACAATCAGGAAAGTGCGCCCACAAATAATCACATTCCTCCAAAAGATGATCTAAATTATCAGGTGCTTTGTTACCTTGCAGAATATTAAGAAGCTCCGACAAATTGTTTTTTTCTTGCTCAATTATCATTTCCACAGCGGCCTTCCTTTTTTGTATGACGTCTAACTCCTCTGTATTACTATTCAGGACTTGTGATGCTGTTGAAGTACCGCTTTCATTTAAAAAAGTAATTGCTTGCGCATAGCTTAATGTCTGCAAACCTAAATCCATACCGCTGCCTTCAATATCAAAAATCTGCGATTTGTAATTGCAATTACCTTTACCAAAAGTTTCTGCAAAAAGTTTTTGATAGTTCCTAAGTGCGGGGTCGCTACGGACTGGCAAGCCGGATTTTGAAAGGCAGTTAAACGATCCGGCGCGCATTGCCTCAGGCGGGCAAAGGGGGCTTTTTAAACGGTTTGCCGTGTTTAAGGCGCTGCGGTAAGACGGGCTGCCTTTGCAGTGATATTTGTCAATAGTAAAAGAAAAATCTAAACCGGCTGCAAGAATTTTTTTTGCATTTAGTTTGCATGCAAGCATAACGGCACTTAGACCCACAGATCCAAGAGCAGGCAGTTCCAATGGTAACAAGGCTGCATTTTTTAGGCGGTCCAAAAACCGCAGCTGTGTCCATTCCGTCCAAAAAATATAAGTATCTGATTCCAGAATACCGGCGCTGCGCGGCAGCGAAGAAATATCCATTGCCGCAGGGATTCCTTTTGCACAACACATTCCTTTCCACCCTATAAAATCGCGCAAATTCCAGTGCTGCGCCTCTAAAATAACTACCAGATCCGGTCTTATTCCCCTGTCAACAAGCGCCCCCAATGCCGTATCAACACAGATTACAAATTGACTGGGAAAACCTTTTTTGATGACCTTTTTGATGACCCCAGAAAGCTTGTTTAAGGCATCATCAAGGGAAGGACCTGCGCCAAAAACCAGTACATTTTTGCCGCTTAGATCGATTTTATTGATATTTCCGGCAGTGTACAATAATTTTAAATTTTTTACGGCATTTCGCGCATAAAGTCTACCCAATTTACTCAATGTTGCCGCATTTGACCAGTCTATCGCTATGCTTTTTTGAAGTGTAGCCTCAATTTGTTCGTAAATCTTTGCAGCAACCTGCCATGCAGCGTTCAATTTTACGGAGATAACACGCCTAAAGCAACATTGCCCCCATGTTTTACGTACAAAATCGCAAACCTCTAACGGATCGCAGGTATAAATAAGTTTTAGTTTTTTGTGTGATGTAGTGTCGATATTTTCGATACTGTTGATATTTTCGATGTTATCGACATTATCGACATTGTCATTAGCGGCGGCGGCGGCAGTATCGATCAAAATGGATTTATCAAAGTTATTTTTGGTCCACTGGCAAAGGTTTTTGTCGGCTTCTATGCAAAGCACCGCCGAATCCTCCGGCAAGGCATCAACAATGGTTTTTACACCATATCCAAAAAGCGGTGCAGGGATCAGGTAAAGAGTACGGTTTTGTAGCGGCAACGCACAGTCTGCAGCACGTTCCGCCTGTTTTACAGGATCGAATGCGGAAAGCAGTACTTTGCCATTGTAACTTAAAGAAAATCCGTTTTTAGCAGGACTAATGGTAATGTAATTGTCAATTTGCATCATATAAGATCCGCATAATTTGTTTTATCGGACTTATACTTGTATTTCGTTAGCTTATCATTATAATCATTATAATCACTTGCAATACATTTTTAGAATAGTATAATATTAGATTAAGGTAAAAACATGAAAAAATATTTAATATGCGTTTTGTTTTTGTTAACTGTATATGGGTTTGTAAATGCACAATCTAATTTGGATACTGTTGCAACTGTTGACGGAAAACCTATAACGGTTAAAGAGTTAAAAGATATGGTTAACAAGCTAGAGAAAGGTACCGGACGGACATTAACCATTGCAGAGCGTAAAGATGTCCTTGATATGATGATAAATGAACGCCTTGCTATGCAAGAAGCTGAGAGGCTTAAGATCATTGTAAGTGACGCAGAAATCAATGCTCAAATTCAAGAAATGAAAAAACAGCTGGCACAGATGCTGGGGCATCAACCTAGCGATGCTGAGTTTAGCAAGGCTATACAAGAACAAACCGGAATGGACCTTGCTACATTCCGTGCAGAAGGAAAAAAAGATGCAACACTGCAGCGCTTGATTGTGCAAACAAAAGGCGATCGTATACAGGCTATACAAAAGACATGGGAGTCCGACATAGAATCTGAAGTAAAAAAAGAGTACAGCCTTAATTCAAGTAAATACGTACAAAACGATACGGTTAGATTTTCTGCGATTGTTTTTGAATATAAAGCTAATAATAAATCAAAGGTAAAAGAAGAAGCGTATAAAATGTTAAAAGAGATTGCAGGCGATCCAAATATTTTTGACGAAAAAGTTCAAAAAGGAACTCTGCCTAATTCTACCTATAAATCAACAAATAGCGGTATTTTAGAAAAAACAAGTGATGCAGAGGGACAGTTTGGTTCTGAATTTGTGGATGCAGCATTTAAATTGGCGCAGGGCAAGGTTTCTGATCTTCTTGATGTTGATCCGCCTTCAGCAAAACAAAATGCAGCGCAAAGTGAACGTGCTTTTTTTATTATAAAAATTAAAGAAAAATATCTGCAGAAATTTTTAGCGTTAGATGATATTTTGATTGCTCAAAATGCAACGCTGCACGATTACTTGGCATATATGATCAATCAGCGCAAACAAATAGAAATTCTGCGGGAGTTATCTGAAGAATTGGCAAGAGATCTGCGTAAAAAAAATAGTTCAATTACAATTATAGATAAAAATTTAAATTACCAATGAGCCGCAGCAAAGGACGTGTGCTTGCGTTTCAAGCAATTTATGCTTGGGAAGCTTGCGCAAAAGCACAAAAAGAAACCGGTAAAGTTACGGATATTCAAAATGACTTATGCGGGTTTGAATGGGAAGATCAGCAAACTCTTAGCAAATTAGCAGATTCCGATCTTGATTTTGCTCGCCTTTTGATTGCAGGGACAATAGAAAACATAGAACAGATAGACGGCATTATTAAATCACTTCTTGTAAACTGGGACTTTTCGCGCTTAAAACGTGTTGATTTGGCAGTTTTACGGATGAGTATATATTCGCTGCTCTTCCAAAAAGATATTCCTGCCTCTGTTGTAATAGAGGAATCTGTAAAGATTTGTATTGATTACGGCACCGACGAATCATTTAAATTTGTAAATGCACTTCTTGATAATGTAAACAAATCGCGCAGCTCCTCCTGACTCATTTTATTAAGCCACGACTCGCCAGTTTGCAAACTCATTTCTGCAAGTTCTTTTTTGCTTGATATTATAGCATCTATTTTTTCTTCAAATGTGTTTTTTGTAATAAAACGGTGAACAAATACATTTTGTTTTTGTCCTATGCGGAATACACGATCCGTAGCTTGTGCTTCTACTGCAGGATTGTACCACAAATCGTAGTGTATAACTCTGTTTGCCGCCGTTAAGTTTAATCCTAGTCCGCCTGCACGTAGACTAATCAACATAATTTTATATGCCGGATCAGTTTGAAAATCGTTGACAATTTCCGATCTTTTCCCCTGTGTAAGTCCGCCGTGGTACATTAAAGCTGCTTCGCCGGCTTCGTTATGAATAATTTTTTGTAAACATTCCAGTGTTTCTACATATTGACTAAAAATTAAAACTTTTTCGCCTGATTTTAAAATATCGTCTAACAGTGCTAATAGAAGTGTACACTTGCCTGACAATGCGGAAATTGCAGGGCTTTCTTTATCATATACACGCGGATGATTACAAATTTGTTTTAACGATGTTAACAATGTTAATATCATAGCAGAGCGGATTGATTTTTGATTGTTTGTATTGTCCAATCTATCCAATCTATCTAATTTATCTAAATTATCTTTTATGACACTTTCGTATAACGCGGCTTGTTCTTTTTCTAAATATGAATATTCGTTTGTTGTAATTTTTTCAGGCAGGTCTGATATAATAGTTTTGTCGGTTTTTAAGCGCCGTAGTAAAAATGGCGATGTAATTTTTTGCAGCTCTTGCGCTTTTTCTTTATTGCGCATAACTTCTATAGGTATTCTAAAATTATCACGGAACTCCGCGCTTGTTCCAAGGTAGCCGGGAATTATAAAATCAAAAATTGAACGCATATCTTCCAAGCGGTTTTCTACCGGTGTGCCGGAAAGAGCTATTTTATAGGTACTGTGAATTTCTTTTATTGATTTTGCAGATCGTGTGTCGGCATTTTTTATTAAATGAGCTTCGTCTAAAACAAGCATAGAAAATGCAGCGTCTATCATTTTTGTTTTATCACGTACCGCCGTTTGGTATGTTGTCAAAAATATATCGTTTGATTTTAAAAATTTGCGCCCCTTGCCATGATACTTATTTACTTTTAAATTTGGCGCAAATTTTTGTAACTCCATAAACCAGTTTTCTAATAGGGCTGCAGGGGCTACAATTAGGCATTTATTTTTAAGAAGACCGCTTTCATGTAAATGCAGAATGACGGCTATCGTTTGCACTGTTTTTCCAAGTCCCATATCATCAGCGAGGATGCAGCCGAAACCGGTGTACAACAACGATAACAGCCAATTAAAGCCGCGTAGTTGATAAGTGCGCAAACTAGCATTAAGCTGCTTTGGAACATTAAAATTGTGCTCTGTAAATATTTTTTCTATAACTTTTTCTGCATCAAACGAAAGTAATGTATCGCCTGCAAAATATGTTTTTAAAAAATCCTGCGCTGTGTTTATATTGTTTTTTTTAAGCTGCGTTTGCTTGAATAACAAGGCAAGCTCTTGCGGATCAATGCGTATATACTGATCTTTAAATTTTACAACAGCTTTTTTCTGTTTTACTATTGCCGCAAATTCTTGTTCCGTTAAAACATTACCGCCTATGGCAATCTGCCATTTAAATTCTAATAAGGCACTCAGATCAAGATAACTTGTAAGATTTACAGCTTTTTTGCTTTTTACATCCGTTTTTAATATCAAGCGAGGTTTTAATTCCCTGTGTAAATTCTTAGGAAATATTACTTGTATGCCTAATGAGCTTAGTAAGTTTCCTGCTTCGTCTAAAAATTTTACTAACACATCTTCGCTTAAAACAACTTCTTTTTTATCGCATAGTATACGAAGCTGCGGCAAATAATTTGACAATGCTGTAACAGGTTTTAAAACTTCTAAACTTGATGTTTTTTTGGCGGCATCTTTAAGCGGAACTTTTTTATCGTTGATTGTAACATCCATAGAAATACAAAATTCAATATCAGCTGTGCTGCCTTTTTTCTCTTTTAAAGAGATTGTGTATTCATACACAGAAAAATCAATGTTAAGAGGAGCTATCCAACGGTAAATTGAAGCTGGCATGCTGCGTAGAGTTGGAGAGTCAGTATCAAGAACAGAGCCTTGAAAGAACATATTGCATAACTCAAAAAGTTTTATTGAACCATTTTGCGGCACAAAGCATAATCTTTTTACATATTCAATTAGTACATGCGTTGCAATAATTTCAATAACAGAATCACCATCTGCAAAAAGTTCATTCTTTTTTAACATTAAGAGTCCACATTCTATTTTACTTATTGTGCTAAGTGTTGTTTTTATTTGTTCATTATTTTTAAACATAAGCCAAATGATTTTTAGCTCTTTGTTTTTTAAAATAGGATAGGGATAATACAATTGAGCTTGCACAATTAAATTTAAAAACTTAAAAACATAATATAAGAATGTATACGAGTTTGTTCCATCAGGCATTGAATAAAAACAAAACTGTTCAAATGCCTCGTAGGGTGTTTGTTTAACAATGTTACCTTGTAGTGTTTCTTGAATTAAATATACTTCATCAAACGGATTGGCAGGATCGCATTCGATATGCCACTTTGAGCGCGATGCTGTGTGTTCAGTTTCACCGGAAAAATCATCAACGTGATTGGCTATCCAAAATTTATTGCGCATTGCCGTATGGTAAAATTCAGAAATTAAAATTGAAAAATCACGTTCATTGGAAAATGGCGGAGAAGGCGGCAATAAGGCACTTATAAGCTCGAAAGAGGCAGGTAATTCCGACATGTTTATTGTTTCCGTTGACGTTGTTGTGCAAGGTTGGGGACTTAAAGAATTTGCAGATATTGTTTTTATGGCAAACGGTTCCTGCAATTTAAATTCAAATACTGTGCCGTATTCATCTGCAATTTTTTTTAGGTCTATGCCGCGTAATGTGAATAAAATGTACGGATCGGCATCAATTTCGCGAGACAGTGCATAGTATACGGCAGCAATGTGTTTACATGTAATAACAGAATCAGGACAGCTGCATTGCTTTTTCATGTCCTGCCAATTTTGTGGAATTAAATGAATTGATTTTGATTTTAATTCCGCTAAGAAAGCAGCACTTAGACTTCCTGAAGATATTTCGCATAACAGTGCGGGGCTGTTTTTGATAATTGACAACAAATAATCTTTTTGTGATTCCGGTAAAGGCGGAAATTCAATTTTGATTTTATAAAACGGACTATAATGACCGCTAACTTTTGCAGTAATTGCACCGCCTTCAATTTCCAAAGAAAGCACTTTTCCGGTATTTGCATACGACTTGCCTCGTCCTAAACGCTCCCCTACATCGTAGGATTCCAGCACATCAATAAACCATGACCCCCAAGGACTTATCCCGTATTTTTGCCGTGCCAATTAGACCTCATCTTGTGTTTTAGGATTTTCAAGATCTTCCGGTGCTAAAAGTTTGCCTCCATACAACACTTTTGGAAAAACTTTTATGCGAAGTTTTTTTTCTATATTTTGAAGATGGCGCAGATCTTTTTCTGCACCTATGCTGACCATAATGCCTTTTTTACCGGCACGTGCTGTACGTCCGGCGCGGTGTACATAAATGTCGGAATTTTCAGGCACTGTTAATTGAATAATATATTTGATATTCGGAATGTCCAAACCGCGCGCTGCAAGATCGCTAGAAACAAGTATATTAAAGCTGCCTTGTATAAAATTTTCTAAAGCAAGCTTGCGCTCCTTTTTATCCATGCCGCTGTAAATACCGCCTACACTTTTTTTGCGGTACTGCAATTTAGAAACAATATTACAGACATCATCACTTTTATCTGTAAACACCAGAGCCTTTTTTGGATCAACTGCCGAAATAAAAGATCGCAGTGTTTCTATTTTACGCCGCTCCTCTGACCATATCGCAAAATGGCTGATATTATTTTGCAGTATTTCTGAGCTTTCGCTTTGCTTAAAGACAAAATCTTTTCCAAGTAATTTTTGCACCTGATCTATATGCCGCTTGGAAACGGTAGCAGAACATGCAGCACAGACAAGAGATTCGTTTTTTATAAGCGACAGCAATACCGCCGTTTCGTCTAACAGTTCTGCACTTATAAGACGGTCTACTTCATCTAAGACTACAAACCGCGTCCGGCTTAGTCTTAATTTTCTTTGTTCTGCCAATTGTAAAATACGTTTTGTGTTGCCGATTATAATTTCAGGTTTACTTTTTTTTAGTGCATCTACTTGATGTTTTATATTGCCGCTGCCTGTTAATAAAACTGCATTGATGTGTGCCGTAGTTTTTTCTGCTGCAAGACCTTGCAATAAAAAATCAGTTTTTGTTTTTATTTGAGCGCATAATTCCAATGTCGGCGCTATAATTACAACTTGGGTTTCATCGTTTGGAGTAATATTTTGCAAGATTGGTAAAAGATAGGCGTAAGTCTTTCCTGTGCCTGTTTGTGAACTAAAAATAATATTGTCATTTTTTTCCAGCAAATGGGGAATAACTATTTTTTGAATTTCTGTAGCTTCGTAAATATTTTCTTTTGATAATATTTTTGAAAAAACTGAATCTAAGCCGCTAGTAAATTCGTTCATAGTTTATTGTACTACATTTTTAGAATGTATTAAAGAAGAAATCATGTTTTGTTCAGGGGTGCCCGTAATGCTAGCTTTAATGCGGTGCATAACTACATACAAAAGATATTTGCCGTAGATACAACAGGATATTTGGGCAGTGCAATGCGCGAATACATTGTAAACAATTTTTTAACAGGTTTAGAAAATGCAGGTGTGCCCAAGGATGTTCTTTGGCCGCCAATCCGCCGTGTTGCCAGCAGGGGAAATGGAGTGCCTACTGAACAGACAGTTAAAGACGATTTGTGGTTACCAACTGTATGAGAAATGGGTTCATCAAACGGATCTCTTGAAACCTCAAGTAACCAAGTAAGTTTTACTGAATATTATGATGACGTTAAGCGGGAAAAAACTGGTGAATGGTATTGGTTAGCTTCACCGTTTTCTGGTCGGCTTCCACCTTCTGTCGTGTGGGCAGCATTGCTTATTCCGCCAGCGTCGGTGCGAGTACAGTGGGAGGTTGCGTCCCCGGTGCCAGTCACCTTCTATTTCTATTAAGGAAAAAGGCAAGTGTAACACAGATGAATTGTTTTGTAATGTACTCTTGATAGTATTTTTCTAACTTTTCTACATATTTCTTTAAAAAAATCCAAAAAAGTAAAGCGCTGTGCTACTTTGCACCATTATTATATGTGGGGGGATATTTTTTTTTTTTGGAGGATCTATTATGAGACCTAAAAGAGTATTGCAAGATGGTGCGGTTTACCATGTAAGTTCAAAAGTTGACCATGACAAAATGGGACTTAGTAAAGCCAAAATTAAAAAGGAGTTTATGGCTTTTATTGAAAAAGCACACATAAAGTTCAATTTTGAGCTAATCAACTTTCAAATTCTGGATAATCACTTTCATATTTTGATAAAACCCGGCAAGGATGAGTCGCTTTCGGAAATAATGCAATGGATAAAGTGCAATTTTGCAAAATACTGGAACAATTTGCACAATACAAAAGGGCATTTTTGGGGAGAGCGCTTTTTTTCGCGCATAATCAAGAACGCAAAAGACTTTTGGCAGACATTTCTCCTATGTTTTTTGTCAAGGGATATTGGCGATTTCCAGATGAAAACGCTAACAGTCCCCTAACAGCTCCCGCCCTTTAATAAACTTAGGCAATTTTCATTTCTTTTATCGCTTCACCTTTCAATATTTTCACATCGCCGGTTCCTCTCCTAAACTTTCGCACTTCATATTCACTCTCATTTTTCAATATCGTATACATCAATTCTCCCAGCCTCCTTGCAATACCTATGATTGTCTTTTTTTTACTCACATTCCTTCCACTCATATATTCATATCGTTCTTTTAAAGCCCCGCCATTACTCGAACGAACTGTTGACCATGCAGCTTGAACTAACAAACCTCTCAAATAATTGTTTCGCTGGGAATCGGCACTATCGGTAACAGCTCATCTTTCATCATCTCGATAATTCGAGCCAGCTTTAACGCGTCTTCCTTGCCGGTCTTCTTCATCGAACCGTAGATGAGCGCTAATTTTGATGGGTTTAAAACCACAACTTCGCATCCTACTTGTTGGATAATCTCCTTTGCTAGTTCGAAAGCTAGATTTCCTGCTTCAATGGTCACTTTATCCGTTGCCTCCAACTTTTTAAACATAGCCGGACGATTCGCAATACATGTCCTTCCGTTGCTCATCGTAACACCGCCTTTTTTCCCGATAATCGCCATAGTATAAGTCCGTGTTAAAATTCTTTAAATGTGCCATTAAAAAATATTTTGCACCCTGCACTAAAATACGTGTTTTTTTTACACATCTGTGCTATAGTATAGTATAGCGATGTGTACGATCCGCCTAAAAAAGTGCTTTTTTGCGCCTTTGGCTGCCTTGTTTTTAGTTACTCTTGTTCCTTCATGCGGTGAGTTAGATGTTTTAACGGGGAAGGGTGCTTACTCGGTTACAGGACTTGTCAACGGACTTTCGCTTGATGATTGTGCAATTGTCAAGAGTTCAAACTATATCGAACCGTATTTTGATTGTAATATTGCAAACGACAACGATACACAAGCCTTGCGGGTGATTATAAAAGATCAATTCAACAAAATAATAGGCAGCCCCCTGCGTTACGAGCTTACAGAAACAGCGAAACTTAAAAAAAATCAAAGTAATAACAAGGATTCAAGCGATTCTGACGAAGAAACTTTAGAAAGCACTGAAATAGATTCAGAAAACCCTGCTGATACTGATGACACTGCTAACCCGGACGGCAATAAACAAGAAATAAATGCAAATTCCGAAACTAAAACTGACACAGCAAACAATAAATCAGATAATGCTGCAGATAATAATCAAAAAGAAGCAGATTCCGGTGATTCTGCCGATTCGCAAAGCAAATCCGGTGAAGCCGATGATACCGAAGGTGATTCAAAAGCCGAAACTGCCGAAAAACAGCCCGCAATAGAAGATACAATTGTTTTGGTTGACCGTTTTGACAAAAACCTACCGGCGTTTTCGTTACCAAAGAACTCTCCTATAGGTTTTTACTATATATCTTTTATGGTTATTGGAAAATCCGGCGAGGTTTTACAAGTATCGGAAAAGCCTATCTACTATTTAGCAGACGAAATCATGGTCATAGAAGACATCAAAAGTTATTTACCGGGCGTTTCGGATACACCGCATGTCGTGCCGCCGGATACTTTTATTATGCTGGAAGCCAAAATCAAGTCGAGTTCCGCTGTCCTGCCGCACATCGTTTGGTATAGCGGAAAAACCCGCATTGGTGAAGGTGTTGTCGAAAATGGAATTTACAGGTTTTTATGGAAGTCGCCTATTGATGCAGGCTTTCAAAACATTAAAGCAGAG
>BTID01000147.1:0-17217 GCA_036245275.1 Termitinemataceae bacterium
GAACAAGAATTTGGTGTTCATATTTGACATGCCGCAATTCATCTGAAAGCTTGTTATTCTTATCAAATAATTGTTCGTAGTCTTTATAAAATATTTTTTCGTAATTTGAACCCATCTTCTCCCCAAATTATCACACGCTTATTACTTATCGGAAGTTTTTTATTGGGCTGTGAATAGTAACTGGAACCCGCATAATGCGGAGTTGAAGACTTTGAGGACTTTGTAAATTCGTGATTCAAATGGTACTTGACAAGGAAAGAATGAGTTATATAATTTTGTGTGCTGTGTGCTGTGTGCTGTGTGCTGTGTGCTGTGTGCTGTGTGCTGTGTGCTGTGTGCGTATTGTAATCTTCATATTATAAATATACTGTATTCAGCAAAAAAAGTCTATGGCAGAAATTGCCTAACGACAAAAGTTAATAAATCTATTCATAAAAACACCTGACAATACAGATCGGTTTATAGTATTATATGTATTGGAGGATAAATTATGCAAACAATTAAAGCGTATTATGACGGAAATGTATTTGTACCAACAATGCATGTTAATGCAAAAAAGAACGTACCGGTAATTGTCACGTTTCTTGAAGATGAAAACATTGATTATAAAAATGAGCATAAGCAAAAACACCATTCAAATACAGACTGGCTGAATGACCCGTGGAAAATAGAAAATTTCAAACCATTGTCAAGAGAGGAGATTTATGCGAAAGCATGATTTCTTTGATACAAACATTCTCTTATATGCGAAAATTGAAGACGGTTCTGAAAAGCATCTTATAGCAAAGAATTTAATCTTAAAAACACAAAATAATGAACAACATATAAGCGTTCAGGTACTTAATGAATTTACGGTTAATGCTATAAGAAAAGCAGGGCGAGCGCATTAAAAAAATGTGTTTCAAGTGCTAAACTAGGTCTAAATATGCTGTTTAGCGAATTTTTGTTAAATTTAGAGAAGCCTAAAAATTTTATTTTTGTCTAAACAGGTATCAGAACCACTAAAACAGGGTCATTTTAGGCATAATTTTAATGCGCTCGCCCTGATAAAAAAAGGTAAAACTATACCATCATTTCAAATTCTGTGATACAATTATTCCCAAGAGGTAATTTGTGAGCAATATCAAGTTTGAGGAATCAGACAATATTGTCGATATTTGCTACGACAACGTATTCAAGGCAGTTTTTACCAAGGACACCCCAAAATCACGCGGTGCACTAGAAAATATGCTTTCGTGGTTGATCGGCCGTTCCATAACGGTAATTGACATTACGTCAAACGAGCCGCCAATAAACGACATTCGTGACCGCCAAATACGTTTTGACATAAACTGCAAATCAGATGACAGGCATTTAATCAATGTTGAAATGACGCTTTATCCGGATGATTTTGAGCCTGTCCGCCTTGAATTTTATGCCGGTAAGCTTTTTACAGGACAAGATATTAAAGGCGCGGACAAAACTTTTAACGATTTAAAACCAACATATCAAATATCATTTTTAGTTCACAAATCATTTTTTAAAGATGAAGAAATAGTCCATAATTTTGAATATTACGACAAAGAAAATCAAATATCTTTGGGCGGACGAAGCCGCATTATCACTGTTGAATTAGACAAGCTGGACAAAATTATCGAAAAGCCTGTAGAAAAAATGACAGTAGCCGAGCGTTGGTCAGTTTTCTTTCGGTATATAACCGACACAACAAAACGTGAAACAATAAATAAATTATTAGAATTTGAGGAGGGTATTGCAATGGCAAGTGAAGTATTAATTTCAATCAGTAGGGATGAGGTAGAGCGGGCTAGACTTATGAGTGAGTATAAATACGTGGTGGATAATCAAAGTAAAATGGTGCAGGCGAAAAGACTGGGCATCGCAGAAGGCGAGAAAATTGGTGAAGCAAAAGCTCGCAATGAATTACTTGACCTTTTGAAAAGCGGAAAATCACCAGAGGAAATTATTGGCTTGTACGAGCAAGGCAGTTAATAGAGAAATAACAATGTTTTCTTTCGAGCTATTTCGAGCACTTTCGCGGTTAATTCTGTGTAATCTGCGGTTAAAATTATTACGTTTTTAATTAATGCACCCCACACTGGCTGCGGGTGTTTGACTTTTTCCGCCGAATACAGTATATTTAAATTATGAAGATTATAATACGACATACGACATACGACATACGACATACGACATACGACATACGACATACGACATACGACATACGAAAAATTGTATAGCCAACCATATCCTTGTCAAGTCCCCTGCAGGACAGCAGAAAAATTCTCAAATTACAATTCTATATTCTTTTGGTTTTACTGCCGCATTATGCGGTAAATATATTTTTTTTAGGAGGAATGATTATGAAATATAAGTCATTCAAAAGCAAATTAAGTTTTGCTATGCCGGTTGCGGTGATCATCACTGCAATTCTTTTAACCCTGTCATGCAAGGGAGCATCTGATCTTGGCGGTGATGTTGCATCTGCGTCACACGGTGGATATGTGCCGCCTCGTAATATTGATCCTGCAACTCAGTTAAAAACACTCAATGTTCAGTATGAAGGTGTAAGCGCGGGCAATCTTATCGTATTTAATTCAACAGACGGTGAAGAAGATCAGCTTGGTGAATATTTGCCGGGTCACATGGAGCCGTCAGCAACGGAGGGCGATCCCGATGTCTTTGTGCCGGATTCCACAGACGCTACAAGACAGTTTATTACCGTGAATGCGGCAGCAAAGTCTCCAGATGCATACATTAAGATTTGGTGGACCAACGGAAACAGCGGCGACGGAATGGAAAATGCAACAAAAAGTACTGCATCCTTAACAAAAATTCCTGTTCCTACTACACAGGACATCACTTATGTTAACATCAATGTTGTAAACGGAGACGGAATGTTTGAATACATAATTCAGATACCGCCTCCGGTGATTGATACTACGCTTAAAACTTTAGCACTTACGCCAGGAACACTTACTCCGGAGTTTAGCGGGCATGTTACAAATTATTCCGTTTCGGGTTTGACAGCCAGTCAGTCTATTACTATCAGTGCGGAAGCGAATGCCCCTGACGAAGAAAATCCGCAAGTTACAATTGACGGAACTGTAGGAAATTCTAAAACAGTTGTAGGACCTGCAGCTGGTGCTGCAAACAAAATTATAACTGTTACGGTAACGAATCAAAGTATGACATCTGAATATCAAATCACTTTGATTTCTCCGCAGGTTACATTAAACAATGTATCAACTTTACAGCATGTGCAATTTTATTATGTTGATGATACACAAAATCCTGCGGTAGAAACACCGGTAATTGCAGGCGGCGCATTTACAACAGACCATACGGATTATACTTTTTCTCAAATTCCATCTGGGGCTGTAAAAGTAAAATTAGGTGAAGCTACAGCGACATCAAGCAACGCACAAAGTATTGTTGTTCAGCAAGGCATCGGAACACTGACAGATTATGCAAGCGCAAATGCAAGTACATTAACAGGTACTTATAACGCAATCAATCTTCCTGCTAAACCTACAGGCAATGCACAATCACAAGTTCTAAGGTTTGTAATTGTTGTTAAAGCACAAGACGGATCGACTACACCGTACACGTTTGCATTTTCCAATCCTAAGAAAACTGTTTCGTGGCAAGGCACGATAGAAGCAACAGGAAGCGGATCGGCCAATTTAACTTTTACCCGCGTGGATATTGAGTATATAGATTTGGACGGCAGCAAACAGACAAAGTCAACTGAGACAGCGTTGAGCCAACCCGGAAACGGCTGGTCTATCACTCTTGATGATCGTATAACTCCCAGCGCTTTTGTAGCGGTAATGATTAACACCGCAAACAATGCAACATATCGGGAGTCGTTTGCAAATGGTGTAAACGGAATAGGCAATACATATTCTAACAATGTCCTGCAGGTAGTTGCAAGCAACACAGCCCGTTTGATTTTTAATGCATCAGGGTTAAAGGCAATAGGCGATTCTGCAAATCAGGGTGTAAACTGGTTCTTGAACAATGATATTGACCTATCGGAAGCTCCCGGAGATTGGGAGGGACCTAGCGGCTATTACGGAGTCTTTGACGGCAATGGTAAGACAATTAAGAATCTTTTGTTAACTAAAACAGGTAGTGATACAGGCTTGTTCGCAACTCTTGGAGACGGTGCAACTATAAAAAATTTCACTTTAGAAGTAAAGACGCCCTCCCCTTTAAATATGACAAACAGCGTACACTTTGGCGGTGTTGTAGGTCTTATTGACGTAACAACCCCTACTGCGTTCATTACATTAAAAAATATCCGTGTAGAGGGTACGCTTGAATACAATGGGCTTACAGGAAATAAGTATCTTATTGTCGGCGGCTTAGTTGGTGAAGTCAATCAGAATAGCAAGGTCAATATCGAAAAATGTGTTTCCGCAATTGATGTAGAAGCCAATATCACTAACGACAGTAGTTCAAATAATTACGATGCGGTTGTAGGCGGATTTGCAGGAAAGTTATTATCTGGAATTGTCAACATTACAGATAGTTATTCAACAGGTAATGTTCTACTAACTAATTCGGGTAACAGACATTTGGCAGCAGGCGGTCTTATAGGAACACTAGGTAATGCCGGCAATAGCGGAGCGAACATTGTTGAAATCAAGAATTCTTATTCTACAGGTACTGTTGAAGTTAGACTCCCTTCAGGCAGTAGAACTGTAGCAGCAGGCGGTTTAGTCGGCGGCTATCAATCCGGAACAATAAATTTCCATAATTCAGTTGCATTGAACGCAAGTATAATTGCAACAGGAGCCGGCACGATAAACACAGGCAGAGTTATCGGCGTATCAAGTACTTCGGTAACACTTGCTGACAACTATGCTAATTCTGCTATGACAATAAACAGCACAGCAGTTAGCGGCACTGATACGGATGCCGGTAAAACAAAAAAACATGGCGAAGGAAAAGCACTCACTGCAATGAATCAAACATTCTGGACAGTCTTAGGCTTTACCACAGCAAACTGGGATTACACTAATTATGTTACCGGTCAAGGACCGAAACTAAAGTAGCAACAGGTGTCTTTTTTGCCGCCCCAAATCCAACGGAAAGCGGGCGGTAAAAAAATGCACTTCACTTTACAAAAAAAATGCCGTATATTATAAGTATGAAACAAAATTATGCAGCGCTTTTTTGCCTTTTGATACTTTTTTCGTCAGAAGCTTTTGCTCAGGATGCTGTTGATTCTTCCGAGCTTAGAAACAATTTGGGCACTATTGAATTTATTGACAACGCCTCTCCTACATCAGGAAATCAATTTAATACACGCGCACAGATTATCGGTATTGGATCAGCACTTGGATCTGCCGCACGCGGCGGTACACAAAATGCAGGGGATACCAGCCGGTATTTTATAATTCACAGGCTTCACCCTGCGGAGTTTGACAAACTTGACGGCGATATTTTTGGTCTTGGTTCTGCCTCGTCAGTCGATACAATTCGCAATTTGCGCTGGATTATTCAGGGCTATTTAACAAGCGCCTATAATTACAGTGATACCGATGCTATCTTGCTTGCAGAATATATAACTATTTACAATGCTGTTTACCGCAAGAACAGGACGTATTTTTCCGGCAGATACAAGACACCGCTTTTAAATGATTTAACTAACGGGATTGAAGGTCTTGCCGTGCGCTACAACGAATGGCCCGGTCAAACAATGATGTTGATTCCTTTACAGACTGCTCTGGATGGTTCGTTAAGCGCTGTTGATACTACAGCGATTACAGAACAGGCTGTTATTGACGAGATGCGCAAAGATGCAGGACGCGGAATTGATTCGCGTCAAGATATGGTTGACTTAAAAGAGCGCGAAGCAGAGGCGGCATCTGCAAAGGCGGCAGAGCAGCGTGCGGCTGCAGATGCAGAAGATAAGCGGATTCAGGCAGAACGCGAGCGGATAAGCGGCGAACGTGCGGAATTACAGAAAACCCAAAATAGCGAGGCGGCAACTGATGCCGAACGCTCAGAAGCAGCCGAACGCAGCAAGGAACTTGCTGCAGAAGAAGCGGCTTTAGATAAAAGCCAAGAAGCGGCAGATGAACAGCGCGAAGCGGCAGAGGCAAGCGAAAATCTTGCACAGCGCAAAATGGAAGAAGCAGATGCAGACAGAGATGCAATTGCGGATGATCAGCGCGAGTTGATAGCGCAAGGAAGCGTTCCTGTAAATGCACCGGCAACGCCTACAGGTGTATTGGGAATTAAACTTTCCAATAAAGCGTCTCTTTCCGGATCGCCGGTTCAAGTAAATCCTAAATCTTCGCAAGTTATGAAGACATCAGGATTGAATGCGGTGCGCGCAAGGACACTTATGCAGGTTGGCGGTAAGACGCTTGCTATAGCCGGTGAGCAAGGCGAAAAAAGTACACACCGCCTTATTGAAATTGATCCTGTCATGTTAACGATGATCAAAAAAGGCAATGATGAAGTTTCCAGCGAAAGCCTTATATGGGCAAACGGGAACAGTATTTATGCTATTGTCGTTTCAGGCGGTAAAAATTATCTTGGACGTTTTGGCGACAATCTTGATTTACAGTCACAATCACAAACGGTTATCCATCCTTTTGCCAGCGTCTATTTTTCTGACGGCAGGCTGTTAACGCAGGATGCAACCGGCTCAGTTGTGTCGCTTGATGCCGATACATTGCAGCCGTAAACAATGCCTAAGACTATGATTGAAAACCTATGATTAAAAGAGTGGTATATGCAGTAGTTATTGCAGGTTTGCTTGGCGGCTGCGCTACCACTTCAAAACAGGCAAGAATTTTTTTACATCAAAAAAATAGTTTTGAATATTTGCCGCCTGCTGCATTGCTTTATATTGATGTTGACATTAAAAATTCTCGCCCGCTTTTAGATCAAATTCTAAAAAATATAAAACAGGACAACAAATATACAAAGCTGTTTCTTAATAAGACATATTCAGTACTTGCAGCATATTACAATGAACGTCCGGATATGAAGTTTATGGGAATCTCGCGCGGTAAAAGCTATCCGCAAGGTGCAGTTAATATTGCACTTTCCTCAAATAAAAATTGGCAAAAAAATATTGCATCTAACAATTTAGATTATTGGTCAAACAAGCGGAATAAAATTTCGTTTGCGCTTTTTAATTCACGCGTTTTTTTTTCTGATGGTATTCCATTTTTATCAGAAAACGGTACAACAGAACCTGAGGATTTTAATAATTTTAAAAAAGATACTGCAATAGCGTTGTGGTTTCCTGACGCTATGATAATAAAAAATCTTTTGGATATGATGGACATTCCTGTCAATTTGCCTATTGATAATTTTTTCGCCTCTGTCGAAGAAAGAGCAGGCGGACAATGGCAGATTATATTTTATTTTGCAGCATCATCGCCAAGCTATGCAAAAGCGCTTGCTTCGATGTTTAGAATTGTGCGGGGGCAAATAAAAGATTTAAATATAAAAGATCCGCTTGCGTTAAAACTGATAACAATTATGTTTACCCAGATGCCGCAGCAAAACGGCAATGAAGTATACTTAACCGGATTGCCAATGGATACATCAACACTTGCTGGACTAATCACTAGTGCATATTCTATAATGAACAAAAATAGTAAAAAATAATTTTTTCGATAGACGTTGCGAGGTAAATATGCCAACTTATGAATATCATTGTGAAAAATGTCCTGATGATTTTGAAGTCTTTCAAAGTATGAAAGATGAACCCCTTACCGTTTGCCCAAAATGCGGCGGCGCGGTATCGCGTGTCATAACAGGCGGCGGCGGGGTAATTTTTAAAGGCGCAGGATTTTATTCTACAGACAACACGTCAAGTAAAACAGATGCCGCAAAAAGCTTAAATCCTGCACCTGCACCTGCATGTGCTTCCTGTCCGCATTCAGAAGGCAGCTCGCCCTGCCCTGCTGCAAAAGCTGCCGGTTAAGATCATCATAAGTCCCCATATCAAAAATTTATGAAAAAAAAGAAAAAGCCTCGTTTTTTTTGTGATGCCTGCGGCACTGAAGTTGCCGCAAACGCAAATACCTGTCCGCGTTGCGGCAAGTATTTTGCGTCGATTCGCTGTCCAAAATGTTTTCATACAGGCGATCAGGCGGCTTTTGCAAAAGGCTGCCCAAATTGCGGCTACTCTGCACCCCCCGGCAAAAAACAAGGCGGCGCGGGACTGCAAAAAAAAATATCAGGCAGCACAAGAAGAAAAGGCAGTATTTACGCAGCGATTCCCGTATGGCTTTACGTGTTTTTAGCCTCGTTTATTGTCCTGCTGCTTGCCCTATTATTTATGCACATAGTTTAAGATATTTTTTTAATATTTTTTAAAATATTTTCCTAAAAAGTAAAGCGCCATACTACTTTGCACCATTATTATATGTATGAAGTATATAAAATTTATTTTTTTTACGGCAGCTATTGTCTGCTTAGTCTTTTTGGGTTTAAGTTTGGGATCGTGCAAAAATCATGTGATCTACGATCAGTATACATTTATGATGCCGCAACTTAAAGAATGTAGTCCGGACGAAGCTGATGTTTCAGGCGATGCTTACTTAGCAATGTTCGGACCCCCTTTATGGCATATTGAATGGGTTGATCCTGACGGCTCCGTGCAATATGCGCAAACCTACGCATCTAGCTTTACCGCAGAGATCATGCAAGATTGGCCTAATCCTATTTTTGCATACCCTGTTTGGGGCGGTAAAAACATTGTAAAAGGGCTTATCCGGCCTGCCGGAGCTATTTTTCCGTTTGACTCCCATGCCGGAAAAATCTATCTTTCGTGGCAGGGCGGAGTGGATGCCAATTTTTACAAGTGCTTGGACAACACAAATAACGAAAAACGGCAGGGATATAAATTTGACTGGAAAAGTTTCCGCGAGCTTTTTACCAATCATGTTTTATCAGATGAAATTTGTAGAGACCCATGGCTTGCCGACTGGGCGGCCATTGCTGAAAAAACTGCCGTATCCGGTTTTGATAAACGCCGCATAGTTCCCAAAAAAAATTCTTCTGCAAATGTTATATTGCCGCACGATGGTCCGTTTTTCGGTACATCGCCTTTTATGCATAAAATTGACTTGCAGGAAGGTAACGTAATGACAAGCAATTTTATTAGACAAACGGAAACATTTTTTGCCGCCGATGGCATTCTGCATGTCAGCGGCAATGTTGTCTTTTGGAATCCGTATTAGAGATGCCCTTAGGCTACTACTCTACCCTTTCAAAGTACGATGAATCGTGCTTGCATAGCGGGCAGATATAGCCTTCGGGGAGTTCGTCGCCTTCGTGGAAGTAGCCGCAGACTTTACAGATATAGCCTTTCCGTTTTTTACGGCTAATCTGCGGTTTTGGTTTTATGTTATCTGCATAAAATTGATAAGTAACCGAAGGCACATTTGATAGAATTGCAGCCTCTGTAACGCAGGCAGTGTACAATGTGTGGGTATCATAATCCGTGCTGCTTATTACTTTGCAGGAAAAAAATGCATTGCCTACTTTAGGGGCATAAATCAAACCGTTTTGACTGCGTGTCTTGTCGGGGCAAATATCAAACTTATCAGCATCGCGGCCGCTTTTAAAACCGAATTGTTGAAAGACACTAAACGGTGTATCAACCGACAAGCTGGTAACATTAAATACTCCGGTTTTTAAAATCATATCATTTGTGTAATTTGCTTTTATCACAGCTATGTTGATACGTTTTGGTGTATCGGTAAGCTGCACTGCAGAATTGATTATGCATCCGTTATCTTTATTGCCGTCTTTTGCGGTTAACAAAAATAAACCGTAGGTCAATTTAAAGAACGCCGGATTTTGCAAAGGCTCTGTTTTAAAATCGTGCGGCGGAACAATATTTTTAGGCATGCTATCTACAATTTGGTCAGCCAATTTTTTTAATGCACTTTGAGTTTCTTGTTTTACAGATGATAGCAATGTAACGGGGGAACCTATTATATTCCAGCCTTCAAGTGATTTAATAACATCAGTCATCAAACCGCCGGATGCAGGTACCCACGATCCATTTTCTATAAATGCCGCTGTTCTGTTTTTTAGGTTATGTTCTTTTATGTCAAGCAGCAAATGTTCCATTTTTATAAAGATACCTGCGTTATATGTTGTAGATGCAAATACAATATGGCTGCATCTAAAAGCTTCCGACAAAATATATGATGTGTCCGTTTCTGAAGCATCGTATACGGCAATATTTTTTACACCTCTATCGGCTAACTCACCGGCTAAAATATTGACTGCATTTTCCGTGTTGCCGTAAACAGATGCGTAAGCTATCAAAACCGCATTATCTTCCGGTGTGTATGAACTCCATTTTTGGTGTTTCTCTATAATGTATCCCAGATTTTTGCGCCATATAGGACCGTGCAGCGGACATATCATGGCAATTTCAAGTGTTGCAGCTTTTTCCAGCACATCTTGTACCTGATCGCCGTATTTGCCTACTATGTTTGTAAAATAGCGGCGCGCATCGTCTAACCAGTCCCTGTCAAAATTTACTTCGTCTGCAAACAAATTGCCGTTAAGCGCGCCGAAAGTACCAAAGGCATCGGCAGAAAACAATGTCTTGCTTGTGCTTTCATAAGTTACCATAACCTCCGGCCAGTGAACCATAGGTGCCATAACAAAATGGAATGTATATTCTCCTGTGTTTAATGTTCCGCCTTCTTCCACAACTATGCTGTGTGAATCCACATCAAAATCAAAGTATTGTTTGATCATAGTAAACACCATTTTGTTGGAAACAATTTTGATGTCAGGATAGCGCAAAATTAATTCGCCTAACGCCGAACAATGATCAGGTTCCATGTGATTTACGATAATATAGTCCGGTGATTTACCATTTAAAAGGTAAGCAATATTTTCAAAAAAAACACCGCTTACAACTTTATCGACAGTATCTAATATTACGGTTTTTTTATCTTTTACAAGATAACTGTTATACGAAACTCCCCTAGGTATGGGGTATACACCTTCAAACACTGTGGGACACCGGTCAATTCCGCCAATCCAAAAAATATTTTTGTTGACTTCTCTTACATTTTGCATAATTTTCTCCTATTATTTTATTTAAATTTCCGTATCTCTGCAGCAAGATAAAATGAACCAATCCCCAATAAAGGGGCGTTCTTTATTTTTACATTATCCAACGCATAGGAAATAGCTTTTGACGTTTCAGGTAAAAAAGTAATTTTAGTTTTTAACTGATTTTTGTTATCCGTATTCGAGTTGTACTCTGCAAGTTTATCTGTAAATATTTTGTACAAACTTTGCGGATCGCTTACTTTGTATGTACCCGGCGTAGTGATCACAACCTCACTAAAGTTAGGTAAAAGCGATTCCGCCATAGCCTGTGCATTTTTACCAAGAGCGCAGCCGAAAATTAAAATGCCCTTAGTGCCGTAAAGTTTTTTCCATGTGTTTACACAAAGCATAACACTAAAATCCGTGTGCGCGCCGTCTACGACAACCGCAGGTTCCTCTTGCAATTGTTCAAAGCGTGCAATCAGTTTAAACCCGTTTAAAGCCTTTTCGATAGTTTCTGCAGTAATTGCAGGGAATGTTTTTTTTACAGCAAGAATTGCAAGAGCGGCATTTTGAGCCTGCACCTCGCCTATCATTCCAAGATTTATTGATAAAGGCTTATTAAAAATATTTTTATCTTTGCAGACAAGTTGAAAAGCTGTGCCGTTTTTTGTTACGTTTAAATTTTTTATTTCGACAGTATCAGGATAATAAAAAAGCGGTGCATTTTTTTCTGCGGCAGTCTCTTTAAAAACTTCCAAGGCTTCGTCAAAATTTTGAGTGCCTAAAATAACCGGCTTGTCATTTTTTATAATACCTGCTTTTTCGCGTGCGACACTTTGTACAGTGTTGCCCAAAAATTCAGTGTGTTCCAATTCTATAACGGTTATAATAGCGGCGCTGTTAGGTACAACATTCGTAGGATCAAGACGGCCGCCCATTCCGGTTTCCACAGCAAGAGCTTCTACCTTTGCCTCTGCAGCACACAAAAAATAAAATAATGTCAACAGCTCAAAAAAAGTAGGCTCTGCACTTCCGCCGTCAGAAACATCACATAGTGCTTTATATTCCGCAGATGTTTCATCGGTTAAGATTGCGGTAATTTCTTTTAGCTTATTCCCCGCAGCAATGTAAATAGGCTCATCAAAAAACGCATCACCTAAGGTTATGCGCTCGCGGTACTCCGTAACGTGCGGCGACATATACCGTGCAACACGCAAACCGGACTCTTCCAAAATCCGCGTAACCATTGCGGTAATAGATCCCTTGCCCTTAGAACCGGCAACATGAATTGCAGGCGCACAAGATTCAGGATGACCTGCAGCCGCCGCAATAATCTGCATACGCTCAGGTCTCATACTAGGCGGCGTATAACCCTGTTCCAAATTTATAAACTGAGCAAGCCATTCAAAAATTTCTCTGGAAGCTTTAAAAGCACCGCAGTCTTTCATAATGTCCTCTTTTTTTACTCTATCATTCTAAATCTAGGGCAGTAATTTGTCTACCTACGTTTATGGTTGTTTAGTATGAGAAAAAGAAATTATCGGCTTAACCGCAAATAAAGTAGCGGAGTTATAAATTGATTTTTTGCATAGCTACGGAATGTCCTGTAAAATAGGTCTACTGCCCATATTTTTTATATTTAATTGTAATATAAATCAAACTGTTTTTGATAGTTTCTTTTTTAATGCTTCTTGCAATACGCCGGATAGACTTATATTAGCCTCGTAAACTTTAGTATCCATCCATTTAGGAATACTTACGGTGCGTCTTACAGCCTTCTCATCCTTAATATCTGTTAAAATAAAATTTACAAACTCATCATTATTTACTTTTATTTCTTCTACAGCACTTGCTTTTGGGATATGTTGTTGTTTGTCAATCATATAGTTTAGCCATTGAGTTAAAGCAGATTGTGCCATATATAAGGCATTTTCTAAAGATTTTCCCTCACTTATACAACCTTCTAAATCAGGATAACTTATTGTATATGTGCCGTCTTCGTTTTTATGGAATACTGCGGGAAATACATAATCCATACATACCTCACTTTATACCGGCAATTTTTAAAATTGATTTTGCCGTATTTTTGTTTATTTCTCTGTGGTTAGGCACTTGAACCGAACGGCATCCAACCTTCTCAAAAATTTCGTGATCCCCATTTCTAACGGAATAGTAACCAGCCGCTTTTAGTTTTTTAAGCAAGTCTATGCGTTTCATTCTCCCAAGCTCTTATTTAATTGTATTGCGTAATTTACATAATGTCAAGATGTTTTGTGTTTTTCTGCGGCAATTATTGTAGCGCCGCTTTCGGTAGTGTTTTTATATAATAACAAACCCGTAACTCCATATAAAATATAGAGTTACGGTTATGAGCCACCCGGAGATCGAATCCAGGACCCACGCCTTAAAAGGGCGTTGCTCTACCTACTGAGCTAGTGGCCCAAACTTCCTTTTTACGGCATTAAAGCAAAAGCAGTACTAAAATACCATTATTCATTTTTGCAAAAAAACAATACTTATGTCAAGTATCAAAATTTCGCTTGTTTTTATTCGAGCGTAATACGCTATGACGGCACCATTAGCGATTATTAGCAATTACCATACCGCAACAATATTCTTTAATTCTTTTTTAACATACTCTAAATTATTATTATGCAATATTGGTATTAATTTATTTATTTCTTCTATGGGTAAATCCCACCATTTTAATTTTAACATTATTTCTATCAGTTCATCGTCAAACCTTTTTCGAATAAGCTTTGCCGGATTTCCCGCTATTATTGAATACGGTTCCGCATTACACCCCACAACACTTCTTGTTCCAATTATTACACCGTCACTAATTTTTACACCGGGTAATATTGTTGCATTTTGTCCTATCCATACATCATTTCCAATAACAGTATCACCTTTAAACGGCATTTTATTCAACGGAGGAACACTTTCATTCCATTTTTCAAAAATGTAAAACGGAAATGTTGAAACGCACTCCATTTGATGATTTGCACCGTTCATTATAAATTCTACACCAGATGCTATTTGGCAAAATTTTCCTATAATTAATTTGTCATTATAAAAATCATAAAAATGAGTTACATGACTTTCAAAATCTGTGTCACTAAAATAAGTAAAATCCCCTACAATTATATTTTTATTTTTAATTGTAGGTTTTACATAAGTAACCGTTTTAATATTCTGCACCGGAAATATCACATTAGGATCCGGTAATATATTATTTTCCATTGCACATAACGTAAATTAGCCCCGCCTAGCAAGCGGAACTAAATGCTCCTATGCTACCGCACACAGAAAGCTGGAACGCAGCCAAGAAGAGCACTAGCATTGATGCTGACGGGTTCGCCGTATACGCCGATACGGCAGAAGTGTGTCGCATTGATAGTAGAATAATTTGGAGAGGCTAACCAATAGCTAGTATCATTACCTGTTTTTTTGCGGGCAGCATCGTTTTTGTAAAATCCTACAAAACTTGCTTGATTACTTGAACTTTCACATGCAACCGAGTAACTTTGTTCGCCTGTCATTTCCCAAGCAGTTGGCAACCACAATTTGTCTGTAATTGTCTGAGCTTCGGCACTACTACCTCCGTTGCTTGCAACACGACGGCTTGGTGCCCAAAGGAACCCATCGGGTACACCTGCATTTTTTAAGCCGGTTAAAAAATTGCCTGTAATATATGAGCGCATTGCACTGGTCAAATATCCAGTTGTATTATCGTCGGCAGTATTCATTTTATGTGTACCGGGAATATTTTGAAAATGGAATACTACATGCGATGTGTTATTTCCGTTTTTGCCGTTAAAGGAATTTATACCAATCACAATAAGCCGTAAGGCACTTGTTACGTTAATGTATCCATAATCCGGATCTGCTAAATGGCCTGCATCTCCTGCAACAGTTAAAGAAGGCAGATCAATGTAGTCGCCTAATTTTATAACCTGTGTAAAATCATCGCCTGAATTCGGCGCAGAAATCAATTCATGTAATGCGGAAAACGTTGTTTCTACCCCATCTTTTGTTGCATCGGTGATGCCGAATTTTTGTGCAATGCTCGGCAAAGTTGAGGCATCTGGTACGAGTGTGTATTTTGGATTGTCCTCATCTTGGTTGCCATCCTGATTGTTCCCGTCTTGATTGTTCTCATCATTGCAGCCGATAAACATCAATCCAAATACCAGCATTATGCTGATCATTCCGCCAAAAAACACATTACGCCATTTTCCCATAATTACACCTCCAAAGATTTTACCAAAATTGCACTAACGAATCCATGCTTGCAGTTTGTCATACTTGTTCGTATTTGTCTATATGGCAATTCAAAGGGAAAATTTTTAAGATGTCTTAAAAAAAATTAACCACAGATTACACAGAAATAAGTTAAGAAAATATTTTCTTTAGAGTATCTGTGTTATCTGTGGTTATAAGGAGGGCTTATTTCTCGTACCACAACTTAGGCAGCATGCTGCCGTTTGTAGTGCCCTCTTTCCAGTAAGTGCCGCTAGCTGTACCTTGCCCTGTGCCCCATTCTGCAGAATCACTGGTGCTGGGTGTAAAGTAAGCGGTAGTAAATTTACCTGCATTAGCATCAGCATTAGGCCATCCGTAAGTGTCATCGGAAGTGTACGTGTCGGCTTTCCAATAACAGGCGGTGTAAGTTACAGTGCCCCCAAAAATTAGTGCTGCGCCCACCAAGCTGTGTGTTTTATCATTAGCAGGACCTATGACGTTGCCGGAGTTGTAACAAGCAATGATTTTATGATCACAACCTGCACCCTCAATAACATTACCCATATTGCCGATCAAGCCGCCTGTACAATCGCCAGCACCATTAACATTGCCGGAATTATAGCTAGCGGTCATCCTTAATAGAGTTCGGCCTTGCCCGGTGAACATGCCGACTAAGCCGCCTGTATTATTAGCACTGTTACTCGTAACATCACCGGCATTGAAACAGGCTAACATATGACTGGATAACCTGCCTGCCACACCGCCTGTCGCCGTATTACTCGACGTAGCTGTACTATCAACTTTACCTAAGTTGTAACAGCGGATTATTTCCGCGCGGGAGTCGCCAACAACGCCGCCCACCCCTCCGGAGCCGGAAGTGTCATCCCCCTTAACTTCGCCTGAGTTATAACAGTCAGAAATGGCAAATTTGTAGTTATAAATGTGTCCTACCACACCTCCTACACGACTTTTGCCGGTAATAGCCGCACCATTGGAACAGTTGCTAATGGTGCCAACATCGCTGTTATTATTGTACCCTAAAATCCCGCCGACATAGTAATCGCCAGTAACCGAACCTGAAGCGATATGTATGTTTGCTAAACTTGTCTGTCCTGCGGAATATCCAAAAAGACCAACACTACTTCTTGTGTCGTCGTTTATGTAAAGCCGCTTAATTTGTTTGCCGTCTCCATCAAAGTTGCCGGTAAAGGGTGCAGTGTCTGTGCCTACAGGCTCCCAGTCAGGAACACCCAAACCGGCATTGCCCATAAGGTCTATGTCGGCTTCCTGTATGTAGCTGCCGCCCAATGTTCCGGCATCTGCACGTATCAACTGAAACTCTGAATATGTGCCTATTGGGATTATGACGCCGCTATCCGCAGGGCGTAATTCCAGATTGCCTGAATTATTCAATTTAAGTTTTAATGAGATAGCAGATGATCCAATTAGCCGTCCTATATAGATAGGCGGATTAGTCCCCACCTCAATACTGACGACAAGCGCTCCCCTAGGCGGATACGAGGCAAGCTGGACAATGCCGCTATCCGCTATCGAGCCTGATATAGGTTTGGTGCTTGTCGATGTAGGCTTTTCTGCATATTTTAGCGTTATCGCTCCCTCGTAGTCGCTGTCAACTGTAATTGCTACGGTCGGTACTGCAGGAGGCTCATTGGCACCATCAATTATTTCGATAATTTCTTCTGCATTATTGCCGCTGCGGCAAGCAGAAAACAGCACAAACGCCGCTATAAGGGCGAGTACTAGTCCTGTAGGCTTAGATCGATTGCCAACGGGGGGGGGGGGGGTAAAACATCTTGCTTTACACTGCTTTAAAAAAACTTGATTCTTTAACATAATAATCTCCTGAAATTTAGATTTGCGCCTAACGGCACACTTTTAGTATACTAT
>BTID01000148.1:0-16225 GCA_036245275.1 Termitinemataceae bacterium
TATGAATACCGTTTGGGTAGGTCTTGAATACTTCTGCAATGAAGGCGACGAAATGTGGAGTATGACTGACACGGACTTTATCGATTTTGCCATAGCGGAATTAGTAAAAATAAATATTATCGACAAGGAAGATGTACTCGACGCAACTCGCGTAAAAATTCAAAAAGCCTATCCTGCTTATTTTGGTTCATACAACAAAATGGATAGTATAAAAACATATCTTGATTCAATCGAAAACATTTATTGTCTTGGAAGAAACGGTCAGCATAAATACAACAACATGGACCATTCTATGCTTACTGCAATGGAAGCCGTAAAAATAATTAAAAGCGGCAGTATAGATAAAAGTTCTGTGTGGAATATAAACACAGAAGAAGAATATCATGAAGAAAATAATCGATAGTCTAATCGAATACAAAAATATATTTGTGTCATTTTTTTTAGTTTTGATTTCAGTCTTCATATCGATAAAAAACGGCAATAAAATTTTTTTAGATTCATTAGATAAACAAAGACGAAGCGGATTTATTTTTCTGTGTGTGTTTTTGTCTTTTTATTGCAGTGCTGTATTTTTATTGCCTGCTTTTTCCGGCGGCATTATATCAACCGTTATAAAATTTTCAGTCCTGTTTTTCATAATTTTACCTCTTTTGATCCTCTTTTGCCGTAAACTTGATTGCCGCAAATTTGATAGATGTGTAATGAAAATCGGACAATATCAACCTATCAGAAAAGAGACCGTCATCATATTTTCATCAGCCTGTTTCTTAATTCTTCTTTTATCATTGCTGGCAAATTTTCCCGGAGCTAAATCGCCTGATACAGAAGGTCAATGGCGGCAAGTACAAACACTTAAGTTTAATGACTGGCACCCGATAATTCACACTTTATTTATCTGGCTTGTAAGCAGAATAATCAACCATTACGCTTTTGTTATTTTTGCTCAAATAGCAGTTTTTAGCTTTGGTGTTGGCTACCTTGCGGCAACTCTTGAAAAATGGGGGTTTTCAAAAAAAATAATATTACTAACCGGATGCTTTGTTATTTTAAATCCCTACACACAGAATATCATGATGTATGCATGGAAGGATTTAGCCCTTACTATCTGCATAACATATTTGTCAACAATGATGATAAACACCTATTTATCCGGCGGAAAATGGCTAGAGAAATCAGCAAATGTAATACTTTTTGCTTTACTTCTTGGTATTACCAGTAAAATACGGCACAACGGAATATTTTTCACAATACCTCTAGCTTGTCTTGTACCAATATGTTATTTTCAAAAATATAAAAAATCTATTTTGTGTTTGATCTTTACTATTTGCATTATCCTTGCCATTAGATTTCCTCTTTATTCTGCTCTAAAAGCCGAATTTCTGCATAACGGTATTATAGAATCTGTCGGTATACCGATGACTATCATGGCTGATGTCATGGTAAAGGAACCTCAAAGTTTGCCAATGGAGGCAAAAGAATTCTTAAATAAAATTGCTACAGATGATGAATGGTATCAAGACTACCATACAGGTGATTATAATTCGATAAAGTTTCATTCAAATTCATCAGATGTTGTTTCAAGTATTCCATTCAAAGACTTCATAAATATGACAATAAAAACTATTAAAAGCAGACCCGGACTTGCACTGATTGCTGTTCGGGATCTAACAAAATTTGTTTGGGAATTAGATGGCACACCAGATATTATTGATGTTCCTGTAGGCACTATTCGCTTTTTTCATTTTAATGTAGTGATTACTGTGCCGCTTATTTTAGTATTGTTGTCTAAGAAGTAAAAGAATCAGGGCGCAACCCGCCTTGCGGGTCGGGCTATCCGCTCCAATCTTTTTGCAAGCAAAAAGTATTTCCGCTTCTATCCCTTGCGCGGTACTGGTAGTAAAGCTGTTGTTTGCATAGCAATACAAACAACAGATCAACTCTCCTATTTTTATTCCTCATACCACAGCTTGGGCAAGTTTTCGGTATAGTCTACGTTTGCTTTCCAATACTTTCCGCTTTCCGATCCGTCTCCTGTGCCCCATTCGCCTGTGCTTGGCGGAGTAAAGAAATTTCCGGTAATTTCCGTATATCCGGTGCTATCACTGCTTGGTGAAGATGCACCGTTGGCTTTCCAGTAACAGGCTGTTATGTAGAACCAAGCCATTGTTTCTATTTCATAAATGCCTATCGGGATTTTGTTGCTCTCGCTGTCCGCGGGGCGTAATTCAATATTGCCTAAATTATTCAATTTAAGTTTTAATGATATAGCAGAAGATCCAATTAACCGTCCTATATAATGGATAGGCGGATTTGTCCCCGCTCCAGCCTGAATACTAACGATAAGGGAGCCCCTAGGCGGATATGAGGCAAGCTGGACAGCACCGTCCGCTACCGTGCCAGATATAGTTTTAGTGGTAGTGCTTGTAGATGCCGGCTTTTCCAAATAGTTTACCTTTATCGATCCCGTGTAGTCGTTGCCAACTGTAATCATTACGGTGGGTACTGTAGGAGGCTCATTGGGATTGTCGATTACTTCGATAATTTCGTCCGGATTGCTGCCGCCGCGGCAAGCGGAAAACAGCACAAACGCCGCTACTAGGGCGAGTGCTAGTCCTGTAGGCTTAGATCGAGCGCCAACGGGGGGGTGAAAGCCAAGTCTGCTTTACACTGCTTTAAAAAAACTGAATTCTTGAACATATTTATCTCCTCGAAAAATTAGATTTATGCCTAAAGGCACACTTAGAATATACTATATGCTGCGGAAAAAGGCATTACGGCAGGGATTATATGCTGCGGAAAAAGGCAAGGGGTGCAACAAATTTTACAGCAATTCAAAGTTTAAAAAAATATAATAGAATAGAAGTATGGATGGGGACATATTTAATAGGCTTACGAGCCAAATTGGGAAATACGGGGCAAAAGCACCGGATAGTCGGCATGGAAATGATCAAAGATATAACGACCGGAAAGACCACTTATAAAAGCAGTTTGATAACAAATCTGCAAATAAACAATGTGGAACAAATAGTCGAGTGCGCTCGGACACGCTGGAAAATAGAAAACGAGCACAACAATGTTTTGAAAAACCGCGGTTACAATCTGAAACATAATTTTGGACACGGGAAGGAACACGCCTCTTAAATTTTCTTCTTGTTAAACTTGCTGTCATTTCAGTTTCACACTGTTTTCACACTGTTTTGGAGTGTGCCGATGAAAATTACAAAAAAATCAGAGTGCGATTTTCTGTGAGAACAGTATTTTTTGAAACTATGCGCACGTTTTTATACATGTCTTTTTATGATTCTTGGCATGATTTTCTTGCTGTTATAGATGACCCAGCTGTAAATCGTAGAGGTGTCGGTTAAACTTTGAATTGCTGGGTTTTTTCGTTCAATATCGAAAATCTGTTTAAGTACTCAGTGTTGTTCGGGAACAAAACATAATTGCAAATGGCAATACTGATTGTTTGATTGATTTTTTCATATAATAATGGTGCAAAGTAGCATAGCGCTTTACTTTTTTGGATTTTTTTTTTTTTATTCAACCGTTCTAAATTATTACTAAGATCCTTATAACTACATGTTTTTCTCCATCGCTGCCTAATTTCAAATCATTATCTGTAAAAAACATTCCAAGTTTTACCTAATGCCAATCATACTTCTTTTCAAGCTCCAACATAGTGTGCAGCATAGCTCCATCAGCCATAGCGTATAAAACACCCTCTTTAAACGACTCCCCAATTTTTTTTCGATACGTTCTTCTTTTTACACCCCCTAATCACAGCAAACCCTAATCACAGCAAACAACAAGAAATATGCATTTACGCCGATAATGTACAGATAAACGAAAAATTTTGTATTTAAGATATAGAGGAAAAAATGTCAATTGATAACCAATTCGCACGAATAAAATTGCTGCCGTTTTCACTTGCTGTGTTTGTTGTGCTGCTTGATCAGATAACAAAAGCTCTTATTGTAAAAGCTGGTCCTATTGGATCTATTATAAAAGATGTTTTTGGGAACGATTTACTTTATATTTGGCATGTACGCAATAAAGTAATCGCTTTTAGTATAGGTGGTAGTGTGCCGGAATTCCTCCGTCCCATTCTATTTATTGTGCTGCCTGTTGCCGTGCTTGTTTTTTTGGCAATTTATTATTTTAAATCAAATGATTTTTCAAATATACAACGGTGGGCTGTCGCAGGCATTATCGGCGGCGGTGCCGGTAATATTATTGACAGGATTTTCCGTAACGAAGGTGTTGTTGATTTTATTAGTGCTAAATGGTTTGGGTTAACCTTTAAAGACGGCAGTTTTGTCCCTTTTTTGGGTTATGATCGCTGGCCTACTTTTAATATTGCAGACGCCAGTGTTGTAGTATGTGTTTTTATGTGGCTTATCTCTATTTTAATTAGCAAACCTGCGCAACCGGATTGCGATAATCAAAATAAATGAATAAGGATTGCTGTGTGAATAAAAAGACAAATTCATATTTATTTATAGCGGCGGCAACGCTTTTCCACATCATTATTACTGTATTGTTTTTTTTGATTTTGTTTGTTGTCTTTTTTACATTTTTGCGCCCTGTAATAAGCGAAAATTATGTTATTTGGGCATTGCCGGTTATTTTTATCCTTTCGATCTTAATTTCTTTTTTTGTCTACGGTATTGTTATAAAAAAACTATTTGACAAAATAGAGTTAAGCAAATATTTCGATCCGTTACTTGGAGTGTTTGAACAAAAGAAATCAGGATAAAGTATGCAGGAATTAGAACTTGGTATTGATGTAGGATCTATGACGGTTAAAGCCGTTGTAATGGATTCTAATAATAATATTCTTTACAGTAGCTATTGCAGACATAATGCCCGTCAGCAAGAACAGGTTCAAGTTGCGCTTAGCGAAGTGTCAGAAAAATTTCCGAATGTGCAAATGCGTGTGTCCGTAACAGGCAGCGGAGCGCGTTCTTTGCAAAAAGCTCTTAATGCAAGTTTTATCCAAGAAGTGAATGCACTAACATTGGCTGTGGAGGCATTCTACCCGCAGGCTAACACAGTGCTTGAGCTTGGCGGACAGGATGCAAAGGTAATTCTGTGGAAGGGCAATACCGGTAAGGACGAAGTTTCGCACAATGCAAGGCAAGGTAAATCAATCCTGTCTTATATGAATGATAAGTGTGCCGGCGGTACAGGCTCCACCATCGATAAAATTATTGCAAAAATAGGGCTTAGTGCCGAAGATGCAGCCAAAATAAATCCTAGCGGCAAGCAGGTTCACAAGATTGCCGCAAAATGCGGAGTTTTTGCAGAAACTGATGTCATAGGTCTTCTAAAAGCAGGTATTCCGCGTGATGAAATCTTTATATCAATGCTGCACGCTATCGTAAAACAAAATCTTGAGGTGCTTGTTCACGGCAACGTGCTTACAGAAACAGTACTTTTACTTGGCGGGCCTAATACATTTTTGCCGGCTTTTGCACCGGTATGGCGGGAGCATATTGCCGCCGCATGGAATCTGCATGGATATACGCCAAGCGGCAAAGATCTTTCAGAAACGATCGTCGTACCTCCGGATTCACATTTTTTTGCAGCTATCGGTGCGGTACTGTTTAGCAGAGATTTAAAGAATTTTGCTGCAAACAATGATGCAAAAAGCGCAGAGGAATTAATTAAGAGCATTAACAACGAAGAAAATACTTCGCAGGCTTATCAGATTTTTCAGGCAGAAAATTCTTCAGGCTTGGAAAATTCTAATACCGAGAAAATTTTGCCGCCCTTAGTCAGCTCTGAGGCAGAACTTGAAGCGTTCCGCGCTAAATATAGCGTGCAGGAATTTATGCCGCCTGTTTTTTTGCCCGACGAAGTTTACGACGTCTATCTTGGTATTGACGGCGGTTCAACCAGCACTAAACTTGTTTTGATTGATGCCGCCGGTTCTGTGTTGTATCGCGACTATTTATTGTCGCAGGGTAACCCGCTAGAGGACGCAAAAACGCTTTTTAAGCGTCTTGGTGCTTGGCAAACAGAGCAGGCTGTAAAAATCAATATATGCGGCGGCGGCGTTACAGGTTATGCTCAGGATATTCTAAAAAAGGCATTGAACCTTGACTGCTCGCTTGTGGAAACCGTTGCCCACATGCGCAGTGCTAAGCATTTTTACGGCGATATTGATGTTATTTGTGATGTTGGCGGACAGGACATCAAAGTGTTATTTATGAAAAACGGCCGCGTTGTTGACTTTAAACTGAATACACAATGTTCGGCTGGTAACGGATTTTTCTTGCAGTCTATGGCGGCACAGTTCAATATTCCTGTTGAACAATATGCTGATTATGCCTTTAAAGCCAAAAAAGCTCCAAAATTCAACTATGGCTGTGCGGTTTTTATGGAACAGGATCGCGTCAATTTTCAACAAGCCGGTTGGACAAAAGAAGAAATGATGTGTGGTCTTGCTCAAGTGTTGCCGCTCAATATTTGGACTTATGTTGTGCAGGAAAATAACCTGTCGCGGCTTGGCAAGAAATTTGTGTTGCAGGGCGGAACACAAAAAAATCTTGCAGCAGTCAAAGCTCAAGTTGATTTTATCAAACGTAAAGTACCCGGCAGCACAGTCTATGTTCACCGGTATGCCGATTTAGGCGGTGCGATTGGTGCTGCACTAGAAGTGGTGTCTGGCACCGATGCCGACAAAGCTGATGACCCCCCAAAAAGCTCGTTTATTGGGATAGAGGCAGCAGCGGGCATTGAATATAAATCCACCAATGACGAAACTACACGATGCCGCTTATGCACAAATCGGTGCCGCCGGACTTTTGTGGATATTGATATTCCGTCTCCGGCATCTGTATCTACGGTGCCAGTCACCTCTACAGTGCCAGTCACCTCTACGGTGCCAGTCACCAAATCAAGCAACCATATCCGTTTTATTTCCGGTTACGGTTGCGAAAAAGGCTCTATGGAAGATGCCGATGCCGCACTTGCAGAAACCGAGCGTCTGCACAGCATCCGCGAGGCAAACCCTGACCTAAGCCGCCAAGCCGCAGAGTGGGCTTTTTCGGACTTTGATTTTGACCCGTTGCCGGAAGGCATTCTACGCAGCGACTCCAATGCAGCTGCTGCGCGCTCAAAAATGACGGTAGGCGTCCCCCGCCTGTTAAATCTTTTTTACTATGCGCCGGTTTTTACAACATATTTCCGCACACTAGGATTAAAAGTTGTAACATCTGATTTTACAAATGATAAATTATGGAGCGACGGCAATAAATGGGGGGCTATAGACCCATGTTTTCCTGCAAAAGTCGCCCCAGCACACGCTTGGCAACTTTTAAACATGCCTAATGTTACAGCAATTTGCTTTCCAATTGTTACTATCCTGCCAAGTGATGTAGAAAATACACTCGGCAACACTGCATGTGTTATACAAATGGGCACAGGCGAGGTTATTCAGGCAGTTTTTAGCCGCGATCGCGATATATTTGTCGAAAAAGGCATAGATTTTTGGGATCCGGCTCTTAATCTTGACCGTGCAGTCGAAGGAGCCGATGGACTTTTTGAATATTTTGGCAAAAGATTACAAATAACAAAGGCAGAAAATGATTGGGCATTCCGGCAAGGTCAAAAGGCTTTGCGGGAATATCTATCGCGGCAGCGAAAACAATTTAAAAAGACTATGCACGATCTTAGTGTGCAAAATAGAGTTGGTCTTTTGCTCATAGGTCACCCGTACCACCACGATCCCGGTCTTAACCACCGCATTCCGGAAGAAATACAAAAACGCGGTTATCCGGTATTTACTATTGAATCGTTGCCTGTAGATGATTCTTTCCTAGATCCGCTTTTTAGAGATGACACCACTCTTAATCCCAAACAAATTACAGATGTATGGATGAGGGATTTTAACCGCAACACAAATCAAAAAGTATGGGCGGCAAAGATTGCTGCGCGCCATCCTAATTTGGGTATTATCGACCTGTCAAGTTTTAAATGCGGACACGATTCGCCAACATACAGTTACATCGATCAGATTTTAGATACATCCAGCACACCGCATTTTGTTTTTCATGATTTAGATCAAAACCGTCCGGGTGCAACTTTTAAAATCCGCATTGATACAATCGACTATTTTTTAAAGGACTACGAAAAGGAACTGGCAGACAGAGAGAGAAAAAAAAATCTACGTAAAAAGCAATGGAATGGGATTAATAACCCTGTTTGGCATCGCAAAGACCGAAAAAAAGCAATCATACTTTATAACATGTTTGAAGAAAAAAAATCATTTTTCCTGCGGGCATATTTTGATCGCACAGGATACCGTTACCGCGACCTTGGCAGTCATCAAAATGCTGACCTTTATGCAGGCCGCGAGTGGGGGACACGAATGTTGTGCAACCCGATGTATTTTACATCAGGTAGTTTTATAAGAGCGCTATTAAATATTGAACGTGACGAGGGTCTTACAAAAGAAGAAATCGTAGATAAGTTCGTTATTCTAGGCGGCGGAGGTCAATGCGGTCCATGCCGTTACGGAATGTACCCGCAAGAATATATGCGTGTAACAGACGGATCAGGATTTAAAAATTTCCGTATATTGATTTTTAATTCAGACATTATTCAAGATCCGCCTATGCCAAAAGAGTCTGCATTCAAATTTTCTATATGGTTCAAATTAAATTTTTTAATTTCGTTTGTACTTGCAGACTTTATGCATATTGCCGAATGTGCCCTGCGTCCCTATGCAACAGACAAGGCAGAGGCTCTTGCCGTTATTCGTGAATGTGAAGAATGTATTTTAAAGGCATTCCGCAGTCCTTTCTTTATTTTGACACTTCCTGCCGCATTACGCCGTGCAGGAAAAAAATTGGCGGCCGTTCCAAAAGATAAAAAAGAGCTTCCGCTTATTTTGGTAACTGGTGAAGTTTTTGCAAACCTTGCACATGGTGATGGCAACTACAATATACGCCGTTTTATTGCAGATGAAGGAGCGGAGGTGCTACCCGGAATGTTTACTCAGCGCGGAATGTACGAAGGCTGGAGTAAAGGTATAAAGTTTGCCTCCAACGAGCGTTATGCAAAAACAAAAAAAGAAAAAAAATATTGGCACAGCTATTTGAAGCGTCAGAATTTTTCTAACAACACTGTACGAGTTACATACGAGATACTAGAACACTTTTTTAACCAAAAACAATTCGGCGGGCGCGGTCATTTACACAATATTGAAAAGTTGGCAGCACTTGGGCATCCATACTACAACACAGCAATTATGGGTGGAGAGGGCAATCTTGAAATTGGCGAAGCAATCTACTATCACGACAAGGTTGACGGCTTTGTATCGGTAAAACCATTCGGCTGCATGCCGTCAAGCGGTGTATCAGACGGTGTTCAAAGTAAAATTATCTCAATGTATCCTAACATGAATTTTCTTTCGATTGAAACATCCGGCGATAACGAAGTAAACATTCTATCCCGCGTAAGTATGATGATCTTTAAAGCGCGTATAGCATTCAACGAAAGAAAAAAAGCCGGCATCAATCCTTAATATCACAAAAAACCGGCATATTTTCCACTTCCAGCAGGCAGCATGCTTCCATTTGAAGTTCGCTGTAATCAATTACACGTTTACTTTTGATATTGTTTTGCGCTGTAATTGCAGCAGCCCCGCCAATTGCGGACAAGTATACAGCACCCCATTTTTCGCAGGATTCGTAAAATGCACGGCTCCGTTTACCTTTTGCAATTGTTACAAGACTCGCCCCGCGCGAAAACAATTCTTCGGCATAAACATCCATACGTTCTGCAGTGGTGGGACCTATGCTGCCTATAACTTTACCCGCCGGTGTGCCTGAGGGCCCTGCATAAAATACCGGTAACTCCATTAAGTATGACGGTAACGCTTTGCCTTCTTTAATTAGCTGATGCCATTTTAAATGTGCGGCATCCCGTGCAGTGATTATTTTGCCGCTTATTAAAATAATCCCATTGCCTTGCCGTATGTTCCTCAATTCGGCAGCAAGTTCTTTTAGCGGCTTATTAAGATTGATGTTGATAGCAGATGTAGACTTTGGTGCCAGGCACCCCGTAGATTTTGGTGCCAGACACCCCGCTATCGTAGACTTTGGTGCCAGACACCAAGTCGGTGCCAGACACCCATTTATATCTTCCTGCAGTTTTTCTAAAAAAGCTCCGTTTTTATTTATATACCCCAGCATATTTCTATGAGCGCAGCATGAAACACCTATCGAAACAAAGCATGATGCTGCATGACGCGGTAGGCGTAAAACGCGGGCATCTAAAACAAGGCTTGTTCCGCCTGCCTGCGCCCCAAGCCCGCTTTCTTTGGCAATGGCAATAACTCGATCTTCCCAGTATTTATCGCGTACGGTGCCAGACACCGTTTGTTTTTGTTTGTCGCGCACGGTGCCAGACACCGTTTGAAAACACGGCAAATACGGTGCGCAGTCCAGAATTTCCGTAGTTGCAAATTTTAGCACCTCTAAATTCTGCTCGGGGCTTAACCCGCCTACAACCACAGCAAGACGGTATGGCGGACAAGCTGATGTTCCAAGCGCATTAATTTTTTCGTATAAAAATGATTCAAAGGCATCATCCGATAAAATTGATTTTGACATTGTGTAAAATGATGTTTTGTTTGCCGAGCCGCCGCCTTTTGCAACAAACAAGAACCGTAACGATTGACTTTGATCCGCATTGCAATCCGCATCGTAAAAGGCATTTTCATGATCAACCGAAAACACATTGATCTGAGCAGGAAGATTATTTGATGTATTTTGTTCTTCAAAAAAGCTTATTGCTTGTATTTGCGATGCCCGCAGATTATTATCCTTCCAAGCCTGCTCTACACCTTTACTAATTGACGCAGTTAAATCCAAAGCTTTAATGGTATCATCTTTCCACACATAGACGCAGGCTGTGCCTGTATCTTGGCACAAGCAGTATGTTTTTTGCGAAGCAACGCAGGCATTATCCAAAATTGTTTTTATAACAAATCTATCGTTTTCACTAGCATCGCTTGACGGATCTAATCTGCCGCATAGCAAGTCGATGTGACTTTGCCTAAAATAAAATTCTATTTTGGAAAAAGCTGCATAAGTAATCTGCCTAATCAATTCACCGTCAACAACGAGTGTTCTTGCTTCCGGTTCTTTTGCAGACGAATCGTTCTTTAAAGATTCCTCGAAAGATTCATGGACGAATTCTGTATTTAAAAATGTTTGATTTATTATATCTGTGAACACAAAGGGCACCTCTAAATACTCATTCGCCGCAATCTTGCAACACCTTTCACTGCATGTTTTTGCCAAAAATACTCGCCATAACACCTTCGATTTACGTTTAACCGCAAAATGCGGTTATTTAACCTGCGCTTTTTGGCTGATGTCTCGCCCAGATAAAAGCACGCGAAACGTTGAGCGTGTTTGCCAACAAATCAACAGGGCGTGGGCGCCATAGAGGTCACATTAGTAAAAAGACCTTTACGCCCCGGCGAAATCTGCCGCAATCTTGCGTGCCACTAGTATTTAGAGTTGCCCTAAAATCATCCACGCAAAACAGAGTCTGGTATGCTATTTTACGTGGTATAATTATTTTTATAAAGGTTATCGGAGGTTATCGGCGGTTATAAAAGCTATAGCCTACTAAAATACCGCCGGCTCCTTTGCTTGTTTTACCGAATCTTCCAAACAGCTCAACAAAAAGGTTAGTTTCTTTTGGATAAATACGGCAACCTAATGTACCGCCTACTGCAAGAGCAAAACCGGCTAGACCCTCCAAATCTGCTGGATCCTTATCCGGTAACTCTTTGAATTTTATAATTCCCATTCCAATATCAAACTGAACAAAAAAATGATACTTGCTCATAAACATAAAATAATAACTTACAAGTCTAGGCCAGCGCAAAAAATACCATCGTATATTAAGATCGACTTCCCAGCTTGTTGTAGTCATTATTGGTCTTGACCCTATATCAATAGCAAAAATTCCTGATGAACCAATCGAGAACATCTCGCCAAACCTATAATCCATTGCTATTTTAGGTCCTATTCCTATTAAAGGCTTAAGATCCTCATCACTTTCATACTCTTCAACTCTGTAACCTAAACTATATCCATTACCCTCTAAACCAGCTGCAAGCGAAAACGCCCCTTGTGCACAAACGCCGCTCGCAGATAATGTAAACAACACAAATATTAAAACAGCGGACCTTTTCACGCTTCCTCCTAAAAACCACCTTGTAAGATGCAAGGAGGCATCAATGCTAATAATCATTCTTGATTTTCGGCATATTGGATTTATATCTTGAACATAAAACGATCTAGCGCCAAATAAACCACAATAACAATGCCGCAGCGGTTGTTGTTAAAAAGGTAAACGGTAATCCGGTCTTTAACCAGCCCCCAAAGTTTAAGTCTATGCCTTCTTTTTTTAGTATGCCCACAGCAACTATATTGGCAGATGCACCAAATGGTGTTAAGTTACCGCCCAAGCATGAGCCTACCAACAGGGCAAACATATAAAGTTCGCTCTGTATGTTCATTTTTGCTGCCATGCTTACCGTTACCGGCAACATAGCTATGATGTATGGCACATTATCCACAAAGCCTGAAATGATTATCGACACCACTATGATAACAACAAAGCCCAATAAGACATTGCCGCCTACCATTGCGCTTAACAAAGTTGCTAAATCTTCCAAAGCACCAGTTTCAGCAAGAGCGCCTATTACAACAAATATGCCTATTAAAAACAGAATTGTTTCCCAGTCCAGCCCTTTTACCACACTGAAAGTTTTTTTATCGTCAATTTTACGGACAAACTGATACCAAATAAGCCCGATTATTGCTAAAATCATCGTGGACAAGCCTGCTTCAAGTGTTACGCCCTGTTTTAGAATGAATGAGCATGCAGCTAAAGCTGCCACCATCAATATTAAAAGAATAGTGGGCACAATAGAAAGAATTTTTTCAGGCACCACAGTAATCTTTTTTTTGGCGGTTTTTGAAAAAATTACATAGAAGTAAATAGCGCCTACTAACATTCCTGCTTGGATAATAAAGAAAATTGAAGGTTTACCTAAATAGAAAAAGAATTCATTAAATCCGACAGGAACTTCCAGAGCTTTAGATGCAAAACTTGCGAATATCATTGAAGGCGGATCGCCGACAAGCGTTGCTGTGCCCTGTAAATTTGCCATTACCGCCAGGCCTAACATAAAATATGTAGGTTTGATGTTTACTTTTTTTGAAAGTGATAATGCGATTGGCGCCATCAACAGAACAGTAGCAACATTCTCCACGAATGCCGAAATAAAACTTGTTATAATAATAATAATAACGATTGCAATACCAGGATTCGGTGAGTGATTTACGATCTCGTCCGCTATACGTGCCGGAACACGGGAATAAATGAACAGATCGGCTATTGCCAAGCTGCCCACGTATATCATCAACACCGACCAACTGATAAGCTCTGTAAGCGCCATTACAGGGCTTACTACACCTATAAGAACAACTAAAAGACCTGCTACAAGTGTCCATACGGCTTTTTTATGCGGGAATATAATTACTGCCGCATACATAACAAAAACAATTCCAAGAACAATAAATTTAACAGGCATAGTCTATCTATTTTACTGAAAGTTTTGAAAGTTCAGAAAGTTTCTTTAGGGCAAAATTACGCACATTTGCTGTGTAGCTCGGGCTTACAGAAATAGTGTTTAGTATTTTATAAATCTCCGGATTCCGGCTTCCTGTTTTTTGACAAAAAGTATTCAATGCGTTTATAACAGAAAGAGCCAGCACATTGTTTGGGTTACGTGCATCATAGCGTATGAATACAAAACTGATAGCGTGAACAATTTCATCATTATCATTTATGCCGATATTTTCCAAAGAGTGAATTGCTTCTGCAACCACAGAAGGCTCCGGATCAATCAGAAGTACTTTTACAAGAGCGTTGGCAGATTCTTTTGTTTTAATTCCGCCTAAGTAAGCAACAGCCTTCATTCTTATGTCAGGAAAGTTATTTGCCGTTCTGCCTTCTTCTCTAACTTTGTTTAAAGTTCCTTCCAAAGCCATATCCTGTAAAATAGCGCGCACAGGCTCGCTTCCATCACCATTCTCTAACATTTGGCGTACATATTCCAAGGCAAGCAATTTGCTTTCCCTGTCGTTATTCGCCGCTTGTTCCTTGACGATCATAACTTCTACTGACTGCTGCAGATAGGAATCTTCTATCGACATTTCCTGAGCTATTGCCCCGCTGCAAACTACGAAACCCGCAAATAACGCAAAAGCAGCAATCTTTTTTATACAAACCATTTCATCCTCCAAAAATAAATTTATAAAAATCTAAAAAATTAATTAAGAATATACCATTTATTATTAACTTTTTCCAAATCATAAAGCCGCAGCCTCTGTCCCCTAATCAATGTATAAGCCTTTACCCTGTTGTCGTTTACAAATGAAATATCATCCACTCTATCGTGATAGCGCGAAGGAACAACCACATTATAAAAATAATCCCGCGGATTTTCTAATATAATATTTTTTGATCGCAGTATTTCCGTGTTTGATTTTGCTTCAAGAAATTCCTTAGTGCTAATACTTTTAAAATAAGCGGCATCTAAATGATCAACCCAAGCATTATAATCTTGTCGTTGAATAATTATATTAAGCTCGCGCACAAAATTGGCTACATCAATTTTAGTTGCTCTAAACACCTCTGCCGAAACTGATGCAGGATCAAAATCAACAGATGCAGAAGTATTATTTTTTACTTGTTGACGAACTAGCAACGGCGGCGCGTTTTCCGTATCCTGTTTTTGGGCAGCACTCGACCCGCAAGAAACAAGAGAACAAGCAACCAATATTCCCCAAAAAATAACTCTTTTCATCATGCTTAATAATAATACTGCTGCCAAATGCTTTCAAGAGGGCGAATATATAGGGGGCGAATATATATAGCGAACGAACCTTCTGATTTTAATTTGATGCCTATTGTACAGCTCTAATCCTATCAATTAGTTTTGGTGCCCATGTAACGTTATCGGTTAATAACTTTTCAACCATGGGTCTTGCCCTTTGGACGATCAGCGCTTGTTCCTCCGGTGTGCAAGGGCTAATAATCATACCTTTTGAAACAAGAAATTCACGATCATCATCAAAACTTAAAATATAATCGTTCCAAGCTTTTAGAGCGGCAGCTTTTGCAGCATCTTCTACAATTGTTTTATAATCAACAGGCAAACTATCCATAAAAGATGCATTGATTATAATCTCTAATGTAGATATTATGTGATTTGTTTCGTAAAGATATTTTTGAACTTCGTAAAAACGTTGGCTTACCACTGTTACCATACCGTTGTCTTGTCCGTCAACATCGCCTGACATCAGTGCTGAATATAAATTTCCTAAGGATATAACTTGAGCACTTGCGCCAAGGCTTTCGACAATTCCCAAGTGAACAGGATTATCAGGCACACGGAATGTAAGTCCTGCCATATCTTTTATAGTGGTAAGTTTTTTAGAGCTTGTAAAAGTGCGAGAGCTGTTGGGTCCCCAAGCAAGCATATAAACTGAAGGAAACGTTTCGTGAAATTGTATATTCAGCTCATTAGGAATAGAGCTTGTCCACACCTTTTTTGCATGGTCTATGTCCCTATAAAGGAACGGCCAATCAGAAATACGTTTAACAGGCCATTCGTTATTCATAGGCGCACCCACTACGGCTACTTCCAATGTGCCGTTCCTAACACTGTCCCAAAGCTCTTTTTCGCTGCCTAGTTGACCGTTGTGCCTTACAATAACCGTTATTTTTCTTTTTGTCTTTTCCTCTATTTGTGCTTTAAACACCGTATCCATAGCAGCAGCCATTGGGTGTGTTTCATTCCAGTAATCACCTACCTGAATTGTAAATATTTTATCTTCGCCCTTGCTTTTGCAAGCGCACAAAATCCCAAAAACAAACACGGCAGCTAAGATTGCCGACTTGCAATTGCGCATATTTTCCTCCGAGTCCAAGTTATACTCATTTTACATTAAACTAGTTTTTATAGTATAGTATATAAATATAATGGCAACTGAGTCATTAACACAGCTGCAAAGAAAAAATTGTTAAATCCCCCCGCCACTTGTTTTTTTCCCCACGTTATGCCTATAATATCAATATGACATTATTTAGCAACAACACAACAATTTCCCCATTCTGCAAGAAA
>BTID01000149.1:0-12566 GCA_036245275.1 Termitinemataceae bacterium
CACAAGCCGTGGCGGTGTGTTACTCAGCAAAACCGGGGACACGCTTATTACCTATCCCAAAGGGCTTAGGGCAGTATACAATACCCGCAAGCGTTACCAGCATTGAGAGCTTTGCCTTTGCCGTCTGTACCGGACTTACCTTGGTACGCATACCCGCAGGCGTTACCAGCATTGGGGAGAGAGCCTTTTACGGCTGCATCAGCCTTACCTCGGTGACCATAGCCGCTGGCGTTACCAGTATTAGGGAGACTGCCTTTTTCGGCTGCACCGGACTTACCTCGGTAAGCATACCTGCAAGCGTTACCAGCATTGGATTCAGTGCCTTTTACAACTGCACAGGACTTACGTCGATAAACATACCCGCAAGTGTTACCAGTATTGGGGATTGGCCCTTTCACGGCTGCACCAGCCTTACCTCGATACGCATAGGCGCCAATGTGAGACTAAAAGGAGGTATGTTATCTTCCGAAAACGGCTTCGCCTACTACTACGCCCACACCAACAACTGCAAGGCGGGTGTGTATACGTGGCGGGGCGGTGCGTGGAGTTATGCGGAGCAGTAGCACTTTAAAGAATTTTTACACGGAGGAAGTCGCCTTAGCAATTTGCCATTGTTTTTTGTTGAAAAGCGCAAGTTAAGCGCCCGCCTGAGGCGAGCAAACATAAATCGAAGGGGTTTTGTTGAGCATTAGCGCCTGAAAAGATGCAGAAAAAGGCACGCCCAGACTTGGCACGCGAAACGCCCCACGTGTTTAACAATGATGTAACAGAGCGTGGGCGCCATAAATGCTATCGCATTGTTTAATCTAAACCGGCATGCAAGATTGCGGCGAATGAGTATCAGAGGTGTCCTTGAAATTATCCCCATTTAAGACTACCATTTGTGTAATGAAGATTGGAATAATTTTAGGCAGCACAAGCGATACTCCGGTTGCAGAAAAAGCTTTTGAAGTCCTAAAAAGTTTGCAGATTCCGTTTGAGGCGCATTGTTATAGTGCCCACAGGACACCGTTTGAGGCGGCAGAGTTTAGTAAAAATGCAAAAAAAAACGGATTTGGCGTAATAATTGCATTTGCAGGAATGGCAGCTCATCTTGCCGGCGCATTGGCGGCTCATACTACGCTTCCTGTCATCGGTGTTCCCTGCAAAGGCGGTGCGCAGGATGGAATGGACGCCTTACTATCTACCGTGCAAATGCCTAGCGGTGTGCCGGTTGCCGCTGTCGCTATTAACGGCGGCGCGAATGCGGCTCTTTTGGCGGCTCAGATTCTTAGCATTTCTGACGAAAAGTTGTCTCTGGCGCTGCAAGACCGCAAACTAAAAATGCAACAAGATATTTTAAAACAGGATTCAGAATTTAGCAAAAAATATTTTTTTGCGCCGTAGGGTTTAATCCCATCTTTTTGATCTTTTTGATCTTTTTGAATTGGCTTATATCTATTACTGGTGTGGTCTATAATAAATATGTGCAACTTTTTTATGTTGCCTGTGTCGAATAAGGAAGTGTTATGGGAAGATCGGTTGCGGCGCAAGTCATAATAGCGGTGATACCAATTGTTGGTATTGTTATGGGCTCAGTTGTTGTGTTTTTCTACTTGTTGTGGAACCACAAACATAAGATGCTGTTAATACAAACCAATCAATGGGAAAAACCAACTTTTAACATTACCGCATTTAGCTTGCTTGCGGGACTTTTACTTAGCATAACGGGAATTTCGCTTACCATTCTGCTTGCATTAATAGGCGGAGCTAATTACGGCTTGTTAGGCGGTCTGCTTCCATTGTCGTGCGGCATTGCCTTGCTTGTGTTTTTCATTGTCAGACGGCACAACAAGAGTGAACGATAACCTGCAAAATGATGACGGCAACAGGCTTGACGACAAAACAATTGCCGAACAGGTTGCCGCAGGTAAGATTGAATGTTTCAAGATTCTTGTGCAGCGTTATGAAAGGGCAGTAAAGAGCTTTGGTATAAGTTTTTTTCGTAATATTGATGATGCAACTGATTTTGCGCAGGAAGTTTTTATAAAAGTTTTTAACAAACTTGAGCAGTTTAAAGGCGAAGCAAAGTTTTCAACGTGGCTTTACCGCGTTGCGTATACAACGGCTATAAATAAAGCAAACAGGCGTAAAGAGTATCAAAGTTTGGCAGATACTGATTACGAAGGGCAATATAAAACGCCGGAAGAGTTGCACATACGTGAAGTTGTGCGGCTTGCGGTGCGCGAGGCTGTTGCCGAACTTCCTGATAAATTGCGTATATGTATAGATTTGTTTTTTTTCTACGAACAAAGCTATGAAGAAATAAATGCGATTACAGGATTTCCGGTTAACACTGTTAAATCGCATGTGTTTAGGGCAAAAAAATTGCTGCGTGAAAAATTGCGCATATTTGTTGAAGGTGGTTTATAATGAAGTGTCAAAAAATTCAAGATTATTTATATGGAATGCATACCCGCTCCTATGACGGCGTTCCTGTTGATTTTATTTCCCCGTTTGACAAATTGCGCCTAACGTTGCATTTGCTGAATTGTCCGGTATGCTCTGCACATAAAGAGCTTATTAAAAAAACGCATGCTGTAATAAGGCAGAATTTCTTTGAGCAAGTGCCGAGCGAAACAAGTGCCGTATTTGCTGATTCTGTTATGGAAATGATTTATAACCGCTCAGAACAAAACGCCAATGAAACTGTTGCTATTGAACAATCCGAATGCTTAATGAATACAATTGATGATGTTAAAACTGATGATGAAATTATTTCTATTAGAGCATGGATTATAACCGGTGTGTTAATTTTTTTATCGCTATTTGCTGCGTACTTTGGTGTCAATCTTTTACACACCGATCCTCAAAATATAAAATTTCTTTTGTATATCGGTCTTACAGTAGGCGGCGTTATAACCGCTTACAGCGCAATATTCATAGGCAGTCACTTGCAGGAGTTAAGCGCAAAATTCGGTATCAATTGACTCTTGTGCTACTGGCTAACGTCAATCAAAAAGAAACTTCTGTGTCGAAATGTATTGTTTCATACGGTGTATCTTCCGTGATGATTGGAAGTTGATATTTGCTGTCATATTCCGTTACTTCATAAATATTTACAACAGCTATAATCGGGTCGCCTCCGGATCGTTTTGGACCTGTAAACCCGCCTATAAGCATTGGAATCTTTAGTTTTGCGCCTTCGCCGCCTATTAAAATCGTGTCTACATAATATGAAGCACCGTCTTTAAAATTATATTTAAACTGTATATTTTTTGCACTAAAATAATAATGAATTGTAGTTCCGTCTGTATCTGATACCACCTTGCTAATGCCGCTATACCACTGGTGTAATTTGGTTAAAAATGTATGCTCGCCTGATGGAACACGTAAACCATTACCTTCGCGGTATCCTTTCGGAAGTGCTTTGCCGTCAAGTGTCTTAGGCATAAAAGGCGCTTTACGTGCAGTATTGGCTTTTCTATTTCCTAAATAATGATCTGTAGAATAAAAATAAACAACTGCAGTATCGGTTTGCGCAACAGTTGGATCAACAGTAACAACTGGTATTGGTTTAGTTGCGCATGAAATTAACATCGAAACAACAACGGCTGCTGCCGGTAAAATAAAAAAACTAATTTTTTTTAACATTTTGATGCACCCTTTTTTTAAGAAATACTAGCAAGAAACTTTTCAAGTGATTTTTTTTCAGACTCACACAATTCAAGAAACTCTAACGACAGTGTATCACCATTATTGATAACTTTACATACAGGTGAAAGTATAGCACCGCCGGCACGTAATGAGCAGCCTTTTAAAATAGTTTCAGGTTCAATATTTTTTGAAAGCTCAGGAAAGTCGGAAGCAAATACCGCGCCAAAGTTTGTAATCTTTTTTATCTTGCCGGGAATCAATGCTCCTGTTAACGGGTTTGTAATAATCATTGCAAGCTGACGCTGTGTAGCTTTTGTACTTGCAGTTCCGTCAAGCCATTTTTCTGCAGGGACAGTAGATTGCAGAACACGGCGCAAACAATCAAGCGCGGCAGCATCTGCACCGTATTCCGGCAGCAGACAATTAACATCAAGATGCTTTGCTTTTTCGCTTTCTTTTTCTGTAAACTTATTATTTACAAGCACTACAACCGGTGAAACAGAAGCAGGATGAGTAGATCTAAAAAATGAAACAAGTGCTTTCCAATGACGCGGAAAATCAACAGCGCTTACAAAAATACCATCAGGATTAATTTCGTCAATATTATCCATTGCTTTAAGTACAAAACGATACCAAATAGAATCAAAGCCTAAAGCTTTGACATACTCCGAGATTCTATTTTGCTGCTCTGCGCTGTCCATTACTAGCAGTATCTTCACTTGGCTATCCTATGCCTTGTATTGCAAGGCGGCAGTAATCGGCATTTTTTGCTACTCAGTTCCAAGATTTATAACCGTGTAGTCAACCACTGTCCATATACCCTCATCACGATGTAAATAATATGTATACCGCTTTTTTTCTGTAAACGTTTGATACTTAAATTTTTCTAAAACTGTTACCGTACCCTCATCTTCGTTATACACTGTCCGTTCAACTGTAAAATCACTTGGTATTGCAACAATATCACCATCAATTTTTGCCGTTTCTAAATCGCTGCGGTAACGTGCAAGCATACGCCTGCGTCCCTCTTCCGATTCTGCGCGCCATTGACGCTGCCTGCCGCCGTCCCGTGAAATCATAGCTTCAAGATCAAGATATAAAAAGAATTTTTCCCATTGCGACCGTTGGCGGGCATGCAATGTCCACGAAATAACATCATCCGGTGCCAAGCGCTCCCGAACCTGTACTGCGGCTGTCTCCTCTTGTAAATCAACAGGAATACCGGTTTCGTTAATTATCGAAGGCAGCCTGATTTGCAAACTGAGCCTGTTAGATGTTGCAACAAGCACGCCTGAGTTGCCGCCTGCACCATTTGCACTTGCCGCAGTCTGCACACGGTAAAGCTCAGGATAAAATTTTGCTTGCACGATAAATGATCCTGCCGTATCAAGTTTTGAATAATCACGCAAGTTTTCTGTAAACGAAAAACTTTCGCCGCTTTCAAGCTGCACCTCGCGGAAAAATACCTGCGATCCGGTGCTGCGCCGTCTAATAACAACATCACTCAACTCAACCGGCTTGTTATTAAGGTAGCGTGTATCAAAATCAATCGAAAACGCTCTGTCCTCGCTCAATCTAAAGCGGTAAAGCTCCGGTGAGTTGTTCGTAATAGTAAGCTGTATATAAACAGGACCTTTTTGCGGATAATAAAGTTGCTTGTCGTAAAAACGAATCGAAAGACTAACATTATCCGCCTGTGCCCAAAGGCAGATACTGCTTAACAAAATCATATATGCAATTAAAAACTTTTTCATATTCTTTACATGATCGGTATTTTTTACGTGAAATAAAACAGAAAATTAAAGCTTGGACTATTTTCGCTTAACACTCAATTTCTTTTCGGTTTTGGTTACCGCAGGCAATTGACAAACCCCAACACACCCCATATTGGGATATTTTTATATAATAGAGTTATGTGCAATAAAAATAAAAATCCCCGCTGCTCTGCGGCAGGGTTTTTTATTTTTGTACTGTTCCCCTGCTATGTGAATTTGTATAATCAAGGTCATAAGATAATTTTTTCCTGATCTCCTCTTTTTGTTTGTCATCAAGAAGTTCTAAAACTTTTTCCATACCTTTTTCCATACCCTTTTCCATACCTTCGTTTTCATAAAAATGAGCGAGCTCTGTATCACGCACTCCTTCGAAAAATTCCCTGTCTGTCATTTTGATTGCCTCCGTAAAAATTGTTTTGTTTCCACGCATTATTGCATCAATAAATGCTGAAATATTTGTTTCGTTTTTTGTTTGTTTCATTTTGTTTAACAACAAATTACTCTTGTCTACCGTTATATTTTTTGTTAAAGAGTTTAAAAATATATTTTCATCATCGTCTAATTCCGTGTTGATAATAAATTGAATCGGAACAATATCACCTTCCACATAATAAAAATCCCCGCCGCAGAGCGGCGGCGTATTTTTGTTCTCCCGGAGAATTGCACTGCGGGTTTAATACCCTCTGTTACGCCCCGTAGGGGCGGGGTATTAAACCCTACGGCACGAATAAATTCCGTTGTCTTTTTTATTATTGTGAGTTTTAAAATATCCTGTAAATGTTTAAATACCTCGCGCGGATAACAGATGATCGAAAATGTTAATGTTAAATCTGTAATGTCTACATTTTCAAAAGATTTATATAGATATAAATAGGCATATACTTTGTAAAAGTCATTGATGCTAAGATAATCATCGGGACTTTTGTATTCAATTATGTTATGTGCTTTGAAACTCGTTGCGATTTTCTTTTTTATTTCAATATCTTTTTCTTTCTTGATTATTAAAACATCTATGCGCAATGGTGCTGATGTTAAATTATGTTCGCTTTCAAATGACAGGACATCTTTATACTGAATGAGTTCCGCTTGCAGTGCCTCTACAAATGCAGGATGCCACTTAATATTATCTCTTTCTGTGCTATTCTCTGTTTTTCCCATGGCTACAGATTAACATGATGTGTTGCTAAAAACAAGCACAATAAAAAAATAAAACCCTACGCTTGACGCCAAATCAAGAAATCGTACATACTAACAAGTACAAATAAAAAGCTATTTAAGGAAAAGGAGTTTATAAATTTTATGAAAAGGACGGAATGTGGATGTTTTTTGGAAAAGGGTATTACCTCCCCACCCCCGAATTTTAAGCGTTTAAGCAGGGTTGTTTGCGCGTTTGTAAGCGCATTTTTGGTGATTTTTGCGGCATGTAACTCGCCGACAGACCCCGAGCCTGAACAGCCGCCGTCAGAATCAACATCGGTACAACAGGCCAATGAATTTAGGGCAGGCTTTGCGGCAATCCTTGAAAAAACAGAGGACACAATCACGAAAAATGATGAAGAAGCTCTTGAGGATGCTCTTGATGCCTACGAAGCATTAAGCGATGCGGCAAAAGCATTACTCTCAGAAGAAAAGGCAAAACTTGATGCATTAAAAGGTAAAATTGGAACCCCTTATACAAAACCGGTGCAGCGTATCGATTTTGGTGCTGCTTCATCTAAAGATATTACGCTTAACGGGTTAAGCGGTAATAGCATATACATCGTGCAAATGAATGGCGGCACAGACGTTAGCACAGCAGGAACTGCTCAAACTAAGTCGTCCAATGTCCGTTTAGGCAATAGGCTTAATTCTGCAGGCGGCGGCGCAGACAATTTTATTGTAGAACATGATAATAATGTCAACGGCATCTTTACCGATAGCAAAGGGAATCGCATTGTTCGCCGTGAAAAAAACTTTATTGATGAATTTGCAAAAAATCCCATTCCGGCTTCTGAAGTAGGAGGCGGCATAAATTATACTTTTAACGAATCTTCTGATCCTACCCTAAAAGCTTTTAATCTTCCCGGTGACAACGAGAAATTTTGGGTGCAAAACGCAAGTGGAGCATGGCAGCAAATATGGGCAACATTGCGCACATCCGGAACAAACTGTGATGTGTGGGTTGCCGACGATAATTACAGCACATCAAGCACAGCAAGCAACGACAATAAAATAACCTTGTCACAAGCGCAAGCTATTAAGAACAAATTTGATGCAATCTATACTCCGGAAACAACTATTTTTGGCAAAGAATACGGTAAAGAAAGCGGACAACCTTCAGGTGGTGTTGATAGAAATAAATGGGTGCAAATACTTATTTATGATATTGACTTTGATTATACACCAACACAACCCGGCGGTGTGTTTGGTTTCTTTTATGCGCTTGATGAATTCAGCCAAGCAAGTGTAAATGTTAACTACCCCGGTAATAAAACTAATGAAGCCGAAATAATCTATATCGATTCGCACTTTACCGATAGTGCTCCTTCTGCTATCTATTCAACACTCGTACATGAATTTCAACACCTTATCAATTTTAATCAAAAATATATCATGACATCGGTATCGACTCCAATGTATGAAACATGGTTTGCAGAAACGCTCTCTCAACTTGCAGAAGATTTAATAAGTCCTTCAATTGGTATTCCTTTAAGCGATTATGGGCATCCTGTTTCGGCACGCATTCCTCTGTATCTTGCTATTTACGATCAGTCGCCGGTAATGGGGGTTTGGTTAGAAGATGACTATGTCTACTACTCGTATGCTTCTGTTTATGCTTTTGGCGCATACCTTGCCCGTAACTATGGCGGCATAGATTTTGTAAAACAATTAGCAACAAATAAATATGTTAACGATACAGCCATAAGTGCCGCGCTTAATACATCGGAAAATCCGTACAAAACAACAGGTCCGGGCGGATCTGCGGGCGTTGTAAATATTGCGGCGGCTTTTCAACGTTATGGCGAAGCCCTCGTTTTTAGCGGCATTTCTGTGCCGGCATCTGTTATGAGTTTTGATAGGTCAACGTCCCCCCAAACGATAGACGGCAAATCATTCAAGTACGAAAAATTCAACATTAGAAGGATACCCAATGATATGGCCGGTTATAGCGAACTGCCATCTGACTATCGCGGCCTTTACATCAAACCTGCTAATCAGGCATTGCCTGTTGCACCAATTGCTCCACTCGTGCAATCACTTGACGAATGGCAAAATGTTACAGGCGATATTACCATAACGGTGAACAAACCTTCCAGCACGGACATCGACGTCTACCTAATGGTGCGCTAACAAACAAATAGGTAAGAAAAGATTGAGTGATCTTTTCTTACCTATCAAAATCTGTGTCAAATTTTGCCTCAACATAAAAAAATTCACAAACATAAAAAAATTCCTTGACATGTAAAAATTTAGGATACATAATGTATTTTTATGTGGAGGTCTTATGACATTTATAGATAGAGCTACATCACTTGGTGTAAAAATCAGCGGGCAGAAGCACTTGGCGGCTGTCAAAGATGGGTTTATTTCGCTAATGCCTTTAATCTTGGTTGGGTCGGCTGCCCTAATCATTAAGAATCTGCCTATACCCGGCTGGTTAGATGGTGTTGCCCCTGCGGCACTTATTACATGGTGTAATAATGTTTGGTGGGGGACATTTGCGTTCCTTTCGGTTTTTGCAGTTTTTTCAATTGCATATCACTTGGCAAAATCGTATAAAGCCGATGATTTTAGAACAGGCTTTGTGGCGTTGGCATGTTATTTTGCCTTAATTCCGCAAGGTGCCGAAATTAACGGCGGCGGCGCATGGGGTTGGATCGGTTGGACATTTACAAGCTCATCTAGTTTGTTTATGGCAATTATTGTCCCGCTGCTTGCAGCAGAAATTTTTATCCGTTTTAATAAAAATCCAAAGTTGCTTATCAAGTTACCGAACAGTGTGCCTCCGGGAGTCGGTAAATCATTCTCTGTGTTGATACCGGCAGGTCTTACAATTACGATTTTTGTTGTTATTGGAATAATAGTTGATGCAATCTTCCACATGAGCGTATTTGCAGCAGTTAATACACTGTTTAGCCTCCTTGTAAAGGCGGCAGATACACTTGCGGCAGGCTTTGTCCTAACATTCCTTAACCAGTTCTTCTGGCTACTCGGTTTGCACGGACCTAGCATAGTAGGCAGTGTGCTTGAACCTATCTCTTTAAATCTTATGGCAGAAAATATGGAATTATGGACAGCTCTTGGAAGTCCGGCAGATTATAATGTTCACAACGGATTTCATATTATAACAAAAACTTTCTTAGACACATTCGTTTATATCGGAGGTGCAGGTACAACACTCGGTCTTTTGATTGCAATATTTATCGTAAGCAAATCAAAACTATACCGTTCAATGGGTAAAGCATGTATCATTCCCGGTGTTTTTGAAATCAATGAACCGGTAATGTTCGGTCTGCCTGTTGTTCTGAATCCTATACTGGCGATTCCTTTCTTGGTAACGCCGATGTTGTTGATGTGTATTAGTTACTTTGCTATTGATATTGGGCTTGTGCGTACCACAATTGCATATATCCCATGGGCAACGCCGCCATTTGCATCGGGCTATCTTGCAACACTAGGGGACTGGCGCGCTATGATTCTGCAGGCAATTAACCTTGCAATATCAGTTGTAATTTACATACCGTTTATTAAAACGGCAGATAAGATAGAACTTAAAAACGAGCAAGCAGCAACTTAAATTGTTATATTAAAGCTATGCCCTTATGCCGTCTTTTAAGTCAAACGAAGGACACTGTTGTCTTGTCGCACTAAAGACTTCAACAGACGGCATAGTGCGGCATTTGATATTAAACATTGTGCAAGAGCGCGGAAAGTTGGCTTCCCATGTTACTTTAAAATATTTACACTTTAAACAATTTGGACTTTTTGTGTAGCCGTCTTTTGCGTTAGAATTTATTACTTCCATAACTAAATTGTTTTTCCCTCAATTTAAGGCTCTACATGCATAATTCTAAAAATCCCGGGTATGTTACATCTGCAGCTTCTGCACCTTTTATCGTTATCTTTCCTGCGGCACCAAGCGCACAAACTGCAAGCGCCATTACCACACGGTGATCACCATGACCGTCTGCAACGATTTCTCCTAACGGTTGTTGACCGCCTTTTATTACTAAACCATCAGGTAATTCGCTGCAAGTGATACCAAGCTTTGTAAGTTCGCTGTACATAACAGTTATGCGGTCAGTTTCTTTTATGCGTGCATGTGCAACGTTTATAAGGCGTGTTTCTTCTTTTGAATATGCTGCCAACACTGCGCACACCGGCAATAAATCAGGTGTATCATTTAGATCGAATGTACCGCCTTTCAACTGTCCTGATCCGCCAACAATAATTCTGTCATTTTTGTACACAACAGAGGCACCCATCTTTTCAAGTATATCAAAAAAATATTTATCACCTTGATGATCGTTTTTGTCCAAGCCTAATAGCTCTGCACTGCCTCCGCTAATAACGGCTGCACATGCAGGAAATGCGGCAGAAGAAAAATCGGCAGGAACTGCACCGTTTTGTTGGACATATTTTTGTCCGCCTTGTATTACAAAATGTGTTAAGGCAGAATTTTTTTTAAAGGCAATCTTTTGTTGTTCTAAATAAGAAAGTGTCATTTCTATATACGGCCTTTCGTTTAACAGCGGTACATCAATTTCTGTTGTGCAGTTAAGAGGGGCTAAAGGTGATGCCAAAAGCAGTGCAGAAAGGTATTGACTTGTCGGACATTCAACACTTACTTTTCCGCCGTGCCATGGACCTTGCACAGTTATTGGAATACAGCCATTGCCGCCGCTGGTAACAGAAACACCAAGCCCTTTTAGTGCATCTAAAAGAGGGGCGGCACTGCGCCGTGCAATTTGACTATCGCCTGTAAATGTTATTTTTTTTTCGCAAAGAGATGCGGCACATAAAGCCAAAAAAAGTGTAGTGCCGGAATTGCCTACATCAAGTGCAGCAAGCGGCGCGGAAATATTTTTTGCGCCGCCAATACCTTTAACGTCCCAGTATTCAATTACATCATTATGCTTGTGTTCATTAATTTGTGCACCTAGAGAACGGCAAATTGCTAGACACGATCGGGCATCCAATGAATCAAGCGGAAAATCAATCCGCGAAGTACCTGTTGCCAACGATGCAATTAAAAGCCTGCGTATAGTATGCGATTTAGATGCAGGGATTTTTGTTGCTGACGCTTGAGCGCAATTAAAAACATGCGGATGAATTATGCAGTCCATATTTATATTATCCTAAAAGCGATAAAACCTTGCAAGAACCGCCATTGGGGTCAGAGCGAGCGTATTAAAATCCATTGCAATCTTGCGGGACAAAAGTTTTTAGAGCTACCTTAAAAAAAATTCCAAAAAAGTAAAGCGCCGTGCTACTTTGCACCATTATTATATGTGGGAGGAAATATTTTTTTTGGAGGTCTTATGAAAAGGCGTAAAAAAAGTAAAGCGTTGTTCGTGCCGTTAACTTATGATTATGTTTTTAAAGGAGTATTCGGCGACAGAAAAGATACCGAAAGTCTTGAACAGTTGTTAAAAGCTGTTTTGGATATACCGGCACAGGAGTATGAAAAAATCTCTATCCTAAATCCATTTCTAAAACGTGCATTCCAGAAAGACAAACAGGGCATTTTGGATATCAAAATCGAAACCAAATCCGGTAAGATTATTGATTTAGAAATGCAAGTTGAAAAGTTAAACGGTTTTTGCGTCAGGATAGTATATTATCAGTCAAAACTGATAACCGATCAGATCGTAAGCGGCGATAAATACGAAAAAATCAATCAAACAATCAGTATTGCTATTTGCAACTATGTTTTGTTCCCAAATAATACTGATTATTTAAACAGATTTTCTATACTGAACGAAAAAACCAGCGAACCGTTTACCGAAATCGTAAAATATGTTACCATAGAGCTACCAAAGGTGCCCAAAGAGAATGACGGGACGGAACTTTGGCCATTGTTGCAATGCTTTTTATGCAAAAGCGAGGAGGATTTTGAGATGTTAACAAAAGAATATCCGCAGATAGGAAAGATAGGGGTAAAGGTTAGACGTT
>BTID01000150.1:0-11193 GCA_036245275.1 Termitinemataceae bacterium
TCGCTTAGCAAGCTATCTAAATATTCTTTTACTTCAGGAGTTAATACGTTTGCGTCTTTTAGTTTACGGCGTAATTCTTTTATAAAGTTCTGTATCATTTCGATAATTTGATCAATGTATAGTATTCCTGTTTCTTTTTTGTTCTTTATATGATGTAACATTAAATCGACAAAATCCTCTTGCCCTTCGGCTGTCCGTAAATCTATGCCTGTTTCTAAACTATCCCATTCTTTTAATTGCTCATCTGTTAATGTCCGTGCAAGGGCGTGTATTTTTTCGTGTATGTAAGTTTGTGCGTCTGCTTTACTCGATAATCGTATTTCTGCTTCGCCATTTTCATTTAAAACAAATGCGCCCAGTGCTTTTTTGCCTGTGTCGGTGCTTATATTGTCATCGTGGATAATTTTTATTTCGGGTGTTTTAAATATAAGGTCTATCTCATCTCTATACATATCATCGCTAAAAATCTTATTCAGTATGTCTTTTTTTACAGGCTTGCTTTCGGGTTTACGTTTGCTGCTTTGTTTACTACTGCGCTCGTTTATTATTTTTTGCAGTTCTTCTGATCGCAGTGTTTTAATGTCGCTTTTATGTCCGCACTTTCCATTTTTTGTGCAAGTATTTTTTGCTCACGGAATGATAAATCATCTCTATTGCGTATAACGTCAATAATGAAAGGCTTATCGTGTATTTCGTTTTCTGCATAGTTTGAGAATTCCGCATTGTCGGCAAGCTCTGTGTAAAGGAGGCGCATTTGTGTAGGGTGATTTTTGATAAAGGTGTGAATACCCTTTTTCTGGCTATTGTTTAGATTTGTAACTCCGTGTTCTGCGCCGATGTGAAGTGCGCCGTAAGTTCTCTTTACTTTATCCGCTAATTCGCGGTTCTTTACCTGCGTTTCAAAATCAACGTGTTCTTCATTTTCTTGCTGGGTAAGCTGCATAAGGTCGATAAACTTATCCCGCTCAGCTTCGTTTCCCATAAGGTCTAAAAACCGTGCGTCCGCTTGTGTTGTGGTTATTGCGCCATCGGCTTACGGCGGAGGTTCTGCGACTTTGTCATAAGCACTTGCAAGCTGTGCCTCGTATTCATCGGGGTTAAAGTCGGTGTTGCCCTCATCAGTTTCATCGGGGAACAATTCCTTGTCAACCTTTGCTGCCGTCTCGTTTGCTGTTTGCCATGCCTTATTTAATTCGGCCTTATTTAATTCGGCGATCTTTTCTGCTTCGGTAATTCCTGCAATTTTTAGACTTGTGTCGAATGTGCCGTCATCAAGCCCGAATTCTGTTGCGTCTTGGGATAACATCTTTTGGATAAAGTCATCTTTGGACATACCTTGATCAATAGCCTTCTTTGCTTCTGTTTCGAGGTCGTCTTGTTCAAGTTCGTAGAGAATTGATAGGTTTTCGCTAAAATCACCGTTGTTATCGGTGGCGGATTTTGCTTGGTTGGGAGAGAAGGCTATGTAATCATTGGCAATAATACTTTCTGCCGTTCCACTGTCATTTATGTTTGCAAATATCGCACCATCGTACTTTTTAGAATATCTAGCACTGCGTGTGATTTCATCAGTAGTTAGGGCTTCTTCAAAATCCGGCACAATAGCCTCAATGTTTTCGCTAGTACTTATTGCAAATTTTGCATCTTCTTTGTTATCAAACCATTCTTGTGTTTCACCGTTCTTATCTACAGTATACCAGCCTGTAGGTTCTGATTTATTCCATGCTCTGTGGGTGTGTCAAAAATTAAGCTGTAAATTAGGCAGCCGCCAGTAGTTGCGGGACTAGCGTTTCCCACAAACCACTCTCCCATTTTGATGTTAAATTTAGCATTCTTTGGGCATTTTCTGATTTCCAGTGCATACCGGCTTGCTTGCATCGCCTTTGCACAACTACCTTATTTGCGCTTTCGATTGGACCTGAGCCGATTAAATATCCTGCCTTCCTGTATGCCGCGTAATTAATATTTTCTAAATGGTTGAGTACATACGTGTAAGGATTAAGCACGCCATTACCAAATCTATATCCGGCACGGTAGCGGATAGCGGCGTTGTAACGCTACCTTCCCAGCCCCCTAAAGGAGCACTTATCGTCAGCATAGTACCCGGAACTGAAGCCCCTATCTACATAGGACGGCTAATTGGATCGTCTGCTATCTCATTAAAACTCAATTTGACTGCCCCTTCAGGCAATCTGGAATTACGCTCTGCGGATAGCGGCATAATCCCAATAGGCACTTACGCAGAGTTTCAGTTGATAAATACGAACACTGAGACACTGGGCGGCAGCTACAAACAAGAAGCAGACATAGACCTTATGGGCAATGCCGGTTTAAGCGTTCCTGACTGGGAGCCTATTGGCACAAGCACAGCAGCCTTTACAGGCAACTTTGACGGAGATGGCAAGAATATTAAGCGGCTTTATATAAATGTAAATGATCCAACTGACACCTCTATAGAGAATTTGGGTCTATTTGGTTATGCCGGCGGTTCTTTTTCCTTATCCAATGTACATATCGCTAGCGGTTCAGTTACCGGCTACTATTCCTATATTAGCGGACTCTTGGGCAGGGCTAATAGCGACACTTTAGGCACCATTACAGGTTGTTCCAATAGTGCAACTATCGCCGGCGGATCTCTAGTAGGCGGTATTGTGGGAAAGGCTGTAAATGTTGAAATAAGCAACTGTTACAATACCGGCACTGTTAATGCGGCAGAAAATGTCTCTTCTACTGCTGTAGGAGGTGTGGTAGGTCAGTTAACAGGCAGCGGCAAGATTGTAGCTTGTTACAATACCGGAAATGTTACGTTTCAATATAGCGAAATGATTGGAGGTGTGGCGGGTTCAGTTACTAGCGAAATGATTGCATGTTACAACTCAGGCGATGTTACAGGACTCACTGCTGTAGGTGGTGTGCTGGGAAGCGATCATGGCGGTGGTAAAATAACCGCTTGTTACAATACCGGAAATATTACAGGCACAAATACAGCTGAAGAATTCAGCATATTATCTTTCGGTGGTAATGTTAAAGCTTGTTACTGGCAAGATGGCAAATGCTCATCGAATAATTCTGTAGGATGGACGGGTGGTACTGCTGATGTTGGTAAATTTACAACGTTCTTCACGCCAGATACTAACGCTAATACCGGTTCTGCAGAATGGGGCACAGGACTAGGCGGCAGCGGAGCTTACTGGAAAGTAGGCACTACAAACGGCAATAGCTTGCCTAAGTTGTGGTACGAAAAATAAGAGAAATAAGAGGATAGCTCCTTTAACCACAGATAGCACAGAGAAGATAAGTGATGAGTGATAAAACTCTTACATCTGTGTAATCTGTGGTTAATTTTTTAAGACATTTTTTTAAGACATCTTGACAAAATTTTCTTCACCTGCTAGAATTAGTATGTATTCGGGAAAATCCCCAAATTTCCAATCATAAAATAAAAATAAAGAATGGTGTGTTGCAGAGCTTTTTAGCTTTTGCAAAAAATATAAACAAATCGAAAATTTAAATGGAGTATCTATGCCGATACAAAGAAAAGTGCGTGTCCGCACAAACACTGGTGATGAATCAGAAGGAAATTCGGAGTTGTTTTCTTCCGAAGAGCAAGATGTAAGTTCCGGCAGCGTAAACACGTCAAACAAAGACTTTGAGCGTAGTGAGTCACAAGAAAGTGCAGCCGATCCTGCAGCGCAAATTGATCCGCAGTACAGAAATGAAGAAGGCGCTGATATTATCGAAATTGGTGAAAACGTTTATGCGGATAGCGAAGATTCTGTTCATAAGCTGCGTCCCGCCGCTTCCAGACCAAAGATGCGTGTTCACGATTACGATAACAACCAAAAGAAAAACAACCGCCCTCAACGCGGACGTACTTTTGATAACCGAAGGGATAACAGCAATAATAGTCATCCGTCGTATAGCGGACCTAATTATGGTTCGCTAACATCAAATCAATTTAATATTGCTAACGTCAATTATAGTTCCGGTCCTCTGCCTGACCTGCCGAATCTACCGTCAATGCCCGATCTTTACGGTAAACCGGAGGCGCGTGCGGACGAGGACGGCAAACCTCGTCTTTCCATAAACGAGCTTTCCCGCATGAATATGGTCGACTTGCGTATTTTGGGTGAATGTTACGGCATTTCACGCGAAGACCTTATTTCGCTAAAAAAACAAGAATTGATTTTTACATTGTTAAAGATTCATACAGAACGCGGCGGGAATATTTATGCATTCGGATCACTTGAAATTCTGCCGGATGGCTACGGTTTTTTGCGCAGCCCTCAAAATTCATATTTACCCGGTCAAGATGACATTTATATCAGCCCAAGTCAGATAAGGCTTTTTGCTCTTAAAACCGGCGACACGGTTTCAGGTCAGATACGAAGTCCTAAAGACGGCGAGCGGTTTTTTGCTATGCTGCGTGTGGAAACCGTCAATTTTGATGATCCTTCTGTTGCACAAAACCGTATTCCGTTTGACAATCTTACTCCGCTTTACCCCAACAAAAAACTTGATCTGGAAACAGTTACCGATGATGTTTCCTCGCGTATCATCAATCTTTTCTGCCCCATAGGCAAGGGTCAGCGTTCAATCATCGTTGCGCCGCCGCGAACAGGTAAAACGATTCTTATGCAAAAGATAGCAAACGCAATAACCAAAAATCATCCTGAGGTTTACCTGATTGTGCTTCTTATTGACGAGCGTCCCGAAGAAGTTACCGATATGGAACGTACAGTCCGAGCTGAGGTTGTTTCCTCCACATTCGACGAGCAGGCATCGCGGCATGTTGCCGTTACGGAAATGGCGCTGGAAAAGGCAAAACGTCTTGTCGAACATAAGCGTGATGTCGTGATCCTTTTGGATTCAATAACACGTCTTGCGCGCGCATATAACCAAACAATTCCAACATCCGGCAAGATACTTTCAGGCGGTGTCGATTCAAATGCACTGCACAGACCAAAACGCTTTTTCGGTGCGGCACGGAATATCGAAGAAGGGGGCAGCCTTACTATTATATCAACAGCTCTTGTAGAAACAGGCAGCCGCATGGACGAAGTTATTTTTGAAGAGTTTAAAGGTACCGGCAATATGGAAATTGTCCTTGACAGACGCATTTCAGACCGCCGCCTGTTCCCTGCTATCAACATCAAAAGGTCCGGCACACGCAAAGAAGAGTTGCTCCTTACAGAAAAAGAAATGGCACGTATGTGGGTACTCCGTAAAATTTTAAATCCTATGGAAGATGTTGAAATTATCGAACTTCTAATTGACAAAATGAAAAAGTCAAAAAATAACGAATCCTTTTTGAACCAAATGAACACCGGCGGCGCGGCAGTTGATTAAAAATAAAATTTTATTTACACTAAATATGATACGCTCTATTAGAATACATTTTGTAATCGAACGAACGTAATCAATGGAGATAAAAAATGCAAGAAGGAATACATCCTAATTACGAATTAACAACAATTACATGCGCCTGCGGCAATGTAATAGAAACACGCTCAACTGTAAAAGACATAAAGGTGGAAATTTGCTCCGCCTGTCATCCATTTTTTACAGGTAAACAAAAACTTGTAGACACTGCCGGACGCATAGAACGCTTCCGCAGAAAATACAATATCAAAGAGATCGCAGAATAGCACTCATAATAATAACTATGAGTGTTGCCGGTTGATAAGATTTGCCTGGTAGCCTGCGCCGAATCCGTTGTCGATGTTTACAACAGAAATGCCGGGTGCGCATGACGATAACATTCCTAAAAGTGCGGTAATGCCTCCGAATGCAGCACCGTAGCCTACGCTCGTAGGCAGTGCAATTACCGGAACACAAACAAGACCTGCAATGACACCGGCAAGTGCCCCCTCCATTCCGGCGGCGGCTACTATTACGCGGGCTTTGCGTATTTCGTCTAACTGCGCAAATAGACGGTGGATGCCGGCAACACCTATATCGCAGATCAATTTTACATTGCTGCCGAAGTATTCTGCAGTGCGTAATGCCTCTTTTGCCGCTCCTAAATCTGATGTGCCCGCAGCTGCAATTACAACTAATCCTTTACGGTTACAGGCTTTAAATAATTCGCCCACACTAAATGTTTTTGCATCTACATCATAAACAGCAAACGGATAAATTGATAAAAGCTTTTCTGCCGATTCATAGCTGACTTTTGTACAAAAAGCATGTCCTTTTTGTTCGTAAAGTTTTTGTACAATCGCAATATTTTGTTCTACCGTTTTGCCCGCACAAAATACAACCTCAGGGTAACCGGTTCGTTCCTCTCTATTCATATCAAGATGGGCATAGCCCAAATCAGCAGAATAAAAATCCAAAATCGCTTTTTCTGCTTCTTCAGGATTTATTGTTCTATCTTGCAGCAAACTTAAAATTTCTTTTATATTTTTATACATACACAGTACATACTAAAACTTTCTCTGAAAAAATGTTAGACCGCCTGCCGTGTAAGCCGTGTAATCCATGCCGTGTAATCTCAGGCTGTTAATCGCAGGCTTGCCAAAACATTGATATTTTTATATATTATACTATACCGATAGCGGAATAAAAAAAAAAAACAGGAATGGCAAATGGGAAAATTTTTTAGTGTTTTTGTGATGATTATTGCGGCTGGTTTATTTGCGTCAGGATGTGGTAACATTACTGATACTAAAAATGGTTCTGATACTACCGATAGTACCGGTAAAACTAATACTGGGACCAGTGCACCCCCATCATTCGAAACTAGAAGCGTAAGCGCACCGGCAGGCAGCGAAAAGTATGACTTGTATCTTTTAAAAATAAACAAAGGATCTTCCATTGTGGGTGCAAGTGAAACAGGTACAATCACTCAATATAAAAGTGAATCCGATGCTGCTTTTAGCAATGTACCGCAAGTTTCTGCATCACAATATTCATCATATTCCTTACCGCAAATGCGAAATGCTTTTAACGGCGGTACGCAGGGTACTTGTTATGAACCGGCGCATGTGCAGGAATTTAATTCACGCCCATACGATAGAAATACCGTAGCTCATTCAAGTAGCAGAAATAGGAGTGTTGGACCTTCACTTACATCTTATACACTTAATACAACAAAACAATTTTGGGTGCAGGATGCAGGCGGCGTTTTTGTGCAAAAATGGGCAACCTTGCATGCACAGGGGACATACGGCAATGTTTGGATAGCAAACGGTGATACTTACGTTACTAAGGAAAATGCAGATAACATAAGTGCTAAATTTGATATGATTTACGGTAAGGAAACTGCAGTTTTAGGTTACGAATACGGCGGCGGTCCCGGCGGCACAGGCGGTGCAGACGGCGATCCAAGAGTGCAGATTTTAGTTTATGATATTGATTATGATAGCACGGGCGGAGGTACCGTAGGATACTTTTGGGGTAAAGATGAATATCCTGAAAGCACAAATTTTCCGCCGTATGACTATAAATCGAACGCATGTGAAATTTTCTATATCGATAGTGTGTTTACTAAGTATCATCCGGATGTGGTATATTCAACATTGGCACACGAATTCCAACACATGATCCACTTTAATCAAAAAAATGTACAATCCTCAACATGGTATAACGAAATGCTTTCACTAATGACAGAAGATGTTATTTCTCCATTTATCGGCTTAGATGTATCAAAGAGTGGGCATCCGGTGAAAACTAGAATTCCATTTTATTTAAGCAACTATAACAGCTTAAGTCTAACGACATGGGAGTACGGAGTTGCAGATTCATATTCAAGTGCTTTTGCTTTTTGTGCTTATCTTGCACGTAACTTCGGCGGCGCAAATTTACTTTCGCTTATCGAAAAAAATGATTTAGTCGATGAAGGCAGCATAACAAAGGCTCTTAAGGTTTGCACACAAAACACAAGCGATATTAAAACATTTGATGATGCATTCAAATATTGGGGCGAGGCTCTTATATATACTGAACCAAGTGCAGATAACGGCGGTAAATTCTCTTTTAACAACACTGTCAAATCTACCATAGCCGGAATTGAATACACTTACGATTCGTTTGATATTTCACAGATCGACCAGTATCAGGAAACTAGCAAAAAAGGTCTTACTGCTTCTAAGATTGGTAAAAATGAAATTCCGTCTTTTTCATTTGATGTTCAAATTAGCGATACGAAATTAAGAAATCTTACCGGTACTACAACGGTTAAACTTGAAAAACCCGCAAATTCCAACGTCGAACTTATTCTTTATGCTGTCCCTGTTGTCCCTGTAGAATGATGCTCCTTACTCCCACTCAATAGTGGCAGGGGGCTTGCTTGAAATATCGTAGCATACACGTCCTATTTCGGGGACACTGTTTGTGATCATTGTTGAAATTTCAAGCAAGTCTTTTGCGGGGAATGGGTATACATCTGCCGTCATTCCGTCACTTGATGTTACAGCACGTAAAGACAGAACCTGTCCGTATTTACGCACATCGCCTGCTACACCCACTGAATTGATAGGTAACAACACGGCAAAGGCTTGCCAAATGTCATCATAGAGGGTTTTTGCACCGTCCAAAGTAAGTCGCTTTTTTAGCTCTTCCATAAAGATATAATCGGCTTCGCGTAGGATTCGGCATTTTTCCGGTGTTACATCGCCTATTATGCGGACGGCAAGACCCGGTCCGGGGAACGGATGCCTATGGACAACGGCACTGTCCAAATTTAAAAGTATCCCAAGTGAGCGCACTTCATCTTTATAAAGCTTGTCTAAAGGTTCTATGATAAGACCTGCTGAGCGTTTGGCAGCAACTAAGGGGCTGCCTACATTATGATGGCTTTTTATGACATGCGCCTTGTTGCCTACGCCTTTGCCGCTTTCTATAAGATCCGTGTACAAAGTGCCCTGCGCTAAAAGGTAGTTGGGTTTTAATCCAAGCCGCGCAACTTCGCGCTCTTGTATTTTTATAAACAAGTCGCCGATTATGCGGCGCTTTTCTTCGGGCTGAGTTTTATTTGCAAGGGCACTAAAAAATTCATCGGCGCAATGAATGATGTGCAGATTTTTTGCTCCAAGTTTTTTAAGACTTGCACCGACAATTTCCGTTTCGTTTTTACGCATAAGCCCTGTGTCCATGTACATTAAGTGTACATTTTTTGGATCAAGAGCTTTTAAAAGCATTGCGCCTGCAACTGTAGAATCGACACCACCTGAAATTAAAAGCAGTACCTCGTTATCTTGTACACGATTCTGTAAATCTTCTACGGCACTTTCTAAATATTTTTCCATTGACCAAGTTTTTTTGCAGCCGCAAACGTCAATAGCAAACGCTCTTAAAATTGCAGAGCCGTTTTCGCAGTGGCTTACTTCAGGATGAAATTGTAAACCAAACCATGGTTTTGTTTTGTGTGCCGTAATTGCAGGAAATCCAGTTTTGCTTGCAGCACACTGCACAAATCCCGGGGCAAGTTTTGACAGACTGTCCCCATGACTCATCCATGTTTTAAAAAAAAGTTCCGTAACTCCAACTTGTAATTCTTTTGGCGAAAACGCTTTAAAAAAAGCAGCCGCCTTGCTGTTAAGTATTTCTTTTGTAATATCATTTAAAATAACATCGACAGAGCCGTACTCACGTTTAGAAAGCGTTTCTACCTTACCACCAAGGTCGGTTGTCATCCGCTGCAGACCGTAGCAAATGCCCAAGAGCGGCAGATCCAGTTTATATATACGTTGATCAGGCAAGATGCCGTTTGCATAAACCGATTCCGGCGATCCGCCAAGAATGATCCCCTTTACATCTTTGAGTATTGTATCAGTAAGCGGTGTATCGCCTGAAATAATATCTGTATAAACACCTGCCTCGCGAATACGCCGCCCTATAAGAGCCGTTGTCTGACTTCCAAAGTCCAAAATTAAAATTTTATTCATTTGTAATGACTATAGCATAAATCGGTAAAATTTAAAACCGCAGCGGGGATTTTTATTAAATCCCCCGCCACTTGTTTTTTTCCCCACGTTATGCCTATAATATCAATATGACATTATTTAGCAACAACACAACAATTTCCCCATTCTGCAAGAAAGCGCAAGGTATGAATACCCCCGTTAGCAGGCTGAATATGTCGAATTCGTACACACACACACACACACACACACACTCGGCATGTAGGTAGTGTATCTTTAGAGAAAAGTTCTTGTCCCAAGAACAAACATAATTCACTAACATTTTCGGTAGATTACTATCGTACTTTAATCACAAACACATACAACCAGCAAACTCATACCCAAATCTCTCTTCCCTCGTCAAATGTTGAGACCTCTGCAGGATTATCTAAAACAGCAGGCGCCAAAAAATTTGACTGCGGAATGAGTTTGCGCCAAAAATCAGCAACGGCTACGCACCAAAATCCCACGCCCCCGCGTGGAGCGCAACCCCGAATGAAGCAGGCAAAAATCCCTCTTCCCCCGTCAAATGTTGACGCCTCTGCAAGATTATCTAAACCAGCAGGCGCCAAAAAATTTGACTGCGTAATGAGTTTGCGCCAAACACCGGCAACGCCTACGCAACAAAATCCCACGCCCCTGCGTGGAGCGCAACCCCGAATGAAGCAGGCAAATTTTTTGGCGCCGTCCGTTTCTAAATTCATTTTGCAGGAGGCCGCATAAATGAAAGTGCCTCCTTATTTTAAAGCAACTACAGACCTCATCTCTACGATTGCCAAAAAAGTGCAAAACAACCTTGGCAATTGCTTTACCAAACCAATCTACGCTGACGCACTGGAAAGGGAGTTAGCAGCAAACGGCGTTCAATACGAGCGCGGCGTTCCGCTTGCAATCTTTTATCCGGGCAGCAATATCCCTCTGGGTCACAAACACCGTGTTGACTTTATTGTTGACGGAAAAGTTCTAGTGCTTGTAAAAGCCGCAGAAGAAACCGGCAAGGCAGAGGAGTTCAACATTGTAACAATGCTGCAAGCCTCAAAAAAATCTTTCGCACTGCTAGTTCAATTTAAAAAAGAAAATGTCTACGTTAGTAAGTTTGTCCGTTATACGAAATTCGCAAACAGCATTAACCGCAGCGACGGGTATGAACCGCCGTCAGAGAGCGGTGTTTTTATGCAGGAGGCAGAGGCAATCTATGCTTAATCAAAAACACAAAGAACAGATCGATAACATTTACCGCATAGCACTAAAGGTTCAGGGAAAGCTGGGCAACTGTTTTACATCATCA
>BTID01000151.1:0-10632 GCA_036245275.1 Termitinemataceae bacterium
TCTGTAGACGAAAAATTGCAGACCTGCGATTTCAAAAGAAAGCAATACTTAAAATTAGTTAAGTCGCTAGACTTAAAAGTTGAATATGTTTATGTCCTGAGTGACTGGTTTAAGAACCCGGTATATAAAGACGTGCTAGATTATATTGATTCGGTAAACTGTCATTATAAATTTAATGAACTGCCTTTAGCATGGCTGGGTTTACCAACTGAGAGTAAATAATGACGGCACAACAGCATCTTGCTTTTGTAGAAAAAACATTAAATCCTAACAGTTTTTTTTCAAAATTAATCTCAAACCATCTACACGAATATCAGCCGTATTATAATACAGAAAAGTCTGCTATTTATAATGAGGACTGTTTAACCATTCTTAAAGCGTTGCCTGAAAATAGTATAAATATGATTTTTGCAGACCCTCCCTATTTCCTTTCTAATAATGGCTTTACTTGTCAGGGTGGAAAAATGGTATCGGTAAATAAGGGTAAATGGGATAAAAGCAAAGGATTTGAGAATGATCTGGAATTTCATTATTTGTGGATTTCAGAATGTAAGCGGGTCTTAAAACCAGAAGGAACGATATGGATTAGCGGAACCTATCATAGTATATATTCTTGCGGGTTTCTGTTACAGAAAAATGGTTTTCATATGTTAAATGATATTTGTTGGTTTAAGCCAAATGCTTCGCCAAATTTAAGTTGTCGTTTTTTTACCGCTTCACATGAGACACTTTTGTGGGCGCGAAAAGATGAAAAAGCTAAACATACGTTTAATTATGACCAAATGAAAAGTGGTGATTTCCCTGAAGATAAAATTAAACAACCTAATTTACAAATGAGATCTGTTTGGTCGATTAATCTCACAAAACCATCGGAAAAAGAATATGGTAAGCATCCAACACAAAAACCTTATGATCTTTTAAAAAGGATAGTTCTTGCATCTACAAATGAAGGAGATATTGTAATAGATCCATTTTGTGGAAGTGGAACTACAGGTGTTGCATGTCAAAATTTTCACAATAGATTTTTTATTGGAATGGAAATTGAAAAAGAATATTGTAAAATTGCAAAGAATAGATTATCGTAAAGTAAGGCACAGAACAAAAATATTTTTCATTTTTTTTATTAATGGCGAAATAATGCAGTATTTCTTTCGCATAACACCCGCTATACGCTTCGCCGCAGTAGCGGCTTGGCCTACTTTTCACGTTAAGCGAAATGTGCCCTAAACTTTATTGTAAAATCAATGAATAAAAAATGACAAATAAAGGAACAAATAAATACTATGGTTTATATTTTGTTGATTTCTGCTTTATAAAATTCAATTTTAGTATCTAACTTGTTAAGATGTTCTTGTAATTTTTCAATTTCATTTTTAAGAATGCCCCTGTGGTTCATGAGCATTTCCATACGTAGAGGAATAGTCGGATTGCCGCGAGCCCTTAATTTAGCATATTTTTGAATTTCTTTAATGGGCATTTTTGTATCTTTTAAGCGTTTTATAAATTGTACCCAAGTAACATCATTTTCAGAATAACATCGGTGTCCATTGGATTTACGATTAGGCAGAATCAAATTTTCCTTTTCATAATAGCGCAATGTATGTATTCCTAAACCCATAAGCCGTGAAAATTCCCCAATCGTATATTCCATAAAAACTCCGCCTTCAATAACCTCAACCTGACTCTAGATTATTGCGTATGACAAAAATTGTTTCAAGGGACGATTTCAGGTAGGGTGCAACAAAAAATAATGGCAAATTTAACACAGAGTAAAAGGAGGTACACAGAGAGGGGGGTAATTTGTTAATTTGCTTCAAGTTTGTTATCGTGTTATAATTTTAGCTATGATAAAAGACGGAATCAAGCGAATCGCAATGTAAAATATCCTCTTTATCTAAAGCGCAGTATAATGCCGTCAATGTTGCAAAAAATGTTTTTGCACAGAGAGCACATCAATCAGCGGAGGGTAAATAGTATGTTAAAACTAATGTTCAATGTTGTTCTTTTGTTTTTTTTAAGTCTTGGACAAGGCAACGCACAGGGAAAAACGGCTGAGTGGGTATTAGAGAAAACGTATGCAGGAAGTGTGTATGAGTATCGCAAAATTGGGCATTGACAAACCCGCACAAACAGGGTTAACATATATATACTAACAATTAATCAGTATTCAATGGGGGCTGTTTTAACAGCCCTTTTTTTTGACGATTGGTTGACATTCACTTGCTGAGAGGTTTTTGTGAATTACAGCAACAGGTCCAATCCGTTGTTTGAAACATTATCGCCGGTTGTGCGGGGGCTTGGGCTTAGTCTTTTGGAGCTTGTTGTGAACAGGCGGAAGACTAGTGTGCAGGTGCGTCTTGTGATATACAAAACCACTGTTTGTATCGACGGACCCTTGCAGCATGCGGATGTTTCGATAGATGATTGCTCTAAGGTGCACAGAGCGGTAACACCGCGTCTGGAGCTTGCGTTTCCTAAGATGGAGCTTAATTTAGAAGTTTCATCACCCGGAATTGAGCGCCTTATAAAAGATGCATCGGAGTTTGTTCACTATGTAGGGCGTCCTGTGCGTGTATACAGCACTGAAATTTCCGATTGGATTGGCGGAGTGCTTATTTACTCGGATGAAACTCATATAGAAATAAAGGGGAAGGATGGTATGAAAAGTTTAGACTATCAAATTATTGCAAAGGCGAAGCTGGGGATGCTGTCAGCATGCACTCAAACGTCATCAATCGAGGCGGTAATTTAAATGGAGATTGATGTTTCGGACGCCATTGCGCAAATTATTCAGGAACGCGGTATTTCTGAAGAGTTGGCATTGCAAATTGTAGAAAATACACTTATTTCAGCATATAAACGGAAATTCGGCAGCAGTGATAATGCGGTTGTCCGTTTTGATGATGATAACAAGGTTTCGATTCATGCAAAAAAACAGATCGTAGATGGTGTCTATGATCCTGTTACAGAAATAGAACTAGAAGATGCGCGCGCTCTTAGTCCCGACGCAGAAGTAGGCGATGAGATTTTGATAGAGCTTGACCCTCACAATTTTTAACGCTGGGCAGTGCAAAGTGCCAAACAGACTGCAAAACAGTATATTACGGACATCCGAAAAGACAGTTTGTATGCGGAATTCAAAGGGAAAGAGGGCGACCTTGTAATCGGCTACTATCAGCGGGAGCGTAACGGCAATATTTATGTCAACTTGGGCAAGATCGAAGGCATACTGCCTAAGCGTTATCAGTCGCCGCGCGAGATTTATCAGGTAAACGACCGCATTAAGTCGCTTATCTACAAGGTTGAAAAGACTGCTACAGGCTTGCATGTGGTGCTTTCAAGGACTCACAGCGAATTTGTGCGGGCTGTGTTCGAGGCAGAGCTGCCGGAAGTTTACGACAAAACTGTCGAGATTCACAAAATAGTCCGCGAGCCGGGTTACAGGACAAAGCTGGCTGTTTACACATCAAAAACGGATATAGATCCGGTTGGTGCCTGCGTAGGTCTTAAAGGTGTACGTATTCAGTCGATTATCCGCGAAATGGAAGGCGAAAAAATTGATGTTTTGCGCTACGATCCAAATCCGCAGAGTTTTATTAAAAATGCGCTATCTCCGGCAGAAGTGCGCGAAGTCGTAATTTTAGACGAGGCAAAACATCAGGCGCTTGCTATAGTAAACGATAGTCAACTGTCGCTTGCGATAGGCAAACAGGGGCTTAATGTGCGTTTAGCTAACCGCCTATGCGATTGGAACATTGATGTAAAAACAGAGGCTCAGTTTAATGAATTGGATCTGCATGCGGAATCCAGAAAAGCTGCTGACATCTTGTTTGGTGATGAATATTCAAAAATTTCCGAGCTTACCGGTGTTGACGAAGCGGTTGTGGCTGTTGCGAAGGCAAATGATGTAGACTTTATAGAAGATTTCTTAAGCCTTAACGAAGAACAAATTGCCGCATTGGGCATAACAAACGAACAACTCCAAGCACTCAATGCATTGATAGAGGAATATGTTGATGTGGAATACGAAGATGATACCGATGTTCAAGAAACAACACAGGGCGAAGATGGCGACACATATATAGAAGAAGCAGTAGAAGAAGAAGTTGAATATCAATGTCCGGAATGCGGGGCGACAATAACTACCGATATGACAAAGTGTCCAAAATGCGGCATCGAAATAAGTTTTGAGGTAGAGGAATAGTATAGGAGTAATTATAGGAATAACATGGCGGCGGAAACAGAAAACACAAAAAAACCAAAAGTAGAATTAATTAAACGTGCAAAGACGGATGTTGTAACATCTGATCCTGCGGCAGAAACTGCCGCTGCCTCAGTCGACCTTAAACAGCATGTTGCTGTCGTTCCGGTTTTAAAACCAGAGACACAGGAACGTAAAAAAGTTGTAAAGATCGTAAAAAAGAAAGCCGCTGCCGTGCCTAAATCCGCACCGGAAAAACCTGCCGCCAAAATTGCTGTTGCCGCTAAATCTGACTCTGATTCTGGTGTGCAAGATAACGGCAAGACATCAGCAAGTGCCGAAGAAAACAAAAAAGATATAGCGCCTGCAGCCGAAGTTTCGGTAGGCAGCGCACAGGAAAGCGGCGGCAATTCAAATAAAGAGTCCGTATTATCCGTATCAACAGAACATAAAAACGAAGAAAAACCCAAAAAGCAAGCTTCCGATGTTTCGGAGAAAAAACCGGTTGAACAAGATATTGCCCGCTCAGGGGCAGTTTCTTATGTTGCACCGACACAAAGACCAGCCGTTCAAGTGGGAAGAGTAGGCGGTAAATTTTTTGGTCCAAAACGAACTGAAGGCGAACCCAACAAAGAAGGCTCCGGTTCAAGACGCGGCGGCTATGCCGGTAGAAATAATTTTAGAAGCGGCAATAACGATTCCGGTACATCAAGCGGAGCTGTAGAGGGCGGCGGAGTAAGACCTTCAACAACGGCTCAAGGCGGTCCTTATAGACAGGGCGGTTATAATAACTCAGGCGGGTACAGACCCGCAGGTGCCGCAGGTCATAGCGGCGGCGGTCAGGGCGGATATAGACCTGCCCAAGGCGGCTACCGACCTGCAGGAACTGGCGGATATAGACCTGCAGGTGCTGCAGGAGCAGGCGGCGCTTACAGACCAAATAACAGCGGCGGCTATCGTCCTGCTGCCGGAGGGCAGGGCGGCTACAGACCAGGCGGAGCATATAGACCCGGAGGGCAGGGCGCAGGCGGATTGCGCGCAGGCGGTTTTGGAAACAGACCGGGAGCTCCTGCAATCACACCAATTCCTGCAGACGGTAAAACGCCGTCTAAACGTGCTTTTAAGGCAAAAAAACCTGCTTATACCAAAAAAGATAAAGAATTGGAAATGGAGGAAAAGCTCCTTCAGACCAAAAAACGCATAACACAAGTTGCAAACCCTGTGCCAAAATCAATCGACATTATGGAAGTGGTTTCGGTTTCAGAACTTGCACGAAAAATGAATCTAAAAGCTTCCGACCTTATTGCAAAACTTATGAGTATGGGTCAGTTGGTTACGATAAATCAACAAATTGATTCGGAAACTGCAACGATTCTTGCTGCAGAATTTGGTGCCGATGTAAATATTGTAAGCCTTTACGATGAAACGTTAATTGAAACAGAATCCGATGATGATAGTTCAAAACTGCCATGTCCGCCGGTTGTTACGGTTATGGGACATGTTGATCATGGCAAGACAAAATTACTTGATGCAATCCGCAGTGCCGATGTTGTTTCAGGGGAGTTTGGCGGCATTACACAGCATATCGGTGCATATATGGTGGAAACAACGAATGGGAATATCACATTCCTTGATACGCCGGGACACGAGGCATTTACACGCATGAGAAGCCGCGGCGCACAGGTAACAGACATTGTCGTTCTTGTTGTAGCTGCCGACGACGGCGTTATGCCTCAGACTATCGAAGCAATGAACCATGCAAAAGAGGCAGAAGTCCCTATTATCGTTGCCGTGAACAAAATCGACAAACCGGAAGCAAACCCCGATAAGGTAAAAGCACAACTTGCCGATCTTGGTTTGCAGCCGGAAGATTGGGGCGGGCAGACAATGTTTGTAGAACTTTCTGCTCTAAAAAAAACCGGCTTAGACAAACTTATCGAAGCTATTTTGCTGCAAGCCGAAATCCTTGATTTACGCTCAAACTATAACCGCAGTGCCGAAGGTAAGGTTTTGGAATCGCGCATTGATCATGGGCGCGGTATTGTAGCAACGATAATTGTAGAAAAGGGCACACTGGAAATAGGCGATTCCTTTGTTGCCGGTGTTTGGCCTGGCAAGGTACGGGCAATATTTAATGACAAAGGCAAACGTATAGAAAGAGCAACACCGGCTATGCCTGTAGAGGTGCTTGGTTTTGAAGGTATCCCTAATGCAGGGGATCCTTTGCAGGTTGTAGAAGACGAAAAGATTGCACGCGGTATTTCTGCAAAACGCCAGGAGCTTAAACGGTTTGAAGACGCTAAAAATATTACCAAAATCACCCTTGAAACTCTTGGTGATACGATTAGAGAAGGCGAAATGCAGGAGCTAAAAGTTATCATTAAAGGTGATGTGCAAGGCTCTGTTGAAGCACTTAAATCAAGTTTGGAAAAACTTTCCACAAAAGAGATACGGCTTCACGTTATCCAGTCTCTGCCAGGTGCAATTAACGAAGGTGATGTGAACCTGGCTGCCGCATCAAATGCAATTCTTATCGGCTTTAATGTGCGTCCAACTCCAAAAGCAAAGGCGCTTGCAGATCAGGAAAAAGTTGATGTGCGCCGCTATAATGTTATCTATAAAGTTGTAGAAGAAATTCAGCAAGCAATGGAAGGTATGCTTAAGCCTGACACAAAAGAACAAGTTACCGGCAACGTTGAAGTACGTCAGGTATTCAAAATATCCAAGTCAGGTATTATTGCCGGGTGTTATGTGCAAAGCGGTGTAGTAAAACGAAGCTCAAGCGTCAATGTAATCCGCAATGATACGGTAATTTTTACAGGCAAAATTGCATCGTTGCGCCGCATTAAAGATGACGTAAAAGAAGTGAATGCAGGTTTTGAATGCGGCATAGGCATAGAAGAATGGGAAGACATCAAAGAAGGTGATGAATTCGAAATATTCGAAATCGTAGAAGTTGCACGCAAACTTTAGAAATCCAAGATATGCTTTTTAACTCAAGTTTTGCTGCGAACAAAAATCCCGCCATGGATTATTGGTTATTGTGTGCTTGTTTTTAACAACACATCATGTTAATCTGTAGCCATGGGAAAAACAGAGAATAGCACAGAAAGAGATAATATTAAGTGGCATCCTGCATTTGTAGAGGCACTGCAAGCGGAACTCATTCAGTATAAAGATGTCCTGTCATTTGAAAGCGAACATAATTTAACATCAGCACCATTGCGCATAGATGTTTTAATAATCAAGAAAGAAAAAGATATTGAAATAAAAAAGAAAATCGCAACGAGTTTCAAAGCACATAACATAATTGAATACAAAAGTCCCGATGATTATCTTAGCATCAATGACTTTTACAAAGTATATGCCTATTTATATCTATATAAATCTTTTGAAAATGTAGACATTACAGATTTAACATTAACATTTTCGCTCATCTGTTATCCGCGCGAGGTATTTAAACATTTACAGGATATTTTAAAACTCACAATAATAAAAAAGCACAACGGAATTTATTATGTGGAAGGTGATATTGTTCCGATTCAATTTATTATCAACACGGAATTAGACGATGATGAAAACATATTTTTAAACTCTTTAACAAAAAATCTAACGGTAGACAAGAGTAATTTGTTGTTAAACAAAATGAAACAAACAAAAAACGAAACAAATATTTCAGCATTTATTGATGCAATAATGCGTGGAAACAAAACAATTTTTACGGAGGCAATCAAAATGACAGACAGGGAATTTTTCGAAGGAGTGCGTGATACAGAGCTCGCTCATTTTTATGAAAACGAAGGTATGGAAAAAGGTATGGAAAAGGGCATGGAAAAAGGTATAGAAAAAGGTATGGAAAAGGGTATGGAAAAAGTTTTAGAACTTCTTGATGACAAACAAAAAGAGGAGATCAGGAAAAAATTATTTCAGGATATTGATTAGACAAATTCACATAGCAGGGGAACAGTACAATAATAAAAACCCCTGCTGCAGAGCAGCGAGGATTTTTGAACTTGCGTTGCCTTTTTTCCGAAATTTAAGTATACTGTGATATGTAACAGTCCGTTTTCTTTGTAGGGTACCTCTGATATAAGGTGCCCTGTAATTGTTAGCTAGAACAGGAGTATGTATGAAAAACAATACGTGCAATAAAAATTATGGGGGGGGGGGGGGTATTAAACACCTCTTGGCTCTGTAAACATACCATCTTACGCTGTCCGGGCGTGGTTTTAGCGGTAATTGCACTTGCGGCAATTAGCTGCGGCAGTAACGGCGAGATACCGGAACTTGGCGGGTCAACCAAAGCCCCCATTACTATCACAACAAACAACATAAGTGGAGTTGGTATTCCGGCTTTAGGACGCAGCCCTTGTACAAATATAACAGGCACACAATGGACAGGCATTGTCGTGTGGTATGAAATTGAAGAATCCGAACTAGCAGAAGCAAAAAGTGCCTCAGAAACGGGTGCGGTTTATCCGTTATACGCAAATGAAGGCGGCACTCTATTTTCAGGAACTGACTTTGAGGTAGGCGCAATTTACAAAGCGGTCATAAAATTAACCGCAAAGCCGGGCTATAAACTAAGCGGTATCCGGAAAAACTTTTTTTCTGTTAACGGTGCGGCAGCCGTATTCAATCCGGTAAATTCCGGCATAATTCATGTTTATTATGATGTTACAGAAAATGACAAATACACAGTTACTTTTGACAGCAATTTAAGCGAAGACGAAATTGCAAGCGGAGCGGCTTACCCGTCAGAGGACGAGCGGTTAATCAATAGAAATGCAAAACTCACTTTGCCGCAGCCCCCTGTGCGCAAGGGCTATGTTTTTGGCGGGTGGTTTAAAGACGGCAGTGAATACACAAGCGCAAACACGGTAAGCGCCGACCTTGAATTAACGGCAAATTGGTTATCATACACTATTGACATCAGCTTCAACAAAAACAGCACAGCGGACGAAATAACGCCGACTCCTTCGGTTCTAACCCTTACTTCCCCCGAAACAACAATTCAGTCTTTACCGGAACTTAATTGGACAGGCCGCACAATGTCTTATTGGAATACAAATGCCGCCGCAACAGGAGCATTTGTTGAAAGCACGACAGACATTTCCATTCTTGCAGATGTAAGTAGAAGTAATTTAACGGCTAACATCACTCTTTATGCACAGTGGACGCAAGAAGGCAGATATACTGTATTTTTTAACCCTATGGGAGGCACTGCAACAGGTTATGGACGAATAGATGTTGATCACGACACGGCAATCGGCACATTACCCGGCAATCCTGTAAGGGACAACTGGAATTTTAGCGAATGGAAAAGCAATCGCGACGGGGGCGGCAGCACTCTGAATGCCGCTACGATCATCACTGGTAACATCACGTATTACGCTCAATATACCTTTGCAGGCTATCAGATCAGTTTTGACGAAAGAGGAGGCAGTGCTGTTCCAGATATAACTGCCGCTGCTTTGGGCTTGCCAATCGGCACACTTCCGGTTACTGCACTTCAAAGTTACCGTTTTGATGCTTGGTACACCGGAATTGACGGCAACGGTGCTAAGGTTACTGCATCGACAGTGCCTACATCTAACATGACGTTATACGCAAACTGGGTGTTCGATAAATATACAATTACGTTTAACGGGAATGGGGCTGCGGCAGAGGCCACTCCCCTCTGTAACTATATTTTTGAGGAGGCAGGCGGACAGGCTGCTTTACCTTTAACGGAGCCGCAAAAAACAAATTATATCTTTGCCGGTTGGACAAAGACTCAAAACGGCAGCGACTTTTTTACGGAGCTGGATTTAGTTACGTCCGACATAGAAGTTTTTGCAAAGTGGACTTTTGATAAATACACAATTACGTTTAACGGGAACAATGCAGAGGCAGAGGCATATCCTGCAAGCAGTGATGTTGTTGTGGAAAGCGGCGGCACGGCAACGCTGCCTACAACAAAGCCTAAAAAAACAAATTATCTTTTTGACTGTTGGACAACAACGCAAAACGGCACAACTGAATTTACAGCGTCAGATACAATCACATCTGACATAACCGTTTACGCAAAATGGCTAGAAGTTCCAAGCGGTTGGACTTATGACGCAATCACATGCGGGATGTACAAAAACTATGCATACACAGGCAGCGCAGAGGAATGGGTAGTCGTAAAGGCCGGCAACTACAAGTTTGAGTTATGGGGTGCAGAGGGCGGCAGCGTTGATTCATGGCGTAGTGGAAAAGGCGGCTATATTAGCGGCATTAAGACCTTGCAGGCAAACGATACTTTCTACCTGTTTTTAGGCGGAAAAGGACAAGACAGTTCGTATTTTTATGGTAGCGGAGGAAGATCAGGTAGAACAGGCGGCTGGAATGGCGGGGGTGCAAGCGGCGGTACAAATGACGGCTGGAGTGACGGTGCCTCAGGCGGC
>BTID01000152.1:0-10085 GCA_036245275.1 Termitinemataceae bacterium
TTTCGAAAAATTCTTTGCGTGAAAGACCTAATTCTTCCATATCCCCATATTCATCTTGTCCACTAAGTATTGCACACAACCCTATTACTAAAATATCTATTAGTTTGTGCCTAAAATTACCGCTTTGTCTTCTCTCATCGTGAATATCTCCTAATGAAACATTCATTTTAATTATATCGTCTTGTGTTATCTCCATAAATTCTTCCCCTCCCAAGGAAGTATTTAATTATACCATTGTTTTTGGGATTACGGGATTTTAAATGCTTTTGCCCTGCCCTTACGCCCATATCGGCTTGCAAGCATTTTCAATTAAGGTTAAACTGTAATAACTTTGCAGATTTTTGATTTTAAACAAAGCAGAGTGTTGCACAAGATTAGTTTTTTTGTACAGCGTTCTGCTAAATTATGTTTTCTTTTGCCGCTTTTTCTGTGTTTTTTTGCACTTGGCGATTTTTTGGCATTCGGCAAGGATAGGCGCACCTGTGTTTATTATTCTCTTGACGGGAAACGGCAAATTGTAGAAGAACGGCTGCTTCCGCGCACCGATTCAAAAGAAGCGGCAATTTCTGAGTATGTCGAAGATTTATTGCTTGGACCGGCTTCTTTGCAGGAAGCGCCGCTCATAAACCAAGGTGCTGTTATTAACCTGTTGATGTTGCGAGAAGGCGTTGTTTTTCTTGATATGTCGCAAGAAGCAGCTATTCCGCCTGCAGAAGGCGGCGATGTGTTGCGTAATTTAGAGGCTGTTAAATACGGTATACGCAGGAATTTTCCTTATGTCAAAGAGGTAAAGATTTTTATTGATGGAAATGAAAGCGGAAAATGAAAGTTAATTATAATAAAAGTAGCAAGTGTGCCGATAATAAAATCGGAGTACTTTTAAAAAAAAATAATGTTCAAATTTGATATTTTGGGCGTTGACAATTTTTAAAAAATGTAGGATTATTTAAAGAGTAATGTAACTGCCTTTTTAGGTAGTATTCATAAAATTAAGGAATAACATAAAGGAGCAATGAATGAAACGGATATTCGTTTTTATTGCAGTAAGTTTGTTAGCAGTCGGTGTTGGTTTTGCGGATGAAAAGGTATTAATTGATTTTACCAAATTAATTCCGGATATTCTTCAGGATCAGCAGGGAAATGGAGTGTTACCGCAAAACCGTCAGACGGTTATGGATTTTTCCAAAAATGCGGGGACAAATTATACTCCGGAGCAGTTGGCGACCATGAAGACCTCACTAGCCATTCCAAATTGGATAGTAGAGCTTGCATCGTCTTCAAGATCTGTCGTAAATGACGGTCTTAGTTATGCGAAAGTATCTTCGTCAACTCAGTATGGGAACGTAATGGGTGTTCGTGTCCATTTTCCCGTAGCGAGTTATAATTCTTGGGCAATTGTTAGACCGCCTTTTGATATTCCCGCTTACGAATTTACAGAAGTTTCTGAAGACGGCACAGTTACTCCTATGGCGGAGTACAACTACAGCAAGACCCCCTCTCGTTTTGAAGATGGTTTTGGTGTCGTAAAGAACGTGGGAGCCATAAAATCCATACAGGTTTCAGCTTACGGACTTAATTTCCCCCACTCATTATCAGCAGTCTTTATAGACGGCACCGGTAAACAACAGGTTGTTTTCTTGGGCTATCTTAAATATGACGGTTGGGCTAACCTGCGCTGGGATAACCCGCAATATGTAAAAGAAATTAGATCCCGTTCGCTTAGGATTTTCCCTCTCTATCCGGGTCATGCACCTTATATCAGGTTTGCAGGCTTCATTATCCAACGTGACGGCGGTCATGAAGGCGGCGATTTTGTAGCATACTTTAGAGATGTTCAAGTAATTTATGACAAAGCTCAGCTTGAAACAGACAAAGATATTGATGATGAATCAGAGTGGGACATTATCAAAACACGCGAAGCTGACAGACAGAAGACAGAGTTTGAAGGTTTCGGCAAAGATCAAATTTACCGCTTCTTGGAACAACAGAAAATGGCTACTGAAACAGACTTCACACCTCGTGATCAGGCAGCAGCTCAGCAATAATATTGATAATGACATGCCGGTAGTCCTATGCCGGTATGTCATTTCCCAGTTCAATGAAAGATCAAGTTCCATGCAAACATGTTTTACAAGAAGAATACGAAGCTGATTTTACTGCTCGCAGACTGATAATAAAAGAGCTGGAAAATTACATCGATAGGAATTTGTCAGATTTACCGTCAAATCTAACGGTAAAGGGCAGAGTAAAATCTTTTAAAAGTTTTTTTAAAAAATATATTCGCTATGCACAGGAAATAAAGTCAAAAAACAATAAATCAGACATCCAGAATATTGTTATACCGGATACAATAGGAATACGGATTATTTGTCCTTTTATTGAAGATACACAAACTGCGGAAAATATAGTCGGCAATATTTTTGATGTTACCGAAATCGAACGGAAGGGTTCCGGCTATACATTTAAAGAATTTGGTTATGAATCAACACATCTTTTATTTAAAATTCCAAGTGATATTGGTGATAAATACACTAAATTAAGCGGCGGCACTTTTACAGGCGAAATATGTGAAATTCAAATAAGAACAATTTTGCAGGATGCTTGGGCAGAAGTTGAACATGAATTGGTCTACAAGGCAGAATTTCGTCCCTTTGACGCACCTATGAAGCGTAAATTGGCTGCAATTAATGCAAGTTTATCGCTTGCAGATACCATATTTCAAGAAATAAGACATTATCAATGTCAATTGAACGGTCAATTAGAACAACGTCATAATTCTTTTTTCGAAAAAATCGAAGAAAAAACGGATACATTTATTCGTGCCGCAGTGCAACTCTCCGGGAGAACAAAAATACCCAACCGCTCTGAGGCGGGGAGTTTTATTACAAATTTAAACAATAACGAAGAAAAACAAAAAAAAGATGAATCCAAAAGCAGAATTGTAAACATTAATTCCATAGATGACCTTTTGCTAAATGCACTGTATTCGCACAATAGAGGTGATTTTAACAAGGCAGTTGAATATTATTCCAGCATCATCAAGCTAAATCCCGATGCAAAAACAGAAGCTCTTATCTACAAACACAGGGGTATGGCATATTTTGCACAATCACTTTACGAGAAATCAATTGAAGATTTTTCAAAATCGCTTGAAATTGATAAAAAATCTGAAAAACCAGCATATTACCGTGGAGTTGTCAGGCTTGTTTTACAGCATTATCAGGCAGCAATTGAAGATTTTTCTATATCAATTTCGATAAATCAATATCAGCCATTTTGTTTTTACCGCAGAGCGCAGTCGTATTATCATTTGGAGGATTACACTGCCGCGTTAGCAGATGTCGAGACGGCAATGGCTTTAAACGATGAAGTTGTCGGTGCAGAAAAACTAAAAACAATTCTTATGAAAAAATTAAAAATGTAAAATTTTATGAAACCTTAGTCAATTAAATTTGTTATAGTAAGGCTCGATACTTGTATTGACAAAAGCGTAAAAAATGTCGACAATTGTGTACGCAATTTAAGTGCGGCAGGAGATTATTGTATGGCAGAAAAAAGATCAGGTACGGGCAGTTCGCATTTTTCATTATCAAGCAAACGGAAGCTAGAATCAATTTTTTTATTTACTACGGGCAAGTGCAATGCAAATTGCGCTCATTGTTTTTATTCAAATGATATGGCAACTAAGGAGCCGGATCTTACTTTTGATGAAATAAAACGTATTTCTGAAACTGCCGGTGATATTAACCGCCTATGGCTATCAGGCGGGGAACCTACCTTACGCGAAGATTTGCCGGAAATTGTTGAGCTGTTTTATAAAAACAACCACACAAAAGATGTAAACCTGCCGACAAACGGCATTAAGGGTGATTTGCTTATCAGTTGGATTAAACGCTGGCAAAAAAATTGCCCTGGACTAAATATTTCTATCGCAATTTCACTTGATGGTTTTGAAGCAACACATAATAAGCAGCGCGGCGTGGACATTTTTTATACCTCAATAGAAACACTGCATAAACTTGAAACAGAGTTTGCAGATGACGCGCATATCGTGGCAAATGTCGCCACATGCGTTACCAAATATAACTATGACGAGATACTAGACCTTTTTTCGTGGGTATACGGACGCTTCCATGTAGCGACGCATACAACAGCGGCGGCACGGGGAACTACTCGTGTTGACGGCGTAAAACTTGCCACAGAAAAATCCCAAAAGGCGATCAACGATTCAATTGCGCCATTTTTAATGGCTTACGCAAAACGTATGGGCGAGGGAGTAAGCGGTCTTGCAAGACCTATCACTAAATTTATTTTTGCAGGAATTATGCGTGCAATGTACAACGCGCATGCAGAAAATCTTGACGGTCCTAAATGCTGGGGTGTTGACTGCACAGCCGGTGAGACAACTCTTGTTATAGATCACGACGGACGCTTCCGCTCCTGCGAAATGCGTGAACCAATAGGCAAAGTACAGGATTATGGTTGCGATGTTCAAAAGATCATGTTTGGTGATGCCATGAAAAAAGAATTGGCTGCTATAGGACACGGATATACAGCTAACTGCTGGTGTTCACATTCATGCTGGCTAATGGCATCAATAGTATTTAGCCCTATAAAGATGCTGCAGCGGACAAGTGCCGGTTACAACGAAGTAAAAAAACTTTCCAAAGGCGGATTGCACATAACAGAGGAGGATCTTCGTGCGCTGGAATCAAAATATCATATTGATGAAGCAAAACTCAAAGGAATTGGGCTAGTTAAGTAATGAAAATTTTGCTAGTTGCACGCGGATCGCAAGGAGATGTCTACCCATTTTTAGCTATGGCAAAGGGTTTTAAAGAATGCGGACACGAAGTTTTTATTCATCTTCCAAAAACATTTGAAAAATTTGCCAAAGAATTGTCAAACGAAGGCATTTCTTATTCTTTGCAGGATGATGATATTGAAGCGCGTGCCGGTGCCAAAAAAATCAAAATGTCCGATATGTTGGCTTGGATGTCAACTATAATTACAAGCCAGTTTGAAGAACTTTTGCCGCTTATAGAGCGCCATGATATGTTTATTGTGTCAAACACTGAATTTGCAGCCACAAGCCTTGCAGAATACTTAAAAAAACCGCTTATACGTACGGCGTTCAGCCCTATAATCCCCAGTAAAAAGATGATGCCGCCGCTAACGCCATTAACTAAGCCTTTTTTGTTCGTTACACCATCACTTTTATGGAAAGTTATTGATATTGCAACCAACAAGATAGCACAAAAACCGATAAATAAATGGCGTGCAGAACATGGATTGAGTACTGTAAAAAATTACAGCCATTTTTCTTATTCTTATACCACCAATTTGATGCTTTACAGCCCGCTTATTGGTAGTGTTGACCCTAATTGGGCATACCCATGGCACATAACAAGCTATTGTTTTTACGATAGGCTGCCCTACGAAAAGCCGTCATTGGAAAAATTTCTTGATTTTATCCGCAAAGATGGACGCCCAACACTCTTTTTTACAACGGGAAGCATAAAGGGTCCGGCGCAAAGCGGTTTTGCCGTAAAATTATTGGCAATTTGTAAAAAACACAACTATAAATTCGTATTTGGAGCCAGTTGGGTAAAAATCGGCAATGAATTTGAAGGACAGGATGATGTTTTTGTTCTGGATTCGATAATTCCGCACTCTCTTGTGTTTGAACACTGCACAGCGATTATTCACCATGGCGGCAGCGGCACCACCCATAGTGCCACACGCAGCGGCAAACCTCAACTTGTAATGCCTATTATCATCGATCAGTTCTACTGGGCGCAGCAAATACGCAAAGCTATGCTTGGACCTGCCGGTGCGAACTCCAAAAAAATCAGCAACAAAGCACTGGAAGCCAAAGTTGAGGATTTAATGACAAATCCTGTTTATGCAAAAAATGCCGCCGTAATGGGCGAAAAGCTGCGCGCTGTAAATGGTGTTCAGCAAACGATTGATTTTGTGCTTAAGCAATGTGCATCATTGATTTAAGCTATCTTCGTTAAGCCCGTATGCTTCGTTTTGATGCACAGTGCCTTTTGGCTCAATGTGAACCATTATGTCAAAGACCGCTTCTAAGCGGTTGCGGATTTCATCTTCTACCTGTGTCGCTATTTTATGAGCCTCTGCAACGCTAAGGTTTCCATCAACTTCAATATCAAGGTCTATATCCCAAAAACCGGCAATGCGGCGCATACGGGCGCGGTGGGGGTTTCCGGCACCCTTAACAGAGCGTACTGCATCAAAGACGGCACGGTATTGATCCGGCACAGACCCTCCGTCCATAAGCTCGGAATTAACGCCTGAAAAAATTTCAGCGGCAGATTTTATAACCCACAGCCCAACAAGTACTGCAACAATGCTGTCTACAGCAGCAAAATTAAATATCAGTGATACAGCAAGCCCAACTAAAACACCTGCAGAAATAAAAACATCACTTGCCATGTTTTTTGAGTTAGCTATTAATATTGCAGAATTTGTTTTTTTGCCCATCCGATATTGGTTTAATGCCAGCAGCAATTTTCCTGCAATTGAAATAGCTGTTGCAATAATCGTTATAGTATCCGGCAAAACTTCTGTATTTTCAAAAATTAATTTTCGCACAGAGTTAAACACAAGTTGGAATCCTGCAAAAAACAGCATGAACGAAAGACCGGCAGTGCCAATCGTTTCTGCTCTGCCATGACCCCATGGGTGATCTTCGTCGGCAGGACGCGAAATTATTCCTGAAATAAAAAGTGTCAAGCCTGAGATCAACACATCTACAGAGCTGTCTATGCCGTCGCCGATTACTGCAAGACTTCCGCCTACGATGCCTGCTGTAATTTTTAATGCAGCAAGAATCAGATTTCCAAAAAGAGCGATAAGTGATGCTTTTTGAATTATCTTTGAGCGTGCTTCAACATTTTGTTCTATCATTATCGATATGTCCTATCATTATGGATATGTCCCTATCACTTTAGGCTCTTTTAAACGCCACATCAGCATAATTCTGCATGGCAGCGGATCGCCTGAATATAATATAAGTTTTGCATTTACATTTAAGACAGGTCCCTGCTCTGAAAAATCAATCCATTCAAGACTGCGCACTTTATTAAGATCTAAAAAAAATGCCGGTATCTGCCATGTAGAATCTTTTGCGTAAGGACCTATGCGGTAAAGCATAGCAATGTACTGCGCTGTTGTAAATTTGGGCTTTACATCCATCTCGTAAAATAATTCACCTTGTTTATTAAGATAATCATTATTATGCTCTTTAAATGCTGTGCGCAGACCGTTCAGATACTTTTGTATTTCAGGGGGCAACGCAGAAAATGCAAGAGAACTCGCGGGTTTAATTTCTTCTGTAAGAGGTGTGTTATCAGTTATCTGCACCGTCTTGCAGGAATTAAGTACGGCTGCACAAAGACAGATACAAAACAGGCAGCAGATTACGTTTTTTATAGCGTGATTACTTTGCATAACGGCATCCTTTTTTCTTTAAAGTCTTCGTCCCTAAACATTTCTGTTCTGTCTTTAATTATGATATTAGGAAATTCAGTTTTGCAATATTGATTAAAATCATCATTGCTGAATTTAAAACTGTGTGAGTTGACGCAAAATAATAATTGACCTTTTGTCCGCAACACCTTTAATGATTTATTTAACAGAGTAATATAATCACGTTGTATATCAAGTGATCCGTTTAATGAATTATATAACATTTTTTTTGAATTGGAAAAAGACGGAGGATCTAAAATAATGATGTCCCACAAATAATTTTTATTTATTGCATCATCTAAAAACCGAATGGCATCTGCACGGATAAAATGACAGTTTGAGTTATGTAGATGCGGTTTAGAAAACCCATTTAAAATAAAATTTGTCTTTGCCCATTCAAGATATGTTTTTGACATATCAAGCGAATCAATTCTTGCAGCCCCTCCGGCTGCTGCATATACAGAAAAAGTACCGGTATAACAAAAAAGATTTAATACCATTTTGTTATGCGACACTTCCTGTATATATGAGCGCGCTTTACGCAAGTCAGGAAACAGTCCTGTATCAATATAATCAGAAAGATTAACACGGAATGTAAAAGCGCCTTCTTTTATATCCATTGTCTGTGTAGTTGATGATTGCGTTTTTGTGTACTGTGTTCTTCCATGCTCTGCGCTGCTATCGTTTGAGTCTGTTGTGCGCAGCCTTTGTCTAATTTTAACAAAAATATTTGCTAGATCAATTTGCAACGCCCCTGCAATTGATACCTTCATTGCGTCGATCCACAATGCCTCTTCTGCATAATCTTTGTAGTAGGGGCGTTTAAACAGTGCACCGGAAACGGCATTTGATCCGGAGAATACCTCTGTATAAAAATCAAGCACCAATGGAATTTCCGGTATGTCTCTGTCGTAAAGTCTGTATACACCTACTCCGCAACGGTTTACCCAATTTTGTAAATGCTTATGCCGTTTTACAAGCCTGTTTTTTAAAAGCTCTGCTTGAAATGCTGTTTTGCTGCTGCTTTTAGAATCGTTCATTGCGGCAGATGTTTTAGTACCTTAAAACTAGGATCTGCATTGTATGCCCATGATTCTGTAGAACTTTTGCAGATTAATTTTGACTCTTCAAAGGAAATGCCTATGATACCGGAATCTAAAATATTTTTTTCGTAGGGTGCAAAGAGTGCGCCGTAGTAAAAAGTTTTTTGGCTATGTCCGGGGATGGCAACTGTAGTAGGTGAATCTAGTACTGTTTTATGCCGCCTTGAATATTCTAATCCGTAGTTGTACGCAGATACTGAATTTTCCATGCCCAGGCAGTAGCACATATCCGGACCGCCTTCCCATGGTGACCATGGAGTATAGCGTCTGCCGCCGTACTGCATCCAAAAGCCGTTAAAGTATAAGCCTATCTCGTCTTTTGTGTTTGAAGCAGGTCCTGAAAAAAAACAGATGTAGGCAAATTTTAGTTTTGGGTTTACTACCGATGACCAACCGACTGGATCAGTTGTGGGAATTGCACCAATGACAAGATCAGAAAATCCTATAGGACCGGGAACTTCGCTTAAATCAGCCTTGCCGCCCCTGTTTAACGGCGCTCTTGTAATGGCAACAAATTCAGCACCTAAGGCTAAGTTTGTAGTGTTGTCGAATTCACCGCCGGGTGCAGGCGTTGTCCATATATCTGCCGCTGCAGAAATTTTGCAGCCTGCCTGTAAAAATGGCGAGCCTACAGTGTTATGGAAACCCGCATTAATTTCAATTTCTTTGTCGCCGGAATTTTTTATGCAAAGACTTGTATAGTGAACAGGGTGCGATGGAATAACAGCATCAATTTTTTTAAAGGAAAGGGGCATAGATTTTTCTGGGCTATCCAATGTGGTAAGCGACCATGCAGCACCGCTTTGCGGGTCAATTCCGCTTTTTATAAAAGTCCAAAGCGAACTTGCAGACCAGCCGTTAGGAGGAATGGTAAAATTATCGACAACGTGTCCGGCACCAAAGTTCGGAGTGCAAGGAAAGCTCCCCGCCATATTGTAAAGATGCTGCGACTTCCAAAATGCACCGTGTTCAGCATCATCATAAGGTTTGCCGGAAGCGTCCCTAAAATAAGGCAGCCAATGGGCATTTGTTTGCCGCTTGTCCAACACAGATGAAAAATACGGCGACATCGAGCCAAGGTCATCAATAAGCACCTTTACGCTGCCGTTTTCAAGAAACGTAGCATCCCGCTGTCCAATATCTTTTACCCGCGAAACCATCGCTTTTTCTTCGTTTAGTGCCAAAACAACCTCTTACATAGATTATCTTATTATGCGCTGAATTTTTCAAGACGGGGGACGGCACCGGGCAGGGCAAAAGCATTTAACTTTTTTGCCCAAAAAGAATATCAGATAAAAAATCCTCTGCGAGAGCAGCCTTGAATTGTTTTCGCTTAACGCTTAATTTCTTTTCAGTTTTGGTTGAACGTAAAAGCCTTAGAGCTATCTTTCGTAGAATATCTAAATTTTCAGGTGCATTATCTTTGCGAACCTGAGAGGCATCTTCTCCAAAACTTACATCAAGAGACCAATGCAGTTGATTTTCTAT
>BTID01000153.1:0-10082 GCA_036245275.1 Termitinemataceae bacterium
AGCCGGCAAGACGGCTTACTGCAAACAGCGGCGTGTAAAGTTCAGGCGGTATGTCCAACATTTTGTAGACAAACCCTGAATATAGATCTACGTTTATGCAAATATCTTTTTCTGAATTGCGTACAGTTTTTATGATGGTTGGTCCTAGTTTTTCTATCATTTTAAAAAGTTCAAATTCTTCTTCGCAATGTTTTTCTTTTGCTAGAAGGGCAGCTTTTTCTTTTAATAGAATTGCACGCGGATCAGAAATTGTATAAACGGCATGCCCCAGTCCGTAAATTAAACCAGTGTTATCAAAAACTTCACCGCGTACAATTCTTGCAAGGTAATCGCCAAGAGCCGTTTCGTTTGACCAGTCTTTGACATTAGATTGTATATTGTCAATCATAGCGATAACTTTGTTATTTGCACCACCGTGCTTAAAGCCTTTAAGGGCGCCTATTCCTGCGCTTATTGCAGAGTATGTATCGGTATCTGCAGAGCTTACAAGATGAACGGCAAATGTTGAATTATTCCCGCCGCCATGTTCTGCGTGTAGTACCAGAGCCAGATCTAATATTTGAGCTTCCAAAGGTGTATAGTTTTGATCGCGGCGCATTAACGAAAGGATGGTTTCTGCAGTGTGCAAGCCATCTTGCAGGCGGTGTATTATCAAACTGGCATTATCAAAATAATGGCGCTTTGCCCTATAACAATAAGCCGCAATTGTAGGAAAGCGGGCAATTAGTTCAAGGCACTGACGCAGCACATTTTCCGGCGACTGATTTTCCGGATCGTCATCATAAGAATAAAGGTTAAGAACGGAGCTTGCCAGTTTATTCATTATGTTACGCGAAGGCATCTTCATAATAACATCTTCTGAAAACCCCTGCGGCAATTCGCGGTTTTCGCTTATGATCTGGCAAAAGCGGTCAAGCTCTTTTACAGTTGGTAATTGACCAAACAACAACAGATAGACAGCTTCTTCAAAACCAAAGCGTCCCTCAACAGTGCAATTATGTACAAGATCTTCTACATCAATGCCGCGGTAAAAAAGTTTGCCTTCTACCGCCTGCTTTTCCGATTCGCTTACAATGTAGCCGTGTACATCGCCAATACGGGTAAGTCCCACAAGTACGCCGGAACCGTCCGGATTACGCAAACCGCGCTTAACGTTAAATTTATCGTAAAGTGCAGGGTCGATATAATCGTTTCCCCGCAAACTTTCGACATAAGATCCAACTAGACCCATAATTTTTTATTCCTTGTCGGTAATAAAATAATTTTTTTCTTGTGCCGTCAGTTCTTTTGCGTAAGAATAATTGCTAAGATCATAATTATCGGTATCGTTGGTTGTTTCTTCGATAAGCACTTTGTTTATAGTTGTTTTGCCCTGAATAGCTATCTTATTTATAAGTTTTTTGAATGTGCTGCTTTTCGGCGTTAAAGCAATTATCCAGTTTTCATCTGTTTCTGCAAAATAAATATCAAATGTTTTTTTAATATATGCGCTATCTCCTGAAAATACTGCTTTTAGCATTTCGGAAATACGCAGAAACATGGCAGCTTCGTTTCCAGTAACACGTATCTTTCTGTGTGATGTTGTTCGCACTATATATTCCTTTCCTACCGCTATGATTGAGGGGCGCGGAGTTATAGTCTGCCAAATCATACCATCTTGTACGCTTATTGTGAATTTTCCTGATGATTCAATTTTGTCGCGGTGTAATAATGTTTTTGTCTCGTTAAAGTTTCCCTTAACGACAGAATTTACACTAAGCAAAGCGCAAATTTCATCAAACCGTTTTTCTGTTACATCGGTTAAAGGTGCTTTTAAGATATTTGCCATATTGATATCAGCTGCATATATACTACCGCCAAAAAAAATAAGCACAACTGCTAATTTAATACAAAATCGTCCTTTCATATTTACCATTATACTACCATTTATTCTTTGTTACAATGCAGTATAACATAAAGTATGCAAATAAATTTGATTTTTGCAGCGGGCTCTTTGATGTTGGCATCTATGGGCGTCCTGCTGACAGAACTGTCGGGCTGCCTTTGCATTGCAGCAGAAGGCTTTATGGTGCTAGGCGCTTTTTTCTGTTATGTATTTACACTTTGGACAGGCTCTGCTTTTGCCGGTGTTTTTTTTAGCGCCGTTCTGTGTGCGCTGATAGGTTTAGCCCTGATTGTTTTTATCCAAAAGTGCAAAGCGGATCCTTTTGTTGCAGCACTGGCTCTAAATTTGGGTTCTTTAGGAATTACATCAACATTGTCGCAAACATTGTTCGGCACAAGCGGTGTACTGCATGAAATATCGTTTAACTCCGGACAACGTTTTATGTTCGTAATTGCTGCGGTATTTTTTTTGATATTGACAGCGATCTTTCTTGCCTCCCCATACGGCAAGCGTTTAAAAGCTGTAGGGCGCTCTGTACCGGCAGCCATTCAAATAGGAATACATACCGATAGGTATATCGTCGCCTCGTGGGTTTTGTGCGCCTTCTTTGCTGCCGTAGCAGGAGCCAGTGTTGTATTCCGTGCAGGTGTCTATGCACCGCTGGGCATAGCAGGACGCGGTTGGCTGGCAATAGCAGCCGTGTATCTGGGTTTTAAAAATATTTTTGGATTGTGCGCAAGTACATTTTTCTTAGCTCTTGTTGAACAGATTGCGTATAACGCACAAAAAATATCATCACTTAATGTAACGGCAATTTTAGGACTGCCGTCATTCTTGGCACTTGTGTTATACGCAATATCGCAGAGGAAAAAACATAAATTATCATAAATCACCCAAAAAGTTTTTGATTAAATCAAGTTTTAATGTCCGCAGCTTTGTTGTAATGGCAACTTTAAATATATGCGGGTTTAAAAGGCGTTTGTAGCTGGCATCGAATGTCTGCAATTCTTTTTTACAGAAATCCTGCACTTCGCTTAACGATGGATTTTGTGATATTTGTTTGCCACCTTCCATACATTTTTTTAATAGCGGCTGCGGTGCTGTATCTAAAGTCTGGTAAAAATGTCTGTAGTCTGCTGATGGATGCCAAAAACATTCTTTTTTGCAGCAATCTAATTTTTCAGAATTATCGCTGTTATCAGGATCGTCAATTGCCAAAATATCAGCCTGTGTCATTCCTGTTTTATCATAGATACGCCAAATTTGTTTGATTGCCGGAGTTGTGGTTTTTTCAGGATTATCTGAAAACTTTATCGTAGGTTTAAGATTACCGTTTCCGTCTTCTAAGCACATCATTTTATATACACCGGTAAATGCCGAATCACTCCCGCCTGTTACCATTTGAGTTCCAACCCCCCAACTGTTTATTGGAGCGCCCTGACTTGTTAGCGTGGAAATAATTCTTTCATCCAAATCGTTAGAAACTGTTATAGTAGCATTCCGGCAGCCTGCTTCGTCCAACATTTCGCGCACTTTTTTTGACAGATAGTACATATCGCCGGAATCAAGACGCACACCAAAATTGCCGCCGTGCGCGATCACCTCTTTACCTACTTTTATGGCGTTTAACACACCGCTTTTCAATGTGTCATAAGTATCAATTAAAAACACAGGATTATTTGGAAATACTTCTGCATAAGTGCGGAATGCATCTTCTTCGTTTGCAAAACTCATAATCCATGCATGCGCCATTGTTCCCATAACTTTTATTCCAAACTGTTTTCCGGCAAGTGTGTTAGATGTTCCGTCAGCACCGCCTATAAAACTTGCACGAGATGCTGAAAGTGCGCCGTCTTGTCCCTGTGCCCTGCGAAGACCGAATTCCATAATGCCGCCTTCCCCAGCCGCCAATTTTACGCGGGCAGTTTTAGTGGCAATCAAACTTTGAAAGTTGATTGTGTTTAACACCAAGCCTTCTAAAATCTGACATTCGATCAATGTGCTGTCTATTCGCAATAGCGGCTCATGCGGAAATACAACGGAGCCTTCGTCCATTGCGTATATAGATCCTGTAAATTTAAAATCTTTTAAATAATCTAAAAAACCTTCGTTAAAAAATTTTAGGCTATGCAGATATTGAATATCATCATCTGAAAACCGGAAAGTTTTTACACAATCTAAAAGTGTTTCCAAACCGGCAAAGACAGAAAACCCGCCCTTAAAAGGATTGCGTCTAAAAAACATCTCGAAAACAGCACGGCGGTTTTTATTTTTTAACCAATCTCCCTGCGACATTGTTAGCTCATAAAAGTCCGTAAATAACGCCGACCGCTCTTGTACACTGCAAGGTGATGATATTTGATTTGCCATGTTATACCTCTGAGACAAGATTTTTCATAATATAATCACGTCTGTCCGGCGTGTTTTTTCCCATATAAAAATTCAACAACTTATCAACATCAATTTGCTTTAATGATTGTAATGAAATCGGCACTATGCGCATGTTATCGCCTATAAACTGACCGAATTCTTTAGGGCTTATTTCGCCTAACCCTTTAAATCGTGTTACCTCATTTGACGCACCTAATTTTTGACACGCTATGTCGCGTTCTTTTTCTGTGTAGCAATATATAGTTTCTTTTTTATTACGCACACGGAATAGCGGTGTTTCCAAAATGTACACATGCTGTGATTTAACAAGGTCTTCAAAATACGACAAAAAAAATGTAAGCATTAAATTGCGTATGTGGAAGCCGTCAAAGTCAGCATCTGTTGCAATAACAATTCGTGCATAGCGCAGACCCGAAGTATCATTTTCTATACCTAGTGCCATCATCATATTGTAAAGTTCTTCGTTTTTATAAATTGATGTGCGTTTTTTTCCGAACATGTTTTCCGGTTTACCGCGCAGACTGAATATAGCCTGTGTCATAACATCGCGGCTTGATACAATTGATCCTGCAGCAGAATCGCCTTCTGTAATAAATATCGTTGTCTTTTCTCCGTGCTCGCCATCTTCTAAATGATACTTACAGTCTTTTAATTTTGGAATTTTTAGAGCAATTTTTTTTGCGGCATCGCGGGCTTCTTTTTTTACAGCATTTAATTCTGTGCGCAAACTTTCGTTTGTAATAATTTTAGTTTCTAATTTTTTTGCCTGATCCGTATTTTTATGAAGCCAATCTTCCACCGCGTTTTTACATTCTGCTACAAGCCAGCTTCGAATATCGCTATTACCAAGTTTGTTTTTTGTCTGACTTTCAAAAACAGGATTTTTTAATTTTACGGCAACAGCAGCAATGCAGCCTTCGCGTATATCATCACTTTTATAGTCTTTTTTAAAATATGCCTGAATACCCTTTAAAAAGCCCTCTTTAAATGCCGAAAGGTGGCTGCCGCCGTCTGAAGTAAATTGACCGTTTACATAAGAAAAATATTGTTCGCCGTAATTGTTGGTATGTGTAAATGCAAATTCAAGATGATCGTTTTTAAAATATGCTATAGGGTATAATGCAGAGTGTGTATTTTCTGCATCAAGTGCGGTTTCTTCTGTAAGCAGATCCATAAGACCGTGTTGCGAAATATATTTTTTACCGTTAAAACTTATCGTTAAACCTGTGTTAAGCCATGCATAACTTTTGATGCGCTTTTCTATAAACTCAAAATTAAATTGGTACTCGTTAAAAATTTCTTTATCTGGTATGAACTCGACAAAGGTACCATTTTTTTGATTATCCATTTTACCTTTACGTTGTTTTAAAAGATTGCCGCGTTCAAAAACTGCCTCGGCATAATGACCGTCGCGTACAGATACAACTCTAAAATGCTGCGACAATGCGTTAACAGCTTTTGTACCAACGCCGTTTAATCCTACGGAAAACTGAAACACGTCATCATTGTACTTTGCACCGGTATTGATAACAGAAACACATTCTACAATTTTACCAAGCGGAATACCGCGCCCATAATCACGCACTTTTACAGTGTAGTCTTTTATTCGAGCCGTAGGGTTTAATACCCCGCCCCTCTGGGGCGTAACAGGGGGTATTAAACCCGGAGTGCAATTCTCCGGGAGAACAAAAATACCCGGCCGCTCTGCGGCGGGTATTTTTATTTCAACTTCGATATTTTTTCCGTTACCCATAATAAATTCATCAACAGCATTGTCGACAACTTCTTTTAGCAGCACATAAATACCGTCATCAATATTAGAACCATCACCTAAGCGTCCAATATACATGCCTGTGCGCAAACGTATATGCTCCAAGGACGAGAGGGTCTTGATTTTGGATTCATCATAAACTTTATCTTTCATTTATATATTCCTCATTGCAAGCTGAACCATTTCGTCGCACCGTTCGTTATACAAATTTCCGGCATGACCTTTTACCCACTTCCACGTAATTTTTTTATCGGCGGCAAGCGTATCAAGCTGCCTCCACAGTTCAGCATTTTTTACAGGTTGTTTATTTGCAGTGCGCCAGCCGTTTTTTTTCCAATTTTTGATCCATTCGCTTATCCCTTTTTGCACATACTGCGAATCTGTGTATAAAACAATTTCGGCTGGGGTGTTGATTTTTTCTTGGACATATATAAGAGCAGAGATGACCGCCGTTAATTCCATTTGATTGTTTGTAGTTAGTGCATTGCTGCCGGATTGTTCTGTTATAACTGAGGTATCTTCAGCGACAATTACAAAAGCCCAGCCGCCGGGTCCGGGGTTGCCGGAACACCCTCCGTCTGTCCAAATACTAATCTGCATAAATCACCCTACTGCCCTTTAACAATAGTTCCCTGAAAGACGTTTTTTACAATTTCCACATCAACAGGCAGTGTATCTGCAACAGGTGCAGCAGATATTGAGGGTGCAGCAGCAGCAGAACCGCTAGCACCTGAATTACGGTTTTCCAGCATCTTTTTAAAGCCTTCTGTTAACGAAATGGGGGCATCATAAACAGGAGGAGCGCTAGTGACTGGCACCGCATTAGTGACTGGCACCGTGCTAGTGACTGGCACTGCACCGCCCAAGGCAGAGCGCACTTTTGCAATTTCTGAGCGCAACTCGTCAATAGAAACCCAATTTTTAAGGGCGCATAGCTTAGAAATACAAGTTTCCAGCTCAAAACGGGGCGAAACGGAGTAACGGATTGAGCGGTAAAGCTCCAAAAGCAAAGAAAGAGCATGTTCGGCACGGGGAATATCAATATTTTCCTGCACAGCCGCAGAAAACCTAGACGCAGGGTAGCCCAAAAGCGACTCTTTTGTAATTCCGCTCTTTAGCAAAAGCAGACTACGGTAATATCCGCACATATCAATAATAAATTGCTCTATGGCGATGCCGTTTCCAATAAGGCTATCAAGCAAATTAAACGAAGCCTCAACCTCACCTGCCGCACAGGTTTCGGCAAGAGCATTCAGGTTATCCAAGCCTACAAGACCCAGTTTTTCGCGTATCAGTGCAGTGCGTATATTGCCGCCGGAAAACGATGCCACCTGATCAAAGAGCGTATAGGCATCCCGCAAGCTGCCGGTAGATTCGCGGGCAATCCAAAAAAGCGCCTCATCCTCAGCTTCAATTTTCATTTCTGTGCAGGTTGTCCGCAAAATTGCCGAAATCGTTTCTATCGGAATCAGTTTAAAAGAAAAATGCTGACAGCGGCTCTTAATCGTTGCGGGAACCTTATGCTGCTCGGTCGTTGCAAAAATAAACACGACATGCGGCGGCGGCTCTTCAATAGTCTTTAAGAGCGCATTAAACGCACCGGTGGAAAGCATGTGCACTTCGTCAATAATATATATTTTGTAGCGCGACGAATTAGGGGGAAACATCACCTCGTCCTTAATTTGGCGCACACTTTCTACACCGTTGTTAGACGCACCGTCAATTTCGATAACGTCAAGACTATTTCCCGCCTTAATCTCTTTGCATGCCGAACACTCTCCGCATGGTGTTGCCGAGGGACCCTTTTCGCAATTAAGAGAGCGCGCCAAAATACGTGCCGCACTTGTCTTTCCGCAACCTCTAGGTCCGCAAAAAAGATATGCATGAGCAATACTGCCTGCCTCGATAGAACTGCGTAATGTTGCGCTGACAAATTCCTGCCCTACCAACTCATCAAAAGTCCGCGGGCGCCGCCTTGTTGCTGTTACTTCAAATGCCATGCAACAAGTATAACACTTCGATTAGTAATTAGCAATTCGCTTTTTTAAAAGCATCGATGCCCCACATTGCTTTTAACAGGGCTGCAAAACCCATAATTGTTAGCAGGGGTATTATAAAAGTTGTAATAACCATGCAAATCAGCATATTAAGAAGCGAAGAAAGGGCGTTTTGACCTTTTTCCAAAGCACTCTTTGCACTTTGACCTGCTTTAGTTGCTAAGTTTTTTACACCATTTGCAATTTTTCCGGGAACATCCCACCACGCTCTTGCCTCAGGGTCTTTGCCTATTGCTTCTGTATCAGTATTTATTGATTTTGTCTGATTTTTAACTTGAGCAATCGAATTATCGATATTTGTATATTTGTACATAATATCTGTTTCTACCAAAGCAGAAAGTTTTAATGAAGATGGAACAGCAATAAATATAATTATGCCAAAGACAAGACACTTAAAAGCTATAGTAAACAACAGTGAGCTTTTGTCCCATTTTTGTTTTGCCCAAAGATAAAAAATAAAAAACAACAAAGAAAGCGGAATAAGGATTTTAAAAGCAATAATTCCTGAAACGGCTAATACTATTTTTTCAATTAAAATAGCACCTGTTACTAACATAAAAAAGCCGGCAACATCGGCAAGTTTTTCGCTAATAGCTGTGCCGACATCGCCAGGAAGAAGAGAAATTGCGATGCTTGCACCTGTAGCTGCGCCAAAAGCTAAAAGAGCCTGATTCCTTTTTGAATCTAAGTATTTTTGCATATCACGTCCGTAGTTATCCTTAGACACAGCACTGGAAACAGGTAAAAATGATACAAAAGCCAGAATAAGTAAAACCGCAGATGCAATAATAGTATTTCTATAACTTTGCATAAAATGAAAATTTGCCATTTGATATTTCTCCTGTAGATAATTCTTATTTTTCTTATTTTTTATTTTTTTCATTTTCTATTCTACAAAGTTCTTTTAGTTTTTACTATAAAGGGCACCTCTAAATACTCATTCGCCGCAATCTTGCACTGCCTTTCCCCGCATTTTTTTGGCTCAAATGCTCGCCATAACACCATTAGACTTAAGCTTTTCGCCTTCAAACTGCGGAAAAATCTTTGCCCTTTCTTGCGTGCCACTAGTATTTAGAGATGCCCTAAAAAAACCCCCGCTTCAGGCGGGGGTTATCCGAATTTAATTTAACAGATCAGGTATTTTTATTTTTCCCACCACAACTTAGGCAAGCTATTGCCGTTTGTAGTGCCGGCTTTCCAGTAAGTGCCGCTAGCTGTGCCTAGTCCTGTGCCCCATTCGGCAGAATCACTTGTGCTGGGGGTAAAGTAAGTTTCAAATTTTCCTGTATCACCACTACCATCCCAACCTAGAGTCTGTGTGCCATCGAGCCAGTAACAAGCGACGATCGTACCAAAGCCTGCTACGCTGCGACCGCCTGTAACCTTTCCGGTATTGTAACAAGCGGTTATGTTACCTCTAGTGCCTCCCACCACACCACCTGCAGTATTTCCTCCTGTAACCTCGCCTGAGTTGTAACAGGCAATCATTTCGCCGCTCACGACTGAACTCGCCACACCTGCAGTTGCAGTACCACCCGTAACCTTTCCGGTATTGTAACAAGCTGCAATCTTACCGTTCATTACTTGACCCGCCACGCCTCCTACATAAGAACCAGAAATTCCAGCTGTACCAACAGTGCCGGTATTGTAACAGTTAATCACTTCACCACGAATCCTTCCTACAACACCGCTTATAAATGATATACCGGTAACAGTTGCATTATTGGAACAACCTATAATTGTTCCTGAAGTGCCGGTCTTTTCAGCAGTCCCCAAGAGTCCGCCAACATTATGCTTGCCGGTAACTGAACCACTGGCGATACGTACATTGGATAAGGAAAACGAACCGCCGGCATAGCCGAAAATTCCCAAATTTTCTCTGGTGTCGTCGTTTATATAAAGCCTGTCAATCTTCTTGCCGTCCCCGTCAAAGTTGCCGGTAAAGGGTGCAGTCTCTGTGCCAATAGCCTCCCAGTCA
>BTID01000154.1:0-9581 GCA_036245275.1 Termitinemataceae bacterium
CCCCCCCCCCCCCGTTGGCAGTCTAAGCCTACAGGACTAGTACTCGCCCTTATAGCGGCGTTTGTGCTGTTTTCCGCTTGCCGCGGCGGCAGCAATCCGGACGAAATTATCGAAATAATTGATGGTGCTAACGGATCAACTGAAATACCGACCATAACGATTACGGGAGTCGGCAATTACAATGGACCGCTAAAGTTAAACTATGCGGAAAAGATTACCTCAAAAACCATAAAAACTATATCCGGCACAATGGCGGCTAACGGCACTGTCTCGTTGCCATCCCAGCCCCCTAAAGGAGCGCTCATCGTTAGTATTCAGGCAGACACTAATCCGCCTATCTACATAGGGCGGCTAATTGGATCATCTGCCGGTATTTCACTAAAACTCAATTTGGCCTCTTCAGGTAATCTGGAATTACGCCCTGCAGATAGCGGCGGCATAATACCAATAGGCACTTATGCTGAGTTTCAGTTGATAAATGGGACATTGGGCGGCAGCTACAAGCAAGAAGCAGACCTAGACTTTATGGGCGGTGCTGAAGGTTTGAGCGTCCCTAACTGGGAACCTGTCGGCACAAGCGCCTCAGCCTTTACAGGCACTTTTGACGGAGACGGCAAGCAGATTGACCGCCTTTCCATAGACAAGAGCGGCATCGACAATGTTGGTCTCTTTGGCTATGCCGACAATGCAACTATCACCGGAGTGCATATCAAAAATGGTACTATAACCGGTAATTCCTATGTCGGCGGCATCTTAGGGCGTGGCACCGGCACCATAAGCTTCTCTTCAAACGGTGCTGAAATTAATGGTGTTAATCAAGTTGGCGGTATTGTAGGTGGTACGACTAACAATATATTGTTTGCCTGTTACAATACCGGTGATATTGGGGGCTCCGGAGACTATGCCGGCGGCTTGGCAGGCAGTTTTAAAGGGGAGGTAACCGCTTGTTATAACAAAGGTAACATTACTGGTTATCGGATAGGCGGTTTGCTTGGGACAGCGAGTTCGGTGGGTGCGAGTAAAATAACTGCCTCATACAACACAGGCAATTTGACGGCAGGGTTTTCTCAAGATACAGCCGGTTTGGCTGGCAGCTCTAGACATTATTTCTTTGATGTAACAGCCTGCTACAACACAGGCAAGGTAAGTGCGGCCAGCGGCGGCTACGAAATAGCCAGTTTGGTTTATTGGGGTAATTGTACCCCCGTTGCCTGTTACTGGAAAGAAGGCAGTGCCAATTTCGGAAACGAGACATTGGAGGTTTACGACTCTCCCAGTTTTGCCGAATTCCCAACACCGGACACTACTGCTAGCTCCGAATGGGGCACAGGAGACGGCTCAGGTAGCGGAAAATACTGGAAAGCCGGCACTACAGACGGCAACATGTTGCCCCAGTTGTGGTACGAATAAAAATAAAGCACGAATTTAGCAAATCCAAAACAAAAAGCCCTGCCGTTTAGCGGGGCTTTTTTATTCGTGCTTATTCGTCCCCTATACTTTAACATGGGTTTCCGCTATAATTAAAGTGTTAAAGCTCAGTCATTTGCGAATGAGCAATAATTTATCTTGCATATTGCAAGTAAACAAAAAATGTTTTTTTTGGAGGGTCTATGACCATTGCGGAAATGTTTGGACAAAGCGGAGTTTTGACTTTGCTTGGTATGGCGGTTGTTTTTTCATTCCTTATCATTTTGGTTTTTAGTATTACAGCCTTGGGTACTGTTATGAGAAAACTTGGTTTGGATAAGGATGAAAAGCCGGCTTCTTCAAGTGCAGCCGCATCGGCTACAAGCGCAGTTTTTGACGGCGCGGTAACCGCTGCAATAGGGGCTGCAATAAAAGAGTACCGCAAAGAATAGTTTTGTATATCACATATAGGGAGATATAAATGTCAAAGATAAAATTAACAGACTTGGTGTTGCGGGATGCGCACCAATCATTGCATGCAACCCGTATGACAACGGCGGATATGGTGCCTGCTTTGGGTAAGCTTGATAAAATCGGCTTTTGGGCGCTCGAAGCGTGGGGCGGGGCGACTTTCGACTCGTGTATCCGCTTTTTAAATGAAGACCCTTGGGAGCGTCTGCGTACTCTAAAAAAAGCATTGCCGTCTACTCCAATAATGATGCTTTTACGCGGGCAAAATTTATTAGGTTATCGTCACTATGCCGACGATGTTGTTGATAAATTTGTTGAGTGTGCAGCAAAAAACGGTGTCGGTGTTTTCCGTATTTTTGATGCTTGCAATGATCCGCGCAACTTAAAACGCGCTGCGGATGCCGCTAAAAAAACCGGCAAGCATGTTCAAATGGCTATTTCTTATGCAACAACTCCGTTTCACACAAAAGAGATTTATGCGGATTTGGCAAAAAATTATGCGGATTCCGGTGCGGATTCAATTTGCATAAAAGATATGTCGGGTCTTTTAAAACCTTACGAAGCTTACGATCTTGTAAAAGCGATTAAAACAAAAGTAAATATTCCAATAGAGATTCACACACATGCAACTACAGGTCTTTCGGTCGGCACTCTTGTAAAAGCTGTAGAAGCAGGTTCGGAAATCCTTGATACGGCTATTTCATCAATGGCTATGGGAACAAGCCACAGCCCGACTGAAACAATAGTAGAAGCGTTTAAAGGCACCGAATACGATACCGGACTTGATATTAACGCACTTTTGGACATTGCGGCATACTTTCGCGATGTGCGTAAAAAATATGCGGCATTTGAATCAAGCTTTTTAGGTGCCGACACCCGTATTTTAGCCTCTCAAGTGCCCGGAGGTATGCTTTCAAACTTGGAAAATCAACTAAAAGAGCAGGGTGCTTCAGATAAAATTGATGCAGTTCTTAAAGAAATACAGATCGTGCAAAAAGATTGCGGCTATGTTCCGCTTGTTACACCTACAAGCCAGATTGTAGGCACTCAATCGGTATTTAACGTGCTTTTTGGACGCTATTCAAAACTTACAGGCGAAACAGCCGACTTGGTAACAGGACGCTACGGTCGGCTTCCTACCGCCGCGAATGCCGATTTGGTTAAAAAAGCACTTGCCCAGCAAAAATATGACGCAGTTCTTACCGAGCGTCCCGCAGACAGCATCAAAAATGAGTTTGATAAACTTGCATCTGAGGCAAAAGCAGAAGGTGCCGAAAATGATGAAGATATTCTTACTTATGCGATGTTCCCTAAAGTTGCCCCAAAATTCTTTAAAGAGCGCGGTAACGGTCCTGTTTCCAGCAGCAGCTTTGTATGCAAAGCAGTTCCTGCAGGAGGATCAGGCGGCGGCAGTGCCTCAGCATATATCGTAAATGTAAATGGAGCGGACTACCATGTAAATGTCCGTCCGGAAGGCACTGCGGCAATTACTGCAGCTCCCGCAAGCGTAACTCCTGCATCAGGCGGCGCATCTCCTGTGTCAGGATCCGGAGCAACAGTTGCCGCTCCTGTATCAGGCACCGTGCTAAAACATGCAGTTGCCGAAGGCTCGCAAGTTCAATCAGGAACAACAATAATCATTATTGAATCAATGAAGATGGAATTGGAAATTAAAGCAACATCAGCAGGCAAAGTACACTTCCTTGTTCCAACCGGAACAGCAGTTAATTCACAACAACCTGTAGCTGTGGTAGGTTAGGGGTATTAGGAGGAGTAACGATAAAAAATGATAGGTAATAAAAAATCACCTGTATGGGTAACAAAAGTATGTTTTGCAATGCTTATCGGAGCATTTGTGTTTACTATGGTTGGTGCGTTTATGCCTGTAGCGCGGGCACAAACATCAGAATCAGAATACAACAACGGAGTTGCAAGCGCATTAAACCCTAATGGTATAATCAAAGGCACGGAAGACGGCAAAGTAAAAAAAATATCCATAAAAACATTTGCTCAAAACATTGTTGACGGCACAGGCCTTTCTGCATTTTTTAACGATGCAGTAGAAAAACCAACCCCATCGGGCGGAACTCAAATTGTTTTCGGCTGGCAAGAGCTGGTAATGATAATTGTTGGATTCGTTATTGTTTGGCTTGGAGCGGCTAAGGGCTTTGAACCATTGCTATTAATCCCCATCGGATTCGGCACAATTTTTGTAAACATACCGCTTGCCGGAATCGGCAATCCCGGACACATCTTAGCAACAGGATATCGTGAAGGGCAGGGCTTTCTGGATTTAATCTACAACATGGGTGTCGGCAACGAGTTCTTCCCGCTGTTGATTTTTATGGGCATTGGCGCAATGACAGACTTTGGACCACTTATTGCCAATCCAAAAACCGCACTTTTAGGCGCGTCTTCACAGTTCGGCGTGTTTGCCACGTTGTTCGGCGTAACAGCAATGAACCTAATACCCGGAGTAGACTTTTCAATGCTGCAGGCTTGCGCAATTTCGATTATAGGCGGTGCCGACGGACCTACAACAATCTACATTTCCGCTAAACTTGCCCCTGAGCTTTTAGCAACGGTCGCTGTGGCAGCTTACTCATATATGGCACTAGTTCCGCTTATTCAGCCTCCAATTATGCGCGCATTAACGTCAGAAGATGAGCGCAAAATAAAAATGAAACAGTTGCGCGAGGTTTCCAAAAAAGAAAAAATTCTATTTCCAATGGTTGTTTTTATACTTTCAATTTTGCTATTACCATCGGCGGCACCGCTTTTGGGCTGTTTAATGTTCGGCAACTTTATGCGTGAATGCGGCGTTGTAGACAGACTTTCAAAGACGCTGCAAAACGAATTAATGAACGTAGTTTCCATATTACTATCACTTGGTGTAGGCAGCCAAATGACGCCTGAAAAGTTCCTGAACTTATCCTCACTTTCGATTGTTGCATTGGGACTTATAGCATTCTGCATAGCGACAGGCGCAGGTGTTATTGTTGCAAAAATTATGAACCTGTTCTTAAAAGAAAAGATAAACCCGTTAATAGGCAGCGCCGGAGTGTCGGCCGTCCCTATGGCAGCCCGTGTTTCAAACAGGGTAGGGCTTGAATCAGACCCGGGCAACTTCCTTTTAATGCATGCAATGGGTCCAAACGTAGCCGGTGTTATCGGCACTGCAATAGCAGCAGGTGTTATGATCGCTTGTTATGGACATTAGCTTTTTGTTAAAGCACTGACTATAAATTTCCGATAACATAGTACAGGAGCTTATTGATGATAAAAAAAGCTATATTGATTTTTATTGTCGGATTTTTTACATTGCCCATTTATGCGCAAAGTTATGGTTCGGCAAAAAAACCTGCTACTATTCAACAGGAAATTGGGCAGATATACGGTGATTTGACTAGGCAATATATTACTGCACAGCAAAAACATGATGCCTATGCAAAATTGGGTCGACTTTATCACTTAGAGGGAAACATAGAAGAATCGGCGGCGGCTTGGGAAAAAGCCGCATTTGCCGTTCCTGAAAAACGTGATGATATTGCTTTATTGGAAAATGCTTCTTGTTTAATGGCAATGGGCGAATGGGAAAAAGCAGAAGCTAGTGTTAAGCTTGTTGTTCTTACTTCGCCTGCCGATAGCCGCAATTTCTTGCGGGCAAAATATCTAAACGCTCAAATAGAAGCTTTTAAAAATGGCGATATAACGATTCTTGATACCTTTGTTGATGATCCGGCTTACGCTCCGGTGCGTCCTGCTCTTTACTACACACTTTGGAAAATAAGCAACAACAATGAATATAAGGCAAAACTTATTACAGAATATCCGGAAAGTCCTGAAACCCGCACACTTTTTGTGGACTCAGGTGCTGTCGAAACTATCTCTGCATATCCGGCAGCTCACTGGATGCTCTTCCCCGGTAAGCAGGATACAAGGATTGGAGAACTTGCAAGATCTCCTGCAACTGTACCTGAGGGTAATTTAGAAGTTGCCACACAACATTCACTACAAACTGGTTTGTATAACAGTCAGGAAAACGCGGCTGTGCAAGCCGGACGCCTAAAAGCCGCTGGTTTTAATGCAAACGTTATACGCCGCAGTGTAGCAGGTTCCACATACTGGGCTGTCGCCGTTCCAGCCGGTAATAACGTAAACGGTACGATTGCCAGCTTAAAACAGGCCGGCTTTGATTCATTCCCTGTATTTTAGTCTCTCCTAAAATATTTAACCGCGGAGAATACTTTCTCTGCGGTTTTTTTTTTTTTATTTCACCGTATTTGCATTTTTAAAGTCATATTTTTCGTACTTCTTTTTCAATTCATCAATTTTGTCTTTGAGTGTTTCTGAAATTGACTTTGCAACTTTAATAGTCTTGAGCAACTTTTCAGTTGTGACAGTTCTATCTGTAGAAATAAAAGCGGCTTCCACCGTCTCTTTTACAACAGCTTCTATATCTGCACCGCTATAGCCGTCCGTATCTTTTAGCAGTTGTATTACATCAACTTCATTTGTTAGTTTACCTCGTTTTTTAAGGTGTATATCGAAGATTTTGCGGCGTTCTTCTGGATCAGGTAATTCGACAAGGAACAATTCATCGAACCGTCCTTTTCGCAAAAATTCAGGAGGCAATATTGAAATATCATTTGAAGTTGCAACTACATATACAGAGCTTTCTTTTTCTTGTAACCATGTTAAAAATTGACCGAAAAGACGTGTTGTAATATCACTGCCGCCGCCTGTACCGCCGACACCGGCAAATGCTTTTTCAAGTTCATCAATCCATAACACACATGGTGCAACTGCTTCCGCTGTCTTAATTGCTTTTCGTAGATTGTTTTCACTTTCACCAACATACTTTCCCATTAGTTTACCAATATCCAAACGCAACAGTGGTGCTTTAAACTCACTTGCTGTTGCTTTTGCAGTAAGACTTTTTCCGCATCCGGGCATTCCAACAATTAAAATACCTTTTGGAAGGTCGATACCGAATTTTCTAGCTTCTCCTAAATTATTAAAAATCTGCGCTTTGTCGTGTAAATACTTTTTAAGATTATGCAAACCGCCGACATCATTCATGTTTGAATTGAAAGACAATATTTCCAGTATACCTGATTTTTTTATAATCTGTTCTTTCTCTTTTAGGATTAACTCCTTGTCGTCTCTTGTAATCATGCCCGACTTTTGATATGCCAGATTTAATATTTGCCGTATTTCAAAATCACTCAATCCTTTAAAACTCACTACCAGTTCGTTTAACGTATCGTCATCAAGTGAGATTTGAAAGCCGTCTGCATAGTCTTTAATTATTTCTTCAATTTCTGATTGTGTTGGTAGCGGAATATCAAAAACTGTTATCATTTTTTCAATTTCAGGCGGCAGGACAAGTTCTGAACATACTAAAAAAATAGTAACGTAGAATTGATCAATGAACATTGTTTTTTGAGCAATAGATTTAAGGCGAGCCGTAACTTCTGCATTTTTTAATTGCCCATGAACATCTTTTAATACTACAAATGCTTTTTTAGGTTCATTGTCGTCAAAAGCTGCAAGAAAAGCTGCTAGTGTTAGTTCAGTTTTGGAAACCTTTGTCTTAAAATCTACATAATGTCCGGCTTCGTTGTATTCTTCAATTCTGTCCATATCCTTCCCAACACTTGCAATAAGCTCGTCAACAGAGTGAAAATCAAAGTGGTTGATATAGATAATTGGGCGCAAGGCATCTACATAACTTGCTAGTTTTTGTGAATCTGCTTGTATCATTTATATCTCCATGTAGACTAATTCGTGACGAGCATTAGTACTTTTGTACATAATCCCATTTAGTATTGGGAATTTTCCATTGACACCATTAGCATCTAAATCAGTGCCTTCTGTTCCTGCTGCTCGATTATTACCAACAATATTGCCTTCTTCCATTTTTATAATAAGACATTTTTTATTTGCTGGTTCAGGGTAATCAAACATACCGCCTGTATCTTTTGCACAAATTTTCACAGGGCTTATGTTTGAATTGATCTTTAAATCTGAAGCCATGACATAAAGGAAGGGAGCAAAAGTTATTTTTCCCTGTGGGAATATAACTTTCCCAACAACATTATTATTTAGAGAGCAAGATACTACAAGAAATTCTTTTTTTATCAGATTTGCTATATCTTCTGCATTATTACAAAGTTTCACTTCGGGTTGATTATTATCAATCTTCCATTTCTCCATAAATGACGCAGTATCATATTTTTCACTACTTACTAACGATGATGCATTTACACCAACATCGTTATAAATCTTTGCCAAATCGTATGGTAAAAGTGGGCGCATATTTTCGTTTGCCAAAATTGCAAGGATAACAAGTTTATGATTCGTTGCAAATCTGTCATAAAATGCAATAGCATCTAACTTAAATAAGCCAACATATTTTTTATATATTTGTTGAATGGCACTTTTTATAAAAGGATAGTCGTCTGACTTTTCTTCCATTTGTTTTAGCAACTCATCATACTCGGTATGATAATCAAGAATAATAGTGTCTTTCTTTTTTGCTAGATCATTGTAAGTACGTAATCTTTCTTCTTCCTTTTTTCTTATTTCAAAAGGATAAACTGCAAAAGCAATTTGCTCTTTTGTAAAATCTTTCTTAAAAACCTTACATAATTCAGCGGCTGCTTTTTCATCATCTGAATCCTTTGCAACTTTTTCGAGTTTTTCAAGATATTCTTTTAGTTCTCTTGCTTCAAGCCAACGTTTTAGCGATCCGTTATGAAACACGGTAAGCAAGTCTTCGATGTTAAAACTATTCTGTAAATCTTCCAAATTCCTAATTGGTTGTTTGTCAATAATTAAATTGAACTGCTATAGCTGCGGCTAATGCGGCTTTTTGCCCTATCTGTTTTGATATTGTTTTTCTGCTTATATTATTCCAATCATATTCTTTTATTTCACCTTTTTCTTGTGCATTTTTTTGTATCTCTTTTGCTTCTTCTTTTGACAAAGGATTTGAAGAAACTTTTTCTAAATTTTTTGTTCCCTTAGCTCGCCCTGCAACGCTAAATTCAAGTTTATCAGTAGCATTTGGAATATCCTCTGCTTGACCCTTGGGGACAAGTTTTCGCTGAAAATGATACTCCCCATCTTTAAAATACTGCTGTGTCGTATCTGCATCAGACCCATATTTGGATTGATATTTTCTAACAATCCCGCCGCGGGCATCTTTAATAACAACATCGACTGAATTACGCGCTGTTGAGTTTTGAGCTTCGGCATGCATCTGACTATTTTTTGCCGCAGCATCCATGTTGAATGTATTTACATGGTGTTGTTCAGCAATAAAGCCGTCAAGATTCGGATTTTGATTTATACCGCCATCCAGTCTATGCAACGTATTAGACATGGATTTATTTGCTTGACTAACAGATTTATCAATCACGCTTGCGTATAGACCGACGCTTGCCGCGCCTCCGGCAGCAGCTCCTTGTTCTATTTTTGTTGCAAGCCAACTTTCTTTACTTATGCCTTTTGCAATATTCGCCTGTAACTCTGCTTTTGAATTTTCATAATCGACTACAGTTTTTACGATTTCTTCGGCATTTTGCCGCATCTCGTCATTGTTTTTCCAGATTTTAGGGTATTTTGAAAATTGCGTAACGAGATATTCTGTATCAGTTACTTTTTCACCCTTTTGCTTGTAGGCAGTTACAAAATCA
>BTID01000155.1:0-7872 GCA_036245275.1 Termitinemataceae bacterium
TAGGTCCTAACAGCAGATAAACATCATCTACAGCACCGCCGGAATTGCCGCGTACATCCAGTATAACACCTTTCATGTTTTGGTCATTGCATAAATCGTTAAAGAATTGTTTTAACACTTCAAAACTGTCGCCAGCCAAAACTTTTTTCATTAACACAGTTGTCAAACTAAAACTATCAAAGTACAGATATAAAATATAATCGTTTGCCTCTGCAGTGCTATCTATGCTGATATGTCCTGTGCCGCATTTAATAACTTTGACAGTGTTGCCGTTTGCATCTTTATGAGAAAAATTTCCGGATTTTGAATTTGACATATACTTTTTTATTGTGCTATTAAAAAAATTATAGTTAGTATTATTGCCGGATGATTTGCCGCTCCAGTCGTTGTTATACTTATAAAGTTGGACGGCGTATTGCTCTGATCTTGCTAAAACTTTTTGTACCTGCGGGTCAATAGTGATTACAGGATTGTTATCTCTAAGCAATGCAAATGAAAAATGTCCGTCGCTTATATCTTTTGTTATATCTGTAAAATATTCTTTTAATGTAGAAACAGCAGCTTCGTTTGGTAAGGCATCAAACTTTGGTTTGTATTGATCCCAAATGTTATCCCAGTCTGTTTTATCTACATCCCAATACAAATAGTAGTGATCCATTCCAGACCAGAAACTTGCAAAAAGATCGCCCCAAGATTCTATCTTGTAATCTTCCGGTTTTGTTAACGAAATTTCAGGACGGCATGAAGTGATACCAATTGCAAATATAATTGTAATTGTAATTATTAAAAAAAATATTCTTTTCATAAATCGCATCAACCTTTTTTATATTTACGTTTAAATAATAAGCTGTTAAATAAAATTCCGGCTTGCATAGTCCACGTATCGTTCATATTAGGCACCATCTCGACTGTGTCGTACTTTTTTTGTAAATCTGTAAGGCTGTAATTATAACGCCATTCGGCAAAGATTGTGCATACTTTAAACGAGTATTCCATGCCTAAACCTACTAAAAGACCGGCATCAAAAAGGTTGTCGCGCTTTTTATCAAACTGCAGATATTCATCATATTCTGCGTATCTATTGCCGTATTTTGCCGGATCGTAGGGGTTGGAATCTACGCTGTTTAGTTTGCCTTCTACTTTGCTTGCCGCCCAAACGCCAAAAAATCCGCCTGCATTTACAAACATGCGCAACTTAGGATTTACGATTCTGGCGGATATATTTATCATTATGGGAAAATCCACAAAACTATTTGTTGTATTTTGGTAAGTGCCGCCAATCATTCTGTCTACCCACATTTTATCTGCAGTAAGTCCTTTTGTGCTTCTTTTGTAAGAATAATTTTTTGTAATAAATGTTGGTTCTGCTTGTAGGCTTAGCCAGCTAAAAAATTTATAACGTATCGGAATACCGATTGTCCAGCCATTGCCGCTTTTGTACTTGGTTTTTATTATGCCGCCAAAGTAATTGTAATAGTCTTCTATCGCTTCGCTGCCGTAAAGATTATTGTTAGCGTAACCGGCGTACAAACCTATATATAAATGCTGCGTGGGAACTATAAATAAAGGCCGCTTTTTTATTACTGTTGTTTCTTCGGTTTTTGTTGTTTCTTCTGTTATTGTTTGCGCAAAAATATTGCATATAACAAAACAAAGCAAGCAGCAAGTTAAAAATAATTTTTTTATATAATTGCTCATCTGTTATCCGCCAATCTTAAACATATTTGTTTTATTGTTTCCTGCCGTAAATGTATGCTGTGCCGGTTTTTTATTTGCACCATCTTGTATTGCATTCTGTAATTCATCATCACTTGCACCATGCCGCAGGAGTGTTTTTAAATCAATACTTATATCGCTTGAAAGGCATGGTTTTAATAAGCCGGTTGCAGTTAAACGCATTCTGTTACACGATGAACAAAAAACATGGCTTAACGGACTTATAAAACCAATCTTTCCTTTAAAATTTTTAAGTGTCCAATAAACTGCAGGACCATTGCCTATATTTTTATAAAATGGCGTTAAAACTCCAAACTCTGCTTGCAGCATTTGGAAGATTTTGTCTTGCACAATACCTGTAAGGGGGGCAGCAAAACCTAAAGGCATCAACTCTATAAAACGCACCGCAATATCATTGTCTTTTGCAAGAGATGCTACACTTATAATATCATCTTCGTTTATCCCTTGCATAGGCACGCAATTTATTTTTACAGTCAATTTTTTTTGAGATATGCTATTAAATAAAAGAGGCAGTACATTAACAACATTTTGAAAACTTTTGTTCGTAATCCTAAAAAAAGTTTCTTCGTTAAGTGTATCAAGACTTATATTGATTGCATCCAGACCGGCATCAAGGAGGTCATTCAAATATGTATCTAGGACAAACGCATTGCTTGTCATACTTACGCTTTCTATACCGCGTATTTTTTTTAGCGCAGCGATAAACGGCACCACACCGCGCCTGACTAAAGGCTCGCCGCCTGTAACTTTTATTTTTTTTACACCGGCGTTTGCGGCTGTCCTGCAGATATGCAATATTTCTTCAAATGAAAGCATTTCGCTATGCGGCATCCAATCAACACCACTGTGCGGCATGCAGTAAATGCAGCGCAAGTTGCAACGGTCTGTAATTGAAACACGCAGGTAATCAATATTTCTTGCAAAGCTGTCCTGCATTAAGATATTAGGGTACCCATTAGATGACCTTAAATCTTGATACTTCTTTTAAAAGTATGTCGATGTTATCTTTGTTGCGAGAGCTTAATTTATTTACCTCATCTACCGCTTTAGAAATCTTATCCGCACCTTCTGCCATTTCGTTCATACCGTTAGAGATTTCGATGGTTGTAGATTCAAGATTTTTCCCTTCTGTTATTACCTGGCGGCTGCCCTGAAGCATCTCCTGCGATCCGTTTTTGACCATCTGCGTAACCTCATTTAGCTGCCCTATCGAATCAAAAACCTGCCTTGAGCCTTGACTTTGCTCTTCCATAGCGTTACGGATGTTCTCCTCTTGATCGGCAACAACTTTTACTCCGCCGCCTATAGCCTCAAACTTGTTTAAAACATTATCTGTTGCAGTCGTTATCTTGTCTATGGAACTTGTGATCTTTTTTAGCACCGCACTGATCGTTTTTGACTGCTCGCTGGAATTCTCGGCAAGTTTGCGAATCTCATCTGCAACAACGGCAAAGCCCTTGCCCGACTCGCCTGCGTGTGCCGCTTCAATGGCGGCATTCATCGAAAGCAAATTGGTCTGGCTTGAAATATTTTGCATTACGGCGTTAATTTCCAAAAGCCCCTCAGATTCCCGTTCTATTTCCTGAATATCCGCAGCAACATCCCGCAAACCCTGATGTCCCACATCGGAAGCATCCGCTAGGGAATTAACATTACCTGAATTCTTTACAAGGGTTTGTGTAACAGACTGAATATTGGCAAGCATCTGTTCAATGGCAGAAGAAGAAGTGGAGACGCTGCCTGTTAGTGTGCTGATATGTTCATCAAGTTTGCCGATATTTCCTGTAATCTGATCCATCGTAGCATTCGTTTCGGTAACTGCGGCGGATTGACTTAACACCCTCTCCTTTATGCCCTGTATGTTATCTGCAATCTGATTGATTGCCGCAGTGGTTTCTGTCATCCTAGATGATAGAGATGAGCCGGTATCGGAAAGATCCCGTGTCTGATTCTTGATAAGGGTTATCAGCTCCTTCATGTTCTCAAAAGTTAAGTTGAATACCTCTGCAATGTCGGCAAACTCGGCGATTTTGGCGGCGCGGCGGGTATCTATCCGTTTGGTAAGATCCCAATCTGAGCTGATTTCACGGAGCGTTTTCGTGATGCCTAAAAGAGGACGCACCATACGCCGTGTAAATATGATCAGTATAACGGCGGCGGCAAACAGCAGCACTGCCGACAGAATAATCGACATTAGGAGCAGCCGGTTTACTTCTGCAAAGACAGATGCTTTTGGCAGCAGGGAAACTAGCACCCAGCCAGCGCCCGGAATGATAGCCGAATAGACTAGGTTATCCTTAGTTTCGCCTTGAAAACTAGAATATGTTAGCATCTTGTCTCTATAAAGGCTTAGATCATGCTCCTTGAAAAAATCCCGATCTTTATTCATTACGGCAGTTTTGTCCGGATTTGTAATGTAAAGCCCGCCGGTTGACAAAAGAAAAGTCTGCTGGGAACCCTCCTCGCCTGATTGCACAAGTTTGTTAAGGGCATCTCCTGTAATCTCTTCACTTACAGCCCCTATATCCCTTCCTGCGGAATCTTTAATGCTCATAGACATCGCTACAGTTATGACATTTTCTATGACATCGACATAAGGCTCCTGATAAGCAATCTCGCCTCCTGCCTTTTTTGCATCTGTAAACCACCCGCGCTGTGTCTGGTCGTAATCAGCGTCCGGTGTCCAATCAATATTTAGAACAAAAACACCGCCGTTTAGATTCCATTTTATGTTATTAGAATAATAGAGAAAGGACACAGTAGGCAGTGTTTTAGCGGCCTCTCGAAAGTAATCTTGCATTGGACCCCTAGCCGCCTCGGGGCTGCTTGCACTTAGTAAAGATGTTACTGCCTGTGCGCTATGTTTAAGGAGTCCTGTATGCTCGTCTAGCATAGCGATAACACCTTGCTGCATACGGCGCATTGTTTCCCCTGAAACCGATTCAACCTGCCTGTATGAAACATTGCGGAAATTGACAAAAAACACCACAGACAGCGTAGCGGTAACAAAGATAACTATGGACAAGGCAATGGCGGTAAACAGTGCGGCAAAGGACAATTTTTTAATATTTTTTTTCACAGTAAATTCCTACTCTATTTTGAATTTTGAAACTTCCCGCACCAGGATATCAATGTTCTCCTTGTTACGGCCGCTAAGGTTATTGACTTCGTTTACAGCAATGTTGATCTGATCCGCACCGGTGGACATCTCAGTCATACCGTTAGTGATCTCCGCTGTAACAGATTCAAGGTTGGTCCCTTCTGTAATAACCTGACGGCTGCCTTCAAGCATTTCAGCGGAGCCGTTCTTGACCATAAGCGTAACTTCGTTTAGCTGTCCTATCGATTCAAGTATCTGCCGGCTGCCTTGCCCCTGTTCTTCCATAGCGCAGCGGATGTTATCCTCTTGATCCGCGACAGTCTTTATGCCGCCTTCGATAGCTTCGAACTTGCTCAATACCGAATCGGTAGACGCAGTGATATTGTCAATGGAGCTTTTTATCTTTTTTAACACAGTACTGATGGTCTTTGACTGCTCAGAGCTATTTTCCGCCAGTTTGCGGATTTCATCTGCTACAACGGCAAAGCCCTTGCCGGCTTCCCCTGCGTGGGCGGCCTCGATTGCGGCATTCATAGAAAGCAGATTGGTCTGGCTGGCGATATTTTCCATAACCGCGTTGATTTCCAGAAGCCCTTCGGATTCACGGGCGATCTCTTGAATGTCAGATGACACTTCCTGCAGACCCTGCCTGCCAACCTCAGCAGCACCGGATAGCTCTTTTACGTTATCACCGTTTTTTACTAGAGTTTGTGTAACAGACTGTATGTTGGCAAGCATTTCTTCGATTGCCGACGAGGAGCGGGATACGCTGTCTGTTTGCTTGTCGATATGAGTGTTTAGCTTGTCGATGTTGCACGTCATCTGCTCCATAGTGGAGTTGGTTTCTGTAACGCTTGCGGACTGGTTTAGCACCTGACTTTTTATGCTTTGGATATTGGCAGCAATCTGATTTATTGCCGCAGCGGTTTCTGTCATATTGGCAGAAAGATCGTTGCCTATATCAAATAGATTTGCCGCCTGTTTCTTGATCGAAGCGACTAGATCGCGTATTTTGCCTAACGTGGCGTTAAAGTAGCGGGCAAGGTCGCCAACTTCATCTTTTGACTCGACATCAACAGTTTTGGTTAAATCACCTTCACCTTCAGAAATATCTTTTAGGGTATCGGCCACCTTGACTATTGGCAAGGTAATCTTGTTTACCACAAAATAAATCGCCACAGCAACAGCTATCGCCATCAATATAGCAATGAGTATTACGATTTGTGTTAGGGCGCGGACATCTTCTAGGACTATATCTTCGGAAGTGCCTACCATAACGGTCCAGTGCCAACTGGGAAACTCGCCTATGGGGAAAGAATGGAGAACCATGTTAATATTTGTATCTAGTACAGTGGAAAATGCGTTTAATTTGATAGTTTTGCCGTTTATTATCGCATCAACAACTTCGTCGGTATGCGCTCCGTAAAGTATCGTATCAGCTTCCTTGACGTTCTTGCCCACTCGCTCCGCCTGGTAGCTGCCGAGTATCGTGCCATACTGAGTATAAATCACCATGCCGGCTATAGCACGGTTGCCGGCGATAGTCTGCTCCACTAAAGGCTGGATAGGGTCAGCTAGAATGTTGACGCCTACAATGCCCACTACCTCACTTGTTTGCTTATTGATGATGGGAACAGCCATGCGGAAAACATAGCTATTCTTACCCTGATAGACCTGCGGGGCGGCATCGCGCATGGGGAACTCATGGGCACTGGCGTTAATAGCCTGCATGGCGCCGCTTACAGAAGGATAGACCAAATGCTCTACCTTACCTGACTGGCGGGTAAAAAATGGCGCATAGATACCCTCAGGTGTGCTGCCAGGCACATTCCTAAACTGATAATCCAGGCCGTCAAGCGAATTAGGCTTAAAAACGGCGAAAATACCGGCTATATTCGGCTCGCCGTTCAGTGTTGATTCGATAAAGTCATCATAGCGCTCTCTGCGTTCCGACGCGGGAACATTGCTATAATCGCCCATAAAGTTTGCCATTACTTTGGCAATACGCAGGTATCCTTCTTCCCGCCCCTGCCAGTAACTTGCCACCTGTCCTGCCAAACGGTCAAGACTTTCTTCGCCTTGCTCCAGAATAGTAAGACGCGCCCTGCTTAAAATAAGCGTAGAAATACCTGCAACAGCTGCAACTAGAATTGCGATAACAATAACGCTAAGTCTGAATTTAATTTTCATAATGCACAAGCCTCCATAAAATAAAACAAACACCATGAAAATTCAAAACTAAAACTCTGAAGCGCAACGAATTTTTGCAGATAAAATCAAAAAAGTAAGTGTGTTAAGCAATTTCCATCTTTGGCATACCATATCTTTTGTTTAAGTATATATCACCATGTACTGAATGGTCAATTGGCGATATTACGGGTGTCAGGGCAATTTGTGTGACAAATTAAAACGTAAGAATTCTAACCGCAGATAAGAGATTAGTGATAAAAGTTCGTCAAATAATTTTAAAACAAAAGAATTTTAACACAGAGTTTCACAGAGGAACACAGAGGAGAGGAGGATAGGAAGAAGTTTTGCAATTGATTTGTTTTCAATAATAACACGATAACAAACTTGAAGCAAATTAACAAATTGCCCCCTCTCTGTGTACCTCCTGTACCTCCGTGTTAAATTTGCCTTAGCAGTTCGCCTTAGCAATTTGCCATTGTTTTTTGTTGCACCCATAAAATCGCACCCATGCCGCTCTTTAAAACCACCGGCTTTTGTGCTACACTTTAGTTATGACAGAAGAGAAATTAAATTGGCATTCTGCATTTTACGATGCAATCCGCTTGGAGCTAGAGCCGTATTTGGAAATTTGTGGTTAAAAGATCTTAGTAATAATTAAAAACGTAAAAATTTTAACCACAGATTACACAGATAAAAGTTAAGAAAATATTTTCTTTTGTAGTATCTGTGTTATCTGTTTACATCTGTGTTATCTGTGGTTAAAAGATCTTAGTAATAATTTAGAGGGATCGGAATTAAAAAAAATAAAAATCTCCGCCGCAGAGCAGCTGAGATTTTTGTTCTCC
>BTID01000156.1:0-5848 GCA_036245275.1 Termitinemataceae bacterium
CATTTTGGAATAAAAACACTGATTGTTACTTTGCCGTTTGTTATTCAATTGATTCCGGTTTTAAATTCCGGCAGATTGACAAGCACTAAAATTTCTTATGTTGAATTGATGGTGATAATTATAAAGCAGTTTTTTATTCTATGCAGCATATATAAATCACATCTAGTTACTACGTTTGCAATTTGGGCAGCTTTAATTATTTTTGCTAAACGAGTGCGATGTGTAATTATATATTCATTTTGCTATGCATTTTTTTTCTTTTCTATGTGTGCTATTTCAATTCAGCCTGATGTTTTGAAAAGTCTTATCTGGGCAGGCGCTGGGGGTAGATATACGCTCGTTCCATTACTTATTATCAACTGGACTTTGTTTGTCGTTGTATTTTTTAATTCCAACAAAAGAATTAATATACTATCGAAAGCGATAAAATATGCTATTGGTTTAATAATTTGCGTGACTATATTATTAAGATATAAGCTGCCAATATATGGACTTGATATTGCAGAAGAATACGCACAGAAATCCCAATATTTTTCTTTTTATTCTAAAGAGCGCACTTCAGTTTCTATACCCCCGTGGGCTGGGTGGACAATCAATATTCCATACTCAAATAAGATACTTGATATTAAGGAATAGGATTCATGCCAAGATACAAATGTATTTCTAATCTGTGATCTTGACGACTGATTTTAATTATTTCTATAATTCATAGACTATGATCCAAATAAAAAAATCTGCAAATATTTTTAAAAAATTGTTATGCATATTGTGTATAGCCGTCCCCGCACTTGTTTTTTTTGCGTTTAATATGCTGACCCCATTTTGGTGGGATGATTTTAAAATGGCAGCTTTTTTCAAACCGGTAGGCGGTTGGTTACAAGTTGCAGAAAGACCGCTTGAATCTTTTTCAGACATAGTAGTTTCTACATACAACATGTATATGACACATCATGGCAGAAGCCCTGTTGATTTTCTTAATTTTATTTTTATGTTTGTCAAACATAAAATAATTTTTAATATATGCAATACCGTTGTATATTGTCTTTTTGGGTTCTTAATATGCTTTCACGTTCGTCCGCATAACACTTCCAATTATCCTTTGTTGTTTTTGCTTGCCAATGTTTTCTTGTGGATGTTTGTACCGGGATGGGGACAAGATTTTTTGTGGCTTACCGGCAGCATAAATTATCTTTGGACAGCTACAATGATTTTATTGTTTTTAGTTCCTTATCGAAAGAGGCTTGATAATCCTTCTTATGCAATGAACACTACTTTTTCAATCCTCTGGTTTTTTGCGGGTTTGTTTGCCGGCTGGAGTATGGAAAATTCGGCTGCCGGATGCGCCGTTATTCTATTTGCATATTTTGCATTGCGTTTTGTAAATAGCAATAGAAAACAGTATGTTTTGTTTGAAATATTAGGCGCTGTAGGTTTTATAACCGGATTTTTATTGTTAATTCATTCACGAGGAAATCTTACACCTACGTTTTCAGATATAGTTTTTAGGTTTGTAAATGTTACACGGATATTTATGCTGTATGGAAAGTTCCTGCTGGTTTTATCTGTCTTGCTTGGTATCGAAGTAGTTTTTTTTCATAAAAAGAAAATATCAGCTTTTATATATTTATATTTTATTGCGGCCTTTGCATCTGTTTATTCAATGGTGCTAGCCGATTATTTTATAGAAAGATCGTTTTTTATGATCAGTGTTTTCTTAATTATAACTTTTTTGAGTTTAACTTTTAGCATTTTATCGGAAATAAAGACCCGGTATATTTTCGTAGTGCTTGGCTTACTTACAGTCCTGTTTGTCCCATCATTTTACCGCGGTGCAAAAAGTATTTTTGATTGTTATATGCTATATTCTGCACGAGAACAATTCATATATGAACAAAAAGCAAAAGGAATAACTGATATAAAAGTTAAAGCACCTATTCCAGCTAAAGACATTCACTGCGGATTGTTTGACGGGCAGGATTTTTTGGGCAATAAGCGCAGTGTCGACTATAAACATCAAAATGGTGCAAAGAATTTATGGTATGGTGTTAAAATAAGTGCTGATAGTGTACAGCTAACGTTTATGGATTATTTAAAACGCAAAAAAAGTGATAACCTGACATCATCTGACTTGTACAAAGAGATATATAAAAAATGGTAGTAGCAGAAAAAAAGCCCACAAGGGTGGGCTTTTAAGTCTTAAGCTCTAATCCTTAGAGCCGCTAGCATACACAAACTTCATACCTACAGATGCAGAAGGGGTATCAGTTGTTAGCTCTATTTCTGTAGATGTGTTTATCTTCGCATAAAGCCAGTTCCAACCTTTCTTTAAGTCGATTGATACATTTTTAACAATGCCCTCGCCGTCAGTTTCAGTACCGGTAATTGTAGCATCTACTTTGCTATAAAAAAGATTACCCAAAACAGAATTGATAGCACTGGACAGACCTATTGTGTCCATGTCTGTTAAGTATATCTGATTTGCGTTAAGTATCATGCCGGTTGGCGTTGAAGCACTGTTCTTGCGAAAATGCAGATCGCTTGTAAAGACATTTACTTCTTCGGGGATAGCTTCGAATTCTTCACCTAACTCACCAGCAAAGTCAAAAAGATACTCGTCCTCAATGGGTGTTGAAGGGAAATTAAATGTTATTCTACCTCCAGCCAGTTTACCTACTCGAACATACTCGCCTTCCCCGTAGTTTTTTACTATTTTAATAACGACTTCACCGGTCCCGGTAAAGCTGCCGCCAATTTTACCCTCACCATCAGTCATATCCAACTCATACACCGCGGCACCGGATAGATTGTCGCTAGTACTGTTACCGTCAGCGTCGACGATTTCGGCCTCAACCTCATCATTGACCCGTCCGCCGCAGCTTGCCAAAAGGATTGCAAATGCCGCAACACAACAAAACAATTTGATTGTCTTTTTCATAAAAACTCCTATAAAAATAAAAAAGCCCACAAGGTGGGCTTTTAAGTCTTAAGTCCTAACTCCTACTACCGCTAGAATACACAAACTTCATACCTACAGATGCAGGAGGGGTATCAGTTGTTAGCTCCTCTTCTGTAGATGTGTTTTTCTTTGTATAAAGCCAGTTCCAGCCTGCCTTTAAGTCGATTGACATCTTGGTAACAAGGTCATTGCCGTCAGTTTCAGTACCGGTAATTGTAGCATCTACTTTGCTGTAAACAAGAACACCCAAAACAGAATTGGTAGCACTGGAGTAACCCCAGCTGTCCATGTCTGCTAAGTATACCTGATTTGCGTTAAATATCCTGCCGATTGGTAGTGAAGCACTGTTCTTGCGAAAATACAGATCGCTTGTAAAGATATTTATTTCTTCGGGGGTAGCTTCGGATCCACTTAACTCAGAAGCGAAGTCAAATAGATACTCATCCTCAATGGGTGTTGAAGGGAAATTAAATATTATTCTACCTCCAGTCATTTTCCCTACTCGAATATACTCGTCTTCCTCGTACATTTTTTCTATTAGAATAACAACTTCACCGCTCCCGGTAAAGCTGCCGCCAACTTTAGCCTCACCATCACTCGTATCCAACTCATACACTGCAGCACCGTTTAGATTGCCGCCAGTACTGTTACCGTCAGCGTCGACGATTTCGGCCTCAACCTCATCATTGACCCGTCCGCCGCAGCTTGCCAAAAGGATTGCAAATGCCGCAACGCAGCAAAACAATTTGATTGTCTTTTTCATAAAAACTCCTATAAAAATAACTTAAGTCCTAACTCTTAATCATCTACTAATTTACGATACACGAACTTCAAACCTGCAGATGCAGGAGGGGTATCAGTTGTTAGCTCTATTTCTGTAGATGTGCTTTTCTTCGTATAAAGCCAGTTCCAACCTGCCTTTAAGTCGATTGATGCATTAGTAACAATGCCCTCATCTTCGTCAGTTTCAGTACCGGTAATTGTACCATCTACTTTGCTGTAAACAAGAAAACCCAAACCAGAATTGGTAGCACTGGAGCGACCATAGCTGTCCATGTCTGCTAAGTATATCTGATTTGCGTTAAATATCCTGCCGATTGGCTCTGAAGCACTGTTCTTGCGAAAATACAGATCGCCTGTAAAGACATTTACTTCTTCGGGGATAGCTTCGAATTCTTCACCTAACTCACCAGCGAAGTCAAAAAGATATTCATCCTCAATGGGTGTTGAAGGGAAATTAAATGTTATTCTACCTCCAGTCATTTTCCCTACTCGAATATACTCGTCTTCCTCGTAGCGTTTTACTATTTTAATAACAACTTCACCGGCCTCGGTAAAGCTGCCGCCAATTTTAGCCTCACCATCAGTCGTATCCAACTCATACACTGCAGCACCGGTTTGATTGCCGCCAGCACTGTTACCGTCAGCGTCGACGATTTCGGCCTCAACCTCATCATTGGTCCGTCCGCCGCAGCTTGCCAAAAGGATTGCAAATGCCGCAACGCAGCAAAGCAATTTGATTGTCTTTTTCATAAAAACTCCTATAATAAGTAACTTACCAATAGCATACAAAAGCAACTAAAAAAAGTCAATGAGGGGATTTTTGTTCGCGCAAGGGATTGTAGGGGCTTGTTCGCCGTAGGCGAATGGAGCGATAGCGTAACCCCGAAAAGCCCGACCCGCTTGTTTCCGTTGTGCGCGTTAGCGCACTTACAAAATGGCTGCGTAGCGCAGGCGGGTTGCGCCCTGCTTCTTAGTGGTGTTATATTTTTAATATGGAAAATGAATCAAAAATTTTATTGCAAATTCACTCAAATAAGATTGTTAGGGCAGAACAATGTAAAAATTGTAAATGTTTTAAAATAGAAACGGATTCTAAGAAAGATTTAAAATATCATTGTATTGTAAAAGAAGGGGATTCTTTTTGTGATTTTGTTCAAAAAGTCCTTAATAAAATAATGGTAGTAGAGAATATAAAAGCTCCTTTGACCGCAGATAACGCAGAGAAGATAAGAGATGAGTGATAAAAGTTCGTCAAAGCAAGACGGTGTGTAATCATGTGGTTAAAATTCTTACGTTTTAATTATTACTAAGATTTTTTAACCACGTATCATTTTTTGTTAATTTCATTTATAGGAATACTCATATCATATAATTCATGCGGTGCAATATCTTGTCCATGCTCCCATTCAATTCCTTTTCCATTAAATATGATATGAATCGTCTTAAAATATTTATCATTTTTTAATTCTTTATACCATGCACCAGTAATGTAAGGTAAGACATCAAATAACTTATTTTCACCAGTTTCATAAGTTAATTTTATTTTATAATTTTCAATAGCTTCAACACCTATAATTTTTGGTATCATGTTTTACTCCAAATTTATTTTAATGGATATGCGGTTTATGATGTTTTTCAGTTATTCGTGCCGTAGGGTTTAATACCCACTACACGCACGCACGTGCAGGCTACGCGGGGATTTTTACTTGTTCCTTGCCAACCGTGCCTTTAACTGTGCAATTTCGGCAGCTTGCTCCGACAATGCCTCATCCTTCGCCTTGATAATTTTATCAGCTTCTGCTTTAGCTCTGGCTTCACCCTCTGCAAGACCTTCTACCCTGCCTTCTGCAAGACCCTCTACTCTACCTTCCGCAAGACCTGCGGCTCTACCTTCCTCAAGACCTGCGACTCTACCTTCCGCAAGACCTTCTGCTTTGCCTTCTGCTAGGGCGGTGTCTTTCATGTCGGCTATGTCCATACGCAGCATTTGGCGGGATAGGGCAATAAACCGTAACTTCTGCCTTAAACTTAAACGTCTAACCTTTACCCCTATCTTTCCTATCTGCGGATATTCTTTTGTTAACATCTCAAAATCCTCCTCGCTTTTGC
>BTID01000157.1:0-4932 GCA_036245275.1 Termitinemataceae bacterium
GGGGATTTTTTTAGAAACAATGCCCCTTATCATTATCGGAAATATACTATATTAAGACCCGGTACCGCAAAACGCCAAAATTTGCCGCTTTGCACACGCTTAAGGAAATGAGTTCTGCTATACTGATGCAGAAAATTATAAATTAGCTGCTAGAAAAGCCTTAATTGCGGCGGCGGCGGCATCTTCGTCCTCGCCTGTTATCGCTATGGTAACAGTTTCGCCGGATTTTACGCCAAGTTTAAGAAGCGCAAAAAGTTTAACCAAGTCGGCAGATTTATCGCCTTTTGCAAGCGTCATTGTGCTTTTGAACTTTTTTGCCTCAGCAACAAGCTCTCCTGCAGGACGTGCATGAATCCCGATAGGATCTTTAATAATATATTCGAAAGTTTGCATTTATAGTACCTCGTAAATTGATATTTATTAGTATAACACATCATGCCGTATTTTAGCAAGGACTTGTGTCGGGTAGGGAATGCCTATCGTTTTAACCGCAGATTACACAGATGGAAGAGGAGAAAATGTTTTCTTTATTAAAAATAAAAAAATTCCAAAAAAAGTAAAGCGCTATGCTACTTTGCACCATTATTATATGTGGGAGGAAAATATTTTTTTTGGAGGTCTTATGAAAAGGCGTAAAAAAAGGAAAGCGTTATTCGTGCCGTTAACTTATGATTATGTTTTTAAAGGAGTATTCGGCGACAGGAAGGACACAGAAAGTCTTGAACAGTTGTTAAAAGCTGTTTTGGATATACCGGCACAGGAGTACGAAAAAATATCTATCTTAAATCCATTTCTTAAACGTGCATTCCAGAAAGACAAACAGGGCATTTTGGATATCAAAATCGAAACCAAATCCGGTAAAATAATTGATTTAGAAATGCAAGTTGAAAAATTAAACGGATTTTGCGTCAGGATAGTATATTATCAGTCAAAACTGATAACCGATCAGATCGTAAGCGGCGACAAATATGAAAAAATCAATCAGACAATCAGTATTGCTATTTGCAACTATGTTTTATTCCCAAATAATACTGACTATTTAAACAGATTTTCTATACTGAATGAAAAAACCAGCGAACCGTTTACCGAAATCGTAAAATATGTTACCATAGAGCTACCAAAGGTGCCAAAAGAGAATGACGGGACGGAACTTTGGCCATTGTTGCAATGCTTTTTATGCAAAAGCGAGGAGGATTTTGAGATGTTAACAAAAGAATATCCGCAGATAGGAAAGATAGGGGTAAAGGTTAGACGTTTAAGTTTAAGGCAAAAGTTACGTTTTATTGCCCTATCCCGCCAAATGCTGCGTATGGACATAGCCGACATGAAAGACACCGCCCTAGCCGAAGGCAGAGCGGAAGGCAGGGCAGAAGGCCGCGCCGAAGCTAAAGCAGAAGCTGATGAAATTATCAAGGCGAAGGATGAGGCATTGTCAGAGAAGGACTCAGCATTATCTGAAAAGGATGCCCGAATTGCCGAGCTTGAGGCACAGTTGGCAAGGAACAAGTAAAAATCGCACCCTTGCCGCACTTTAAAATCACCGTCTTTTGTGCTACACTTTAGTTATGACAGAAGAGAAATTAAATTGGCATTCTGCATTTTACGACGCAATCCGCTTGGAGCTAGAGCCGTATTTAGATGTGCTAGAGTTCAGTTTTGAACATGAATTAAATACAAATCCGCTACGTATAGATGCTGTCATCATCAAGAAAGAAAAAGGGATAACAATCAAAAAGAATATTGCCGAAATTTTTGATGTCTATAATATTGTTGAATTTAAAAGCCCTGATGATTATTTAGCGGTGGATGATTTTCACAAAGCAATGTCGTATACACATTTGTATTGCGCAATATCAAAGGATGTAGCCATAACGGATGTAACTCTAACATTCGTTGTTAGAAGTCATCCCCGCGAAGTGTTAAAGCACTTAGCAGAAGATTGCCACTACAAAGTCAAACAGAAACACACAGGCATCTATGTAGTAGAAGGCTCACTTTTCCCGATACAGATGATCGAAACAAAATTGTTATCGGAAGAAGACAACTTATGGTTAAAAGATCTTAGTAATAATTTAGAGGGATCGGAATTAAAAAAAATAAAAATCCCCGCCGCAGAGCAGCGGAGATTTTTGTTCTCCCGAAGAATTGCACTCCGGGTTTAATACCCTCTGTAACGCCCCAAAGGGGCGGGGGTATTAAACCCTACGGCACGAATAATGAGTGAAAGCTCTACAATGCCAAAAAGCAATCATATTGGGGCATACTTGGATGTGCTCTTAAAAGCAAATACAAAAATAGCGGAGGAAATGAGAATGAACGAAGCAAAAGCATTTTATGAAATGTTGGAACGCACCGGAGTTGTTGCTGACTTTGAGGCGCGCGGTGAGGCACGAGCTGCAAAAATTATCAAAGAGCAAGCTGCCGCATTGTCAAAAAAAGATGCCGCATTGTCAAAAAAAGATGCCGCATTGTCAGAAAAGGATGCCGAAATTGCACAGTTAAAGGCACAGTTGGCTAATTATAAGTAAAAAGCCCCCGCCCATTAGCGTTAAGCGAAATGGGCGGGGGCTACTGGTAGGTGCTGCATAAAATGCAAACACCGTTACGCGCAATGACTCCTGCGCGTAGGGAGGGTTAGTTATTCTGCCCAGCCTGCAGTGAGTGCTGCACCGGAGATGTATACTGCTGTAGCTGTACCGGCTTCAAGAGTCCCTGCTGTGCCTGCATCTGCTGCTGTGCCAACGATACCGTCAGCTGCAGCGGCTGAACCACTTGTTACCCACTTAGATTTGCCTATAACTATTGTAGCGTTATCAGAAGTGCCTTGTGTGACGGTGAAATCTTCACTATCAGCTTCAGCACTACCCTGCGCCAATGTTGTTTCGTTAGAGGTGGCGTATGTCATTTGCAATACAGAACCTGCAAATGGTGTTGAACCTGCAGTTATGCCGGAGCTTGTTGAACACTCAATTACACCTTCAGCTATAATTTTAATGCCGCTGGTTGATTCCGTAGCAAGCACAATTTCATAATCACCAGTAAAAGTAAGAACTCCGGTTGCAGCAAGGGTTAGACCGCCTACTGCGCCGATTGTAAATGAGTTTGCTGCAGGGGTGTATGTACCCTTTCGGATTGTTGTTACGGCAAGTGTTATGTGGTTCGCAGTATTACCAAAAACGATTGCCCCGCTACCATCAGCGTCTGAAACGAGTTTGGCATCATCAGCGACAATCTCAAAGGCACCTGCGAGGGTGTGTCAAAAATTAAGCTGTAAATTAGGCAGCCGCCAGTAGTTGCGGGACTAGCGTTTCCCACAAACCACTCTCCCATTTTGATGTTAAATTTAGCATTCTTTGGGCATTTTCTGATTTCCAGTGCATACCGGCTTGCTTGCATCGCCTTTGCACAACTACCTTATTTGCGCTTTCGATTGGGCCTGAGCCGATTAAATATCCTGCCTTCCTGTATGCTGCGTAATCAATATTTTCTAAATGGTTGAGTACATACGTGTAAGGATTAAGCACGCCATTACCAAATTGCAGATCCTTATATTCCGATAACATATCAAGGGCTGCTTGTGTACGACTGTTTCTTAGCAGACCAATTATTGTTTCTGCAAATTTGACATATTTACTCTCATCGTCATGAAATATAAACTTTGCCGCATTATAAATATTTTCTGCCAAGTGGAAGAAATCTAAAATCTGAATTGCATCGGGGAAGAAATCTTCTTTCATTTTTTTGATCCATGCTGCTCCATCAGCTATGATAACCATTTTCTTGTAATCGCCATAACCATTTCTAATTGCAGCTTCTAAAAAAAGTTTTTTAAATTCCGTAATGTCTTTTGTGCAAACCGTAAATTCCTTTTTAGAGATGATATGTTTTTCACCATCACTGCCTGATTTTAAATCATTATCTGTAAAAAACATTCCAAGTTTTACCTCATGCCAATCAAACTTCGTTTCAAACTCCAACATAGTGTGCAGCATAGACCCATCAGCCATAGCGTATAAAACACCCTCTTTAGATGGTCTTTCAGGTATCTTTTCTAGGTTTTCATCAATATTGTCCGCTCGCGTTTGATCATGACTGTTTATGAGATCGCCGCAATACATAGCCATATTTCTTATTTGCTCAAAACTTATATTGATTCCGATTTCTTCTCGTCTAAGTGTATCTTGTGCCGCTCTATATGACCTTTGGTTCTGTGCCCAGAAAGATATCTTATGCACCATTTTTTTTGTAGCTTTAAATTTTAAATCTGATATTTTTAAATAGTCATCAAGCGGCACAACTTCTTTTGCAGCCTCTCCAGATTTTTGCACTCTCAAAATTGTCCGGTGAAAATCTAGATCCCCTTGAGTTGTCGATATTACTTTAGAACGTTTACCACTATTTATAACTGTATAGTGGTCATTTAGCAGTTCAGTTTTTTTTTACTAATCTGTGCTTTTTGGATTTCTTCACTCGTAATATCTTTATAAAATTCCGTAAGTAATTTTTCAGAATTTTCTCCCGATGTTTTCCATGATTCTTCTATCAATTCAAGAGTAACTGCATCATTATCATTAAAATCTAACAGCATTTTACTTTTTTCGCGCAGCTCCTCTTTAAACGACTCACCAATTTTTTCGATACGTTCTTCCAGTGTTTCTTTTTTGTTTTCCATACTTTGCCCCTCACAAGGCTATTCTCATTATATCATGAAATCTGTTTTACATGGAATAATTGTTGCACCCATTTTCGCGCAAATCGCCGGATGCTTCAAATCATTTTACAGCTTAATTTTTGACACACCCTTTTCGTACAGCTTAGTGGACATAAACTCTGTGCCGAATTAGAATATAATAAGAATATGTTGATGCGTGTATTATTTTATTTAACTTTTTTGATTGGTGTTTTTGTGTTTGCCGCGTGCAGTTCTACAGG
>BTID01000158.1:0-4488 GCA_036245275.1 Termitinemataceae bacterium
CCCCCCCCCCCCCCCCCGTTGGCGTTCTAAGCCTACAGGACTAGTACTCGCCCTTATAGCGGCGTTTGTGCTGTTTTCCGCTTGTCGCAGTGGCAGCAATTCAGAAGAAATTATCGAAATAATCGACAATCCCAATGAGCCTCCCGCAGTACCCACCGTAATGATCACAGTTTCAGGCGATTACACGGGAACAACGCTAACGCTAAACTACTTGGAAAAACCGGCGCAGGCAAGCACTAACACCAAATCTATATCCGGCACGATAACGGACGGCACTGTCCAGCTTGCCTCATACCCGCCTAAAGGAGCGCTTATCGTCAGCATAGTACCCGGAACTGAAGCCCCTATCTATATAGGACGGCTAACAGGCTCCTCCGCTATCTCGTTAAAACTCAAACTGGATGGTTCAGGTAGTCTGGTATTACGCCCCGCTAGCGAAGGCAAAGTCCCCATAGGCACTTACTCGGAGTTTCAGTTAATAAGCGGAGCATTGGACGGCAGCTACATCCAGGAAGCAAACCTAGACTTTATGGGGGCTAGCGGTATTTCGGGTATTCCTGAATTTGTTCCAATAGGCACAGACACTACACCATTCATCGGCAACTTTGACGGAGACGGCAAAAAGATTGACCGCCTTTACATCAATAAGTCAAGCGATAACAATGTGGGTCTCTTTGGCTATGCCGACCTTTCGGCAACTTTCACCGGTGTGCATATTGCTTCCGGTTCGGTTACCGGCAAGGACAATGTAGGAGGTTTATTAGGTAAGAGCCCGAATTCAACAAGCACAGGCACCATTAACAATTGTTCAAACGGTGCTGATATAAGCGGAGTTGCGAATGTAGGTGGTGTGGCAGGCTTTTCAAATTCTGTAATACTCAGCTGTTATAATACCGGAAATGTGTCGAGTAGCGGCAACTCCTTAGGCGGTGTAGTTGGTACTGTTATAAAAAATATTTCCGACAGTTACAACTCTGGCATTGTTGTTGGCACTGATAGCTCCAAAAGAGGAGTAGGCGGTGTGGCAGGCTACTCTTCCGCACAGATGATGCGGTGTTACAACTTAAATAATGTTGAAAATGCCGGTACAGAGACAGGCGGTTTGGTAGGAGAATTACTTGGAGATATTATCGCCTGTTACAATAGCGGTGATATTAAAGGTAGCGGTAACAACACTGGAGGTGTGGTTGGATATGTTTATCCTCATACAAGTGTTACTAGCAAAATAACCGCTAGCTATAACCGCGGCGAAGTTGATGGTGCTGCATGGACAGGCGGCGTTATAGGGGCAGTTAACGTTGCAAATACGTCTGCAGGTGATGCAATTATGACTGCCTGTTACAATTCGGGCAACGTAACGGGTACTACATACACGTGGAGCTTGGCAGGCGGCAATGATATTGACAGGAAATTATCTGTCGTTGCTTGCTACTGGCAAGACGGCACTTTTGCTGCAGATAACACAGAAGGGGGTCCGCCTAATAGTAGCAAGCCTCGTGAGTACAATAAGTTTACAAGCACTTTTACTCCGGGTACTACTAATTCATCACCGACCGGTTCTGTCGAGTGGGGCACAGGAGACGGCTCAGAAAGCGGAAAATACTGGAAAGCCGGCACTACAGACGGCTCTAAGCTGCCTAAACTGTCGTACGAACAGTAAGGGTTTAATAAAGCGCTGCTCTGCGGCGCTTTTTTTTTATTTTTATTCCGGCAATTCCGGATATAAACTCTTTAGTTGATTAATATCAGGTAATATTTCAAAAAAAATATCAACCAGCTCAGGATCGAACTTTGTACCGGACACCGCTCGAATTTCTTTAAGCACAGCTTTCTCTTCCCATGCCTCTTTATAAACACGCTTTGACGAAAGAGCGTCAAATACATCTGCAAGGGCTACAATACGTCCGCTAATCGGGATATCTTCACCTGCTATTTTATTTGGATAACCTGTTCCATCCCAATTTTCATGGTGAGTTAACGAAATTTCGGCAGCCATAATATCTTCCGGAGATTGCGGATCGGAAAACAATTCAGCACCATGTAAAGTATGCTTTTGCATAATTAAATATTCTTCTTCTGTAAACCTTGCCGGCTTTTTTAATATCGTGTCGGAAATTGCAACTTTCCCAACATCGTGTAACAGCGAGGCTACTTTTATAAGATCCTTTTGTTTTGAAATTTCAGCTTTAGGTATATCACGTCTTTCTGCCCATTTTTGATACAGCTCGCCTGTATAAGCAGAAACCCGTTTTACATGGGCACCTGTTTCTTTTGGATCGCGCAGCTCTGACATTTTTATCATTCGCAAAATCATAGACCGCGTTGCATAAGCACGGTACAAAACTTCTGAGGCACTTGATGAAAAATGCTCGATCAAAAATTTATCGTCGTTAGAAAAAGTAATAATGTTACCGGAATCGTCCTTGTTATTAATAAGCTGCATAACACCTAACAATTTACCGCTAGGTGCTGTTAAAGGAACTGCCATAACAGACTCCGTTTTATATCCTGATTTTTTATCATACGAATCACTAAACGCATAAGGTGCCTCTTTTGGAATGTTATATACATCGGCAATATTCAAAATCTTTTTTTTGTATGCGCAGCATCCTGAAATAGATCGCACATTTATATCAACCGTAAATACTGAAAAAATAAGTTTTTCGCCAGGTAGTAAATTTTTTTGCAATGTATCATTTTGCGAATACTTAATCAAAAGTTTTTCTTGTTGGTTCTCATGGGTCGTTACATAAATTGAACCGGCATCTGCCCCGACAACTTTTCGTGCTTCAAACAGAATGCGTTCCAATAGAATATCAACATCGTTTATTTGTCTTAATTCATTGCTTAGATTTATAACTGATTTATAATCTTTTATCCTCATTTTTATTTATGCAACCTATCGAATAAAATTTGTCCATTTGGGATCTTCACTCTGCGGCGGTGCTACAGTTTTAGCACCGGCCTCTAATGTTTTTAATAGCCATGCCATGTTACGTCCAAGAGTGCGCAAAGTGTAAAGTCCCTCGTAATCGCCTTCTGCTTCGCTGCCGTTTGTGCCATGCAGTACATTCCAGTATACTGTAGGAGTTATGATCAAGCCGCCTAAGTTTAAATAGTTGTTAAGTTGATGAAACGTGCCTATACCGCCGGTTCTGCGTACAGTAGCGATTGCAGCGCCCACTTTGCGCTCAAGCTTTCCGCCTGCATAAAAGAAACGATCCAAAAAGCATTTAAATGCGCCGGCAATACTGCCGTAATACACAGGAGAGGCAATAATAATTCCATCCGACTGTTTGGCTTTGCCGATACATTCATTTACAATGTCGTCAGTAATGACACATTCGCCTTTGTCCGAACATGCGCCGCATGCTAGGCAGCCATGTATTGCAAGAGCGCCGACATCAATAACTTCAAACTTGATATTCTCTTTTGCAAGCTCACCTGTTACCTCGCGGATTGCACGTGCACATGTTCCGTTTTTGTTTGGACTTCCATTAAAAATAGTTACGTTCATGCTTTACATAATAGCGCAAAAAATCGGTATATTCAATACGTCGTAAGCGTGTCGTACATGCTGCAGGATTGTACGGCTATACATTGATATTTGTTATAAGAAGCTCTTTTATCTTACCGCGTTTGGCAGCATTGCTGTTTACGCAGCGGCTTGCACTTACAGAATATATGTTAAAACCTTTGTAAGCCTTTATAAAAAAATCATCGGCAGGATTTATGTTTGACGGATCGGAATTTGAAAGAAATAATTTTGCGCCTTTTTCGTTATCAAGTTTTTTAAAAAAAGATGCAAGCTGCAATTGGTCAGCATCATCAAACCCGCATTTTGAATAGCTTGTAAAACCGGATGTTTTGCTAATAGGTCTATACGGCGGATCAAAATATACAAAAGTATCATTGCTGATAAAATCCTCGCACTCTGCATAATCAGCATGAACAATGTCTGCATTTTGCAAAATTGCCGACACTGCAAAAATATTTTCTTCGTCAAACAGACTCAAGTCTTTATATCGTCCAAACGGCACATTAAATTCATTTTTTAAATTAAGCCGCCACAAACCGTTATAGCATGTTTTATTCAAAAAAATAAATTCTGCAGCGCGTGCAATAGATGCATTGTTGTTTGTTTCAGTTACGTCTGTTATATGCAATGTTTGTGATTGCGTTTGTGCTTGATTGAAGTTTTTACGCACTGACAAAAACAGATCTTTGCGTTTATCAATTTCTGTGTTTGTGTACATTGTTTGATATTTTTTTAAAGCTGCAATTAATTTTTGCGGGTTTTGCCGCAGAACAATATATGTCAAAATTAAATCTTTGTTTATGTCCGACAAATATATTTTTTTGACATTAAAATTTTCTGCAACATATAAAAAATGAGCGCCGCCGCCTAAAAAAGGTTCTGCATAATTCAGTTTTCCATTTACAAGCTCTGCAGGATAATATTTTTTAAACTGTTCAATTAGTTTAGCT
>BTID01000159.1:0-4371 GCA_036245275.1 Termitinemataceae bacterium
GCCTCATTTAAGTATATTTTTTTGAGTTACAACAATGAGGGTCTTATGTCTGTTGATAATGTAAAGACCATTATGCAAAAATATGGAAAATACTCTCTTGCCGCAACAAAGTATCAACGCTTTAAGGCTGATAAAGACAAAAACCGAAAATATGAATTCGATGCTACAGAAGAGTATCTGCACATTTTAGAAAAAACTGTATAGGTCATCTAAATACTAGCGGCACGCAAGATTGTGTTAGTGTATCATTTATCCTGCACTTCTTTACCGGGTTCGAGGTTCTAAAAAAAATTTGCATATTTTAGATACCCGTGTTAAAATTAGATAATTTCATTTTTATAGGAGTATTTATGAAAAAAATTATTGCGGTTCTTTTGTGTTTTGGTTTGTGTTTTGCAGTCTTAGGCTGCAAAAAGAAAGACGGTGAGGCTTCCGGTAAAAAAATTACCATTCAAATTGCAGGTACAGAGGCGGCTACCACCCCTCAGAGTATGGCAATGAAGGAAGTTGCAAAAAGGCTTAACGATAGCGGACGCTTCAATGTTGTAGTCTTTACAGACGGTGCAATGGGCGATACAGATGATGTTGTCCGTCAAGGAATGGAAGGTGTTCCCGTAGTAGTTCCTTCGGATCCCGGACGTATTTCTGCAAACCATGGGGTAACAGATTATGGTATTTTGATGGCACCTTATGTTCTTTCAGACTACAAAGTACTAGACAAATTGAGCGAAACTGAGCTTTACAAACAATGGGAAAAGGATTTTGAAGCAGCCGGTCTAAAACTTATCACAAACAACTGGTATAACGGCATGCGCAGCTTTTACACAAACAAAGTGATCAACACGCCTTCTGACTTAAAAGGTCTTAGAATTCGCGGATTCGGCAATGCTATTGGAACGGGACTTGCAAAATCATTCGGTTATGCGCAAACTTCAATTGCTTCAGGCGAAATCTACAATGCTGTCAAACAAAAATCATTGGATGGTGCAGAAATTCAACTTTCTTTTGCGGCAAGCGCGTCGTTTCACGAAATTTTCAAAAACTTGACGATAACAAATCACTATATGCTTACAAGCAGTATTGTGTGCGGAGCTAATTTTTTTAACAGCCTTAGCCCCGAGGATCAAGCATTATTCGTAAAAACATTCCGTGATGTAGGAACAGAATGGCAGATCAAAGTTGCAGAATCAGAGCTTGCAGACATAGAAAAACTAGCAGCAGGCGGAGTTAACGTGAATAAACCCGATTTAGCCCCATTCCAAGAAGCAGTACAAGGTCTTTACACATCAGTAGGCTTCTCTGATGGTTTAAAGGACAAACTTTTCAGTCAATTAGGTTTGTAGCAAGGAAGCAAATATGAGAAAATTATATCACACGTTATGCAGAGCCGAGGCGATTTTCACCGGCGTTGCATTCGTCGCTATTGTAGCACTCGTATTTGCTTCAGCAATATTGCGCGGTCTTAGTCTATCGTTATCGTGGAATATGGACCTTGCAATATTGCTTTTGGCATGGGCATCGTTTTTGGGTGCAGACTGCGCATTTCGAGGCGGTCAACTAATAGGAATTGATCTTTTAACTAGAGCTTTTCCGGCAAAAAGTCAAAAAATCATTGAAATATTTGTATTACTTGCAATACTATTTGCTTTAGTTCTGCTTTTTTACTATGGACTTAAGTTGGTCTGGTCGGATCGCACGCGGACATACTCATCTTTGCCTATTTCGTATTCATGGGCGACACTAAGTTTGCCTGTCGCTTCGCTTTCTATGATGATTACCACAATACTAAAAATAAAAAAAATCGTTGCCGGTTTTAAAGGTGGTGAAAAATGACATTGCTGCTGGTAGCTTTTGTTCTATTTTTGATATTGGGAATGCCGATTGCATTCGTTGTAGGACTTGCAGGAATTGCATATTTTGTTTCAGGAACAATGCCTAACACCGTCATTGTTCAGCGCGTAGTTGCTCAAAGTCAATCATTTACGTTTTTGGCGGTGCCGTTCTTTATTTTTGCAGGAAACCTGATGAATGTTTCCGGTATCACAAAAAATCTTTTAAGCCTTTCGCGTATTTTAACACGCAAACTTTACGGCGGCACAGCTCAAATCAGCGTTGTTTTAAGCACATTGATGGGCGGAGTTTCGGGTTCGGCAACTGCGGACGCTGCTATGAGTACCCGCATTTTAGGTCCGGAAATGATGAGAATAGGCTATCCAAAAGGTTATATCTGCGCGGTAAACTGTATTTCTGCCTTGATCACCGCAACAATACCTCCAAGCCTAGGCTTAATTATTTTCGGCTCGATAGCAAATGTCTCGATTGGAAAGCTATTTGCCGCCGGTATAGTTCCCGGCATTTTGATGATGTTGTTTTTGATGATCACAACTACGCTTACAGCACGTTACCATAAATATGATGCCCCAAGAAAAGACATCGCCAATCCATCAATTACGGAGATTTTAAACAATCTTAAACAATCAATTTGGGCACTCTTATTTCCTATCATACTAATTTTAGGTATACGTTTTGGCTGGTTTACACCATCGGAATCGGGGGCGTTTGCAGTTGCCTATGCTATCATAATTGGTAAATTTGTTTACAAAGAATTAACATGGGAAAACTTTAAAGAGTCTGTTGCAACATCATTCAAAGACAGCGGTGCCGTTATGCTTATTATTGCGTTTTCAGGTCCGTTCAGTTATGCGGTAACAATGGAACAAGTTCCTATTACACTTTCAAGTATAGTTACAGGAATTACAGCCAGTCCTCAACTGCTAACTCTGATTATTTTAGCGTTCTTATTTGTAATCGGTATGTTTATTGACAGTAACGTAAGTTTCCTTCTGTTGACACCGATTTTTATGCCGATGGTTGTTCAAGCTGGTATGGATCCTGTACATTTCGGTGTTCTTATGGCTACCATAGTAACGTTAAGCGTTATGACACCTCCTGTCGGCTCCGCATTGTATACTGTTTGCGGAATAATAAAATGTCCGCCGGAACAATACACTGTTCACTCACTGCCGTTTCTTGGTGCAGTATTGTTAGAAATTGCAATATTGGTTTTCTTGCCCGATGTTGTAATGTTTATCCCGAATTTGATTTTCTGATTTGATCAAGGTGGTATGTGATGAAATTTATGAATAAAGATTTTTTATTGATGTCTAAGACAGGACGATCTCTTTTTCATAAGGCGGCCTCCAAGCAGCCTGTATTTGATTATCACTGTCACCTAGGTCCTCAGGAGATTGCTGATAATAAACGCTTTGCCGACTTAACAGAGATGTGGTTGGCAGGCGATCATTATAAATGGCGTGCTATGCGTGCCAATGGTGTAAGCGAACAACTTATTACAGGTAACGGTGATCCTTACGATAAGTTTTTGGCATGGGCTGATACTATTCCGCGCACACTTGGCAATCCGCTTTATCATTGGACACATCTTGAATTGCAGCGCTATTTTGATATTTACGATCCATTAAGCAGCAAGAATGCAGCTAGTGTTTGGAAGCAGGCTAACGACAAATTACAAAATGATGACACTCTTTCAGTCCATGGTATATTTAAAAAATTCAATGTTTATGCAGTAGGTACCACAGATGATCCAATTGATGATCTGCGCTGGCACGAAAAAATTTCTGCAGAGAAAAAAACTGCAACTAAGGTGCTGCCTTCATTCCGTCCTGACCGTGCTTTAAATATAGACAAACCGGATTTTGCGGAGTACATCGCAAAGATTGGCACAGCTGCAAACAAAAATATCACAAAACTTGATGACCTACTTGGCGCATTAAAAGATCGTGTTGCATTTTTTGACAAGCACGGCTGCAGGGCTGCGGATCACGATCTTGAATTCTTGCCGTTTGAAGCCGCCGTAGATGGCAGTACCGGAGGACTTTGGGATAAAGAAGCAGGTGAAATATTCGAAAAAGTTCTTGCAGGCGGAAACCCCAGTAAAAGAGAAACCGAATGTTTTAAGACATACATTTTGTGTTACCTATCCGGTGAATACTGCAATCTTGGCTGGGCAATGCAGTTACACATTGCAGCTCTTAGAGCCGTAAACACGGCAAAATTACGTCAGCTTGGACCAAATACCGGATACGATGTTATTCACGATAACGTAATAGCGGCAAAACTAGCTTTACTGTTGAACACAATGGAAGAACGTGGAAAGCTGCCTAAAACTATCCTATACAGCCTGAACCCAGCGGATTATTATCCTATGGCAACAATTATGGGATCGTTTCAAAGTGAAGATATTCCGGGTAAAATGCAGCTTGGCAGCGCATGGTGGTTTCTTGATAACCGTGACGGTATGGAACAGCAGATGCGCATATTGGCAAACGAAGGCTTGCTATCCCGCTTTGT
>BTID01000160.1:0-4297 GCA_036245275.1 Termitinemataceae bacterium
GGCTTTTACGTTCAACCAAAACTGAAAAGAAATTAAGCGTTAAGCGAAAACAATTCAAGGCTGCTCTCGCAGAGGATTTTTTATCTGATATTCTTTTTGGGCAAAAAAGTTAAATGCTTTTGCCCTGATACTTGGGGGTGTCACAAAAAACAATGGCAGAGGCAGTCGTTTTTTGGGTATAGGTCTAATATTGGTGACTAATATTAGTGCCAGTCACTATCTATCTACGCCCTAATATCCTAAGATGGTGGTGGTGACTAAGATCGGTGCCAGTCACCGATCATCCCGCAGGCAGATGGTGACTAAGATCGGTGCCAGTCACCGATCATCCCGCAGGCAAATGATAAGGCGCCATCTCCCTAATACTTCCCCATTCGCTCACTTCAACTAGAGGCATTTTATTGTTGTGGTGAAACCATGCACCGCCAAAAACCCATGATAATGGCGACTCTGCCAATTTTGCCTTTACTGCATTGTTATCAATGTAAAGAAATGTCTGCCAAAAGTCTTTTGCATTCTTGATTATGCGCGAAAAAAAGCGCTCTCCCCAAAAATGCCCTTTTGTATTGTGCAAATTGTTCCAGTATTTTGCAAAATTGCACTTTATCCATTGCATAATTTCTGAAAGCGACTCGCCCTTGCCGGGTTTTATCAAAATATGAAAGTGATTATCCATAATTTGAAAGTTGATTAGCTCAAAATCGAACTTTATGTGTGCTTTTTCAATAAAATCCATAAACTCATTTTTAACTTTGGCTTTACTAAGTCCCATTTTGTCATGGTCAACTTTTGAACTTACATGATAAACCGCACCATCTTGCAATATTCTTCTAGGTCTCATAATAGATCCTCCAAAAAAAAATATCCCCCCCCACATATAATAATGGTGCAAAGTCGCACGGCGCTTTACAAAAGTGACGAAAAAATCAAAAATCTATGACATTTGTCATGGGTTTGTGATATTTGTCATAAGTTTGGTGACTGGCACCGATACGATACGGTGACTGGCACAGTATCGGTGGTATCAGTATCGGTGGTATTATTGGTATCGGTGACTGGCACCGAAAATCAATGACTGTCTTTTTGTGACTGTCACCGGAAATCCACCGGAAATCAATAAGTGCCAGTCAACAATGTTATCACCAATGTTATCACCAATGTTATCACCAATGTTATCACCAATGTTATCACCAATGTTATTATTCCAACCCCTCGACACTGAACCAGAACACATACAAAAAAGCATTAAATTTGTCCAACGTAGCAGGTGCGTACCCTCTAAATTATTTTAACTTTCTGTTATACTTAAGTAATGAAATCTATAAAAGTGAAAAGTGCTGCCGAAAGCAGACGCTCAGTTACGTGCTTAACTTTAAGCGCAATGTTTGCCGCATTGATTGCAGCGGGGACATTTATTTCGGTGCCGTTGCCGGTTTCTCCGGTACCTGTCGTTTTGCAAAATATGTTCGCCGTTTTGTCAGGATTGGTTTTAGGGCCTATTTATGCCGCTTGCGCAGTATTGCTGTTTTTAATCGCCGGATCAATTGGTGCGCCGGTTTTTGCAGGCGGCAGCGGCGGCTTTGTACATTTTTTTGGACCAACCGGCGGTTTTCTTATTGGGTATCTGTTTGGGGCAGTCTTATGCGGTGTAATATCAGGTATGCCTAAGACAAGAGAAGCTTCAATCTTTGCAAAAATCAGACTAAGTCTTGCTTGTATTGCAGGTTTTGCAATAATTTATGTTCCCGGAGTTTTACATTTGCGTCAGGTTTTAGATTGTTCATTTGAAAAAGCCATTGCCGTAGGCTGCATCCCATTTCTGCCGGGTGATTTTGTTAAAGCTGTTGCGGCAATTATAATATCCGGCAAACTTAGAAAATCTGCGGCAAGAATATTTTAGAGGTGTCCTTTAGTAATCGCGTTGAGGGTATTGAAAAGATATGCCGGTAACTGCACTGTAAAATAGCGGAAATATTTTTGTAAGGTTGGCATAATCAACCGACACATCACCTTCTGCAATCCAGTGCAAATAACGGCCTAGACGTATGTTGAATCCGGTTCCCAGAAATATAGTTCTAACGACAGTGGCATCATCTATGCTTTTTTCTGTGTCGGTGTATATGCGCTTATGTATTTTATATCCGGCAGAAAGATCTATGTGGAAAGGTTTGTTTTTTGAATGAAATTCAGAGCGCAACCTAAAGCTTGTTAATGAGTTTTCTATTTTAGCAAAGTCGGTTTCCTTTTCAAAATATTTCATTAAGGTAAAATCAAAATAAGTATAAATGTGCGGAAGCCGCCAGCCCAAACGCCCGTTAAGCAATTGCCGTGTTGATGTATCAAGGGCATCTAATTTGCTGTCAATACTTGTACCGGCATTAAAGTCAATAAAAAAAATTTTTTCTATGCCAATGCCCACCCTGCCTAAAAAACCGATGTCCAGCATCTTCATTAAAAAATCATTGCCGCCTACAAAAACACCAAAACCTAAATTGAGTTCTTTTATGCGAAAATTAAAGTTGCTTACAGCAGTATTAAGCCAAATTGTATCCCAATTATACTTTAGAGAGTATTCAAAAATACTTATGACATCGCCGGAAACTTCAAATGATCCTATAGGCTGCAATCCAGAGACAAAACGTGATGTAATACTTTTCGTATCAACCGGCTCAATTTGACCTTTAGCATTGCGCTTATAGGATTCGCTGTCTACGCCGCCAAGTAGTGTTACGTTTATGGGGTAGGCAAGGCATACAGAAAACGAAAAAAACAAAACGGCCAAAATACTTTTATGAAGCTGCATCTACTAACATTCTATCACAAAGCGTTTATAAAATCCTGTAGGTTTGCAATATGTAAAATTGATACTGTCAACACGGGCATGACTGGGTCCTACATGCAGCCAATCAAGAAACAGTTTGATGTTTTCCCCGCTGCCTTCTGCATGAACTTCTACAGAGCCGTCTGAATTGTTGCGCACCCAACCTGTAATATGCAGTTGCTGCGCCTTTTCTGCCGCATAATATCTAAAAGCGACCCCTTGTACGCGTCCATAAATTCCGGCATCAAATGCAGTTTTTGTGTTTTCCATATAAAAAATACAAGGGGAATTCAGTTTGCATAAAGCGATACGCCTTATGCAAACTGTTCTGCTTACAGGGCTTTAAACGTCAGCACTAACCGGGCAGTTTTGCGGTCGCTAGATACTGTTGCTTCTTTTTTTGCAAATACTTTGCTGTCTTCAAGATCGCTCGATTTGTAGTTGTCTGTTACTTTAGTATAACCGAATAAAACATCAACTTTATCACCGAAAACTCTGTCATCGTTTGCTCTAATGGTAATTTGCGCCTTGTACTTTTTACCGGCAACAAAAGTTGTATCAGCATTTAACCATTTAGTTTGAGCGGGATCGTATATAACTGTAAATCCTGCAGTGCTAAATGGAACGGACAGTATGCCGCTTTTGTTCTCGTCATAGTCAGCATCCTCGGCATCTTCTGGATCCAAAGATAAATTACGCGGCGTTTCGCCTACAGCAGGTGCTCTAAGGCCTATAACATACGCTTTGTTTTCGCGCATTGTTTTAATTAACGGTTTAACCGGTGCGGCCTTGTACGTTACCGTAAGAATTGCTTCTTCTCCCTCACCATCCGGCAAAGCTATTTCGTAGCTTTCAATTTCAGATTCGCTGTCGCCAATTTGAATTTGACCCACCTTTACTTTAGAGCTTTCTGTAAAAGCCTTGCCTTCTTTTGCCGTAAGCGGGACAGCGGCGCGATACGAAACACCTGCCTCAAACTTTGCATCAGTAGCTAAAACTTCCTCTGTTTCCGTATTTTGCCATTCAATAACACCCACCGTGTAATCGGCAGTTTCCGGCACAGTTAACTCTGTTGCGGGCACTCCATCTTTAACAGGAGCTATAACACCCGAAAGATTAATTCGGGCAATCTCATTTTTCGCAACCGCTTTTTCGTCGGATTTTTCTATTCCCAGAGCCTTATTATCCTCCAGAACCTCATTGCAAGCTGCCAGAAAAAAAGACGCAGCAACAAGCACAATGACCGACGCACTACTAAACACTGATTTCTTCATAAATTGTTCCTCCATTTAGATTCTAGACTCATTATTATCTAGATTTGACTGCTTGAAATCTACTAACAATCCTGAAATAAGTCAATAGGTATGTTGAGAGGTACAGCAATTCAAAGTTTAAAAAAAATATGATAGAATAGAAGTATGGATGGGGACATATTTAATAGTTACTATTCACAGCCCCAATTTTGAGTTTTGGATT
>BTID01000161.1:0-3322 GCA_036245275.1 Termitinemataceae bacterium
GAAAACGCTGTATCGCCTTTAGGTTTGGATTCGTTTGTATTTTACTTTTCAGGTCATGGCGATGTTGATTCTGACGGTGATTTCTTTTTTGTTCCATACGACTATAACGGAAATAAAAATGATAAACAGGTCAATATCGGTAAGCTGGATATAATTGACGGCATACTCCGTGTTCCGGCAAAAAATGCGCTTGTTCTTTTGGACACATGCCATTCCGGTGCAGTTATCGAAACAAACAGCGCGTTTGGCCTAATGCTAAAGCAGATGAAGCAAAAAGCAGTTCTTGTTGCTGCAGCTGATAATCAGCGTGCTTTTGAGGTAGCCGATTTAGGACACGGTGTCTTTGCAGATGCCTTGTTGACGAATTTTACCCGTGATGATGCTACGGTTGATACACGTTATATAAATGTCAATTTTGTACTCGATCAAGTTGCAGAAGATGTGCCTAAAAAACTTTTGCAAATACAAAATGAAAATTTTGTAGGCAGAGGGCTTTCTGACGAAGCCGACATTATTCAAGAACCGGTAAAAATGAAAAGCGAGATTGATTTTAGCATTATTGATTGTTTTCTGGAGCCGGGGACACTTAAAATTTCGGCAAAAACTCCCGGCACTGTTTTTATTGAAGGGCAAGAGGACAATAAAACTATTGAAAGTCCAAACGGTACTGTTGCTTGGCAATTAAAAGAGGGCAGCTATAATGTTACCGTTGCTTATAACCGCAATCAATTTGAAGAACGCACGATTGATGTCCGCAACCGCGAGACTATCGAAGAAAAATTTTTGTACGAAGAAGGACTTGATATTGGTAAAATTATTGCAAATGGGCTTAACGCTTATAAACGGCAAGAATACGACCGCGCTATAGCGGCTTTTAACGAAGCGATCCGAATCGATCCAAAAAATGCAGATGTATTTTTGTACCGCGGCGATGCATGGGATGAAAAAGGCAACTATAAACAGGCAATTTCAGACTACGGCGAGGCTCTACAATTAAAAGCATCCAATGCGGTAGCATACAATCACCGCGGCAGCGTATACATAAAAATGCGGCAGTATAAAAGTGCAATTGACGACTTAAATCAAGCCCTAAAAATAAAGGCTGATTATGACGGAGCTTTAGAGAACAGGGCTAACGCATATTATAGTCAAGGTGAATATGATATGGCAATTGCCGACTGTACAAAGGCCGTTTCTATTAACAGCAGCTCAAGCAGCGCATATTATAACCGCGGTTTGGCATACTTTGCTAAACAAAATACAGCGCAGGCTATTTCCGATTTTTCTGCGGCTATAAAAAATAACCCAAGATACGCAGCGGCGTACTACAATCGCGGTAATATCTATGCGGAAACAAACGAAAATGAAAAAGCTATTTCAGATTATAATGATGCGGTAAAATATTTTCCGCGTTATGCTGACGCTTATAATAACAGAGGAAAAGTTTACCTAAGCATAAGGAATTACACAAAAGCCGTAGAAGATTTTGAAACTGCTGTAACGATCAATCCAAATCATCCGCAGGCAAAAACTAATTTACAGCGCGCAAGAACAGCCAAACTAAACGGCTAGGAGTATACATGATTTTGTCTAAAAAAAGAGCGGGTCTATTTTTGTTTGCTTGTACAATATGTGCAGGTTCTTTTCTAGTGGGGTGTTCGACGTTAGCTATGGGCTATAAGTATGATTCATATCTGGGCGGCAGCATGCCCTCCCATGGGGCATACTTCACAGGTGAATACAAATATTTTACTAATGCAATAAATGTTGGTTTTATGAAAAATCCTATATCTACTGAAATTTCCTCAGATATAGGATTTGGGCTTGGATACCGAGCAATGGGACAGTATCCAATTGAATTTTTAAAACGCTTTCGCGCTCACCCTCTAGCGGGCATTGAAATATCAACATTGTCTTTAAACGGGCTAGTTGACTCTATTGCCAACGGCAATTTTCTAAGTCTTTTGACTGTTGATGTTGGCGGCGGTTTAGATTTTTTTGCTACCGACACGTTTTTTATTAGGGGACAGTTTCTATACGGTTTTAATCTATCGGGGGCAAGAAAAATTGCTGCGGAAGCCGGCATAGGCTGGACATTTAATCACAGTCTTTCTGATTTAGGTAAATATAAAAAAAAGCAGCCGGACACTAAGGCAGAAAAAACGCCCCGCATTGAGCATATAGACCAAAGCATAGTTGCTGTTGACCCTGAAAGCGGGACAAGCCTTAAGGTGGTTCCTAGTACTTACGCTGATGTTTACAATTACGGTTCCGTAAATTTTTCGCAAGGGATTATTATGGCTTACACTTCTCTTAGTTCGCCTGTAATTGTGTCCAAAATTTGGGATGCCGCTACAGGTGCCTTAGTAGACACTGTAAGCCCATTTTCTTACGATATGCGGGCAACAAATATGAGTCATGATTTTAAGTACATTGCAACCAGCTATTGGGATAAAAAACTTCACAAAGAAGTTAACATAATTGACACTAATACAAATAAAGTTGTTAAGACATTGACAGGACACACTGATAACGTTGTTCCTGTTTTATTTAGCCCCGATGGGAAACGTCTTATATCCGGCGGATATGATAAAACAGCCAAAGTATGGGATGTTGAAAGCGGCAAGCTGCTAAAAACATTAAGCGGCCACACCGATAAAATTTTTGCAGCATCTCTAAGCCCTGACGGTAAATACCTTGCGACTGCATCGGCAGACAATACAATAAAGGTATGGGATATTGAGGAGGCTCTGGTTCTTAAAACAATTTCCGGCAGTGAATTAAAAGAAGCCGCTCAAACTGTTTCTTATAGTGCGGACAGTAAACAGATTGCTTTTACTTCGAGCGAACCTATTAATATTAAGCAAAGCGATTTAAAATCACCGGATGCTATAATTAGGGTAGTAGATGCCAAGACATCAAAGCATATCAGGGCGATTGAAGGACATAGCGGATCGGTTGTAGCTGTAAATTATAACGAAGAAGGAAATTGTGTAATCAGTGCAGGTTTTGATGACGGCACCGTGCGTATCTGGAATGTAGAAACCGGTATGGAAATTGCCCGCTTAATAGCTTTTAAAGATAACGAGTGGGTTTGTATAACTTACGATGGGTATTATATATCCTCTCCAAACGGCGACAAACATTTTAAGATAAGTGCCGGTAAAAAATCTTGGGATTTAAAAAAATACCGCGAGGTATTCAAAAACCCGGAAGAAGTAAAAAAACGCTTGGCAGGTATTACCAAAGTAAGCGAACAAGAAGCTGCGGCGGCTGCCGGAAATGCAGCGGCTGCTATACGTAAAGACGATACAGCGTTTTC
>BTID01000162.1:0-3245 GCA_036245275.1 Termitinemataceae bacterium
AGATACTACAGACGGCAGCATGCTGCCTAAGCTGTTTTATGAACCGTAGATAAGATATCAAATTCAACAGTATCTCTAGTGGGGCGATGGTTAGTAAACACAAATCATCGCCCCATTTATTTTACCACCTTCTATTTTACCACCATCTACTGCAGAACTATTTTGCGCCCTGAATACTTAGACAGGAAAATCGTGCGGTCGCTAACTCCAAGACGATAAAATAACTTGCGTACCAGTTTTTTTAAGGTTATTGTAGCAATGTCATATTCGGCGGGTGCAACAATTTTTAATGGCACATTTAAATAATTTTAACACAGAGGAAGTCAAAGAGGAACACAGAGGCAAGATTGAGGAATAAGAATTTAAGAATTTTTTGTTCTTCCTCCGAATTCCCTCTGTGTACCTCCTGTACCTCCGTGTTAAATTTGCCATTATCTTTTATCTCTCCTCTTACATCTGTGTAATCTGTGGTTAATCCTGCGTAATCTGCGGTTAAAATTCTTACGTCTTAACTATTTAACTACAAAAATGTAATATAGTGTTTTTACGGCTACAGAAATGTAGTAAAAAGTGAAAATCCCCGCTGTCCCATTAAAAATTGTTGCGCCTTTTTTACAAAAATATTTCTTGTGCTTTTTCAAAACCTGTGCCACACTAGAATATATTTAATATATAAGGATGTACAGAATGTCAGCACAAGAAAATAAAGGTGCAAACGCAGGACCTTTGGGGTTATTAGGATTCGGTATGACAACAGTTTTATTAAATCTGCATAATGCCGGTTTAATAGAATTATCAATTGTTATTGTTTCAATGGGGCTTATGCTAGGCGGTGCCGCTCAAATTGTAGCGGGTATAACTGAGTTCAAAGAAGGGAACACCTTTGGCGGAACGGCATTTGTATCTTACGGTTTTTTTTGGTGGTCATTATGTGTCATTTGGATTAACCCTTTTAAAGAATCAATACAGTCCGCATCTAATGTTGCTATGGCTTTTTATCTTTTTTTATGGTGTATTTTTACATTCTTTATGTTTATAGGAACTTTAAAACATAACACAATTACAAAGATTGTTTTTTTATCGTTGACAGTACTGTTCCTTTTGTTAGGTATTGGCGATCTTTTTGAAAATCACACGATAAAAATTATTGCCGGCGTTGTAGGTCTTATTTGCGGGCTTTCAGCCATTTATTCAGCAATGGGGCAAATTGTAAACGGCGAATTCAAAAAGAAAATTTTGCCCTTATGATTTGTGGGCATCTCTGATATGAGGTGTCCTTATGTTACTCCTGTTCCTGTGTTAAATTCTTTGGGCTAGAACCCGCTTGGCACGCTTCTTGCTAGATACTTAGCAGGAGGATTAAAGTGCGAAAGAAAAAAATTATTGCGGCTGTGCTAATGATATTTATCGTTGCGGGTACAGTCTTTGCACAGGATCAATGGACGGTAGAAGATGCCTTGGATATGGTATGGCTTTTTCTTGGAGCGGCGCTTGTTTTTATAATGCAGGCAGGATTTGCATTGCTTGAAACAGGTCTTACACGGGCAAAAAATGCGACTAATATCGCTATGAAAAACCTGCTGGATTTTTGTTTAGGTGCGGTATTCTACTGGGCAATAGGCTACGGATTTATGTACGGAGCCGATCACTTGGGCGGTTTGATAGGAGCTTCGGACTTCTTTCACGGTCCTATGGCACTTGACGGCGGCAGTGCCGGTTTTTACAAGACTTGGTTTTTCCAAGTTGTTTTTGCAGCAACTGCGGCAACAATTGTCTCCGGTGCAATGGCAGAGCGTACCCAATTTAAATCATATTTAATATATACATGCTTTATTTCGGCATTTATTTATCCTGTTTCAGGACACTGGATATGGTCGGGGGACGGCTGGCTTGCACAAATGGGTTTCCACGACTTTGCAGGATCAACAGTCGTACATTCTGTAGGCGGTTGGGCGGCTTTAATGGGGGCTCTTGTTGTAGGTCCGCGCATTGGAAAATATACAAAATTGCCGGACGGCAAAATTATTGTAAAAGCATTTCCCGGACACAGTATGCCGCTGGCATTGCTGGGCGTTCTGCTATTGTGGTTCGGCTGGTACGGATTCAACGGTGCTTCGACAGGCACTGCCGTTGGGGTAGGCGGAATATGGACAGGTGCAAACCTTGCCCGCATTTGTGTAACGACAACTTTAGCAGCTGCAACAGGCACAGTAGGCGCACTAGCTACTTCGTGGGTGTTGTTTAAAAAACCTGATGCCTCTATGACTATGAACGGAGCATTGGCAGGTCTTGTAGCTATTACAGCACCTTGTGCGGTGGTATCACCTAGTGCATCCCTTGCAATAGGGCTGATTGCCGGTGTCTTGGTTGTGTTTGCAGTTGAGTTTATTGACAAAGTGTTGCGCATAGATGACCCTGTAGGCGCTTCGTCGGTTCACCTGGTAAACGGTATCTTTGGAACGCTTGCCGTAGGGATATGGGCAAACGCGCCGGAAGACGGCGTTGTAGGGCTTTTACATGGCGGCGGACTTAATCAATTAGGTATCCAGTGCATAGGTGTTGCCGCCGTAGGATTGTGGGCAGGACTCTTGAGCCTAGTGCTATTCCTTGTCATAAAAGCAACTACAGGATTGCGCGTAACACACAAAGAAGAGTTGCAGGGTCTTGATTTAAGCGAACACAAATCAGAGGCTTATTCAGGATTCCAAATTTTCAGTAACATGTAGGAGGCAGGAAATGAAACTTATAATTGCATATATTCAACCGCATGCATTAAATGATGTAAAGCAAGAATTGTATAAAGCTGATGTTTTTAAACTGTCGGTAACAAACGCCATGGGCTGCGGACAGCAAAAAGGCTACACCGAGCATTACCGCGGTGTCGACATGGAGGTAAACCTTTTAAAAAAGGTGCGTATTGAAATCGCAGTAAACGACGAATTTGTCCGTGCCACAGTGGATGCCATTGTACGCGGTTCACGTTCCGGCGACATAGGCGACGGCAAGATTTTCGTCCTGCCTGTTGAAGAGTGTATCCGCATACGTACAGGAGAAACGGGGAATACTGCTATTGGATGAAAATCCTAAAAAAGATTTTTATTCGAGCCGTAGGGTTTAATCAGCAATTCAAAGTTTAACCGACACCTCTACGATTTACAGCGGGGTCATCTATAGCAGCAAGAAAATCATGCCAAGAATCATAAAAAGACATGTATAAAAACGTGCGCATGGTTTCAAAAAATACT
>BTID01000163.1:0-2916 GCA_036245275.1 Termitinemataceae bacterium
ACTTGTATTCTAATGAAGGGGCAACCGTATTTGGTAGTTGATCGTGAGTTTTACACTCCGGGAAAAGGCACGGCAATCGTGCGCGTAAAAATGAAAAGTATAAAAGACGGCTCGACATTGAGCAGCACAATTCCGACAATGCAGGAAGTTGAAGATGCGACAGTCGATGTGCATAAGTGTCAGTATCAATATTCAGATGCGGACAACTATCATTTTATGGATCAGGAAACTTTTGACCAATACGAAGTGCCGATTGAGGGAATGCCTGATAAAAAGTTTTATTTAAAGGAAAACGAAGACTACGAAGTTACCATTTGGGAAGGTAACGTAATCGATATTAAAATTCCATACAAAGTTGTTTTTATCGTTGCAGAAAGCGAAAATTATGTTAAGGGAGATACCGTTTCCGGTGCTACAAAGCCTATCGTTACAGAAACAGGTCTAACAGTTCGTGTGCCGCTTTTTATTAAGCAGGACGAAAAAATCCTTGTGAACACAGAGACAAACGAATATGTGGAGCGTGTAAACAGTTAAAGGGAACCCCAAAAATTGATTGACTTACTCGATCACGGCGGCGGATCATGGAAGGCAAATTTTACCATAAAGTTGACAATACTTTTACTACCATCTCTGCCTGTAATTTCGCAACCGACTATGTATATTCCGTCGTAACCGGGAATATCGTTATATATGTCCGGAGTAACAAATTCGCTCGGCGGTGTCCATGAAAGATCAGAGATTGAGGAGGCGTTGTTTTGCCCGATCCATGGGTCGTACTCGCTGCCGGAATAGTCAAAAACCGCTTTTATAATAGGGCGCACTGTATGCAGGGCAATTGCCTCGCACCAGATGCCTTGATTGCCATTGGTTGGCGCAGGTGTCTGCGCAGGTATATCACCTGCACTAATGGCAGCTTCAATTCCGGCTAGAATTGTTGTGTTACTACCTGGAGCGGCTAGATCAATAAGCTCTAAGGCATCTCCGCTTTCGCAGTATATTTTCGCGTATTCTGCATTATCTGTTTCGCGGACAGTAAAACTAACCCTCTGGTTTTCGCCAAGTGCCTTATCGGTGCCGACAAACAATTTAGGTAAAAGTTTTATTGTTCCTTCTCCTTTTTCTTCCTGCATTTCGCTAATATTAGAAAGACTTATTGAAACAAAACTTCCATTCTCCGCCGTTAGCGCACGTAAGTCAAGGTCATCATTAAAATTATGGCTTATTGTTTCTATGCCCGGGTCGTTTTCGCTACCTTCAAACTTTGAAACAAACTTGATCTTTTTGCCTGCATTGTTTATATAACCGATTAAAGCAGGAGGTGCTATAAGAACCAAATTGCCGCTGCCTGTGTCCGTTGTTACAAAGTCAGTTGTTTCCCAGCTGATTAACGGCGGTGCCTTAGGCGCCGGATTGCCCTTTATTGATGTTGTTGATTTAGCTACAAATTCATTTTCACAAGATATAAATGTAAAAATAAAAATTGCAGCAAATTTCAAAAACAAGTTCAGGTCATGTGTGTTCATAAAGCATTTCTTTTATTCGTTAAAATCACCTAATACAAAATTTATGGTAAAGTTTATAACAGCTTCAGAATTGTCATGACCTATTACAGTAGCTGCAACTGTATAATCACCATCGTATGTTTCATAAGAATCATACCCGGCGGGTTCTGTTACCCACGAAAGTGATCCAAAAGGATAAGGATTAGGAGTAGCAATAAAGTTGCTGTAATTAGTAGTACCATTTAAAGCATTTCCGATCAAACTACCTGCTGTAAGCAAAGCTATTTTTGAGTTGCAAACCCCTTCGCCACCTCCTATAGTCATAATAGTAGACCCATAAGAGCCTGTATTATATGCCGCAATCGCACCGGTTATTTGAGCATCGGTCGGAGAAAAAATCCCGTTATTGGTACCGCTGCTATATTTTCTTACCGCATATTCTGCGTTATCTACTTGGTTTACCGAAAAACTTATCGTGTGACCATTGCCTAAGCTTCGATCTGCTCCAATAAACATGGTAGGCAAAAGTTTAATTGTTGCATCACCTGTTACACCGCGTAAGCCGGCGGGATCTAGCGGATTATCTCCCATATCAAGCGTAAATACAGTACTGGTAGCACTGACACCTAGAGTAATACTTTCAAGGTCTAAACCATCGTCAAAAGATTGACTTGTTACTTCTACATTTGTTCCGCCGGCTTCCGTATTAAACCAAATCTTCTTACCGCTGTTGTTTAAATAACCATTTAGTTTCTCCGGAACTATTGCAGAGCCGTTGGGTGCGTTTGTTATTACAAAGTCTGTTGCACTCCAGTTGATTAAGGGCGGTGGCACAGGAGGCGGGTTTCCCTTTATCGATGTTGTCGATTTTGTTACGAAATCATTCTCGCAAGACATAAATACAAAAAGTGTAAAAATAAGAATAGTTTTTAATAGATGTTTCATTTTCGTTCCTCTTTAATTATTGATAGTTTATTGCTTTGCTATAAGTACAATATACCACATACTCTGGTTATCGGCAATTACTTTATTTTACTTTACAAAAACATTCCTATTCTGGATTCTATAGCAGATGCCTTCTCTCCTGCCTCAAGCATCATGCGCTCGGCTACAATAGGCAGCACGCGCATAAGGCAGCGAACGCCTTCTTTACCGCTGCGCGCACGGTATGCAGAGAGTGTTTCGTTCCATAGCGCAAAAAAGAGCGGGATAAAATTCATCATAAGGGCTATACTCAAGCCTAATTTACGGCCGCACCTAACGGCGTATAGAGCGCTGCGCAACTGGCACATCGTTGTTGTAGCAAATAAAAGGGAAGCCGCACAAAATGAATTAACAACGCTGCAAACAAAATACAGGCCGCTTATACAACCTTGTTTGTCTAAGCTTAATTTAAAACTGCTAAAATTTAGAG
>BTID01000164.1:0-2789 GCA_036245275.1 Termitinemataceae bacterium
GATGAAAACCCGGTGTCCTGACCACTAGACGAGGGAGACAAGTCTGTAAATACGACCGTCTTTAACGCTATCAAGAAATCATAATTTTGTCAAGCGGCTAAAATTTTTATTGATATTGATAATTTTCTGCCGGTGTATGAAAGTTCAGGAGTGATTTTTGATTTACCCGGTTTATACAAATTGAATTTTTTTTGGTTTTCGTAGAATGTAAATGGGGCTATCAACTGAAAAAATATGGAACCCGCCGCAAGTAAAAAACCGGTAACCGTAACGGTTGTTGCTATTATATGGGCAGGCGCATTCAAATCAAACTCCAGCGAATTGCGCCACAGCAATCCTACAGCCATTATCGTAGCGCCGCCTAACTCTGTTGCAAGTCCTATGAATCCTGATTTTGTATCACCTTGAATGAAAGAACCTATCCCTAAAGACGGTGCAATATTAAAAAAGAATCCAATCCATGGAGATATATAGCGAATTTTTGAAAGCCGTATTTTTACATCGGCAGTATTTTCTTCTGTTGTTTTATCTTCAGAATCAGGCTGATTTTCCTGTTGCTGTATATAAAAAGTATCTTCGCTTTGCTCTTGCTCCTGCTCTTGGCAGAATACGTTTGCTGTAACAAAAAATAACACGGTTAGTGGTATCACTCTAAATATCGGGGGTTTGTGATTGTTTTTGTTAAAGTGTAACAACTGCTATGTTTCCAAATTTATTTGAGCCGGATCAAGCGGATCTTGCAGTTTTTTACGCTTGCCGCGGCACAAAACAGTTTCACGTATTGCAACTATTTTATCAGAAATTGATATAACCCAGCCTTCGCGGTAAAGCGGCGGGTGAAACAGCGTCCATGGCCACATATGTGTTCTTATGCATGAATATTCTTTATCCGATATTCCAAAAACTTTTCTTGCTTTTTTAGCGGCAATTGCAGGGTGAAACCAGCCATGTTTTATATACCGTATACCAGGTATATGCCATTCATACAGAAAAAAATCATGCAGCAATGCAGCCCTTACAATACATTTTTTATCTATGCTTTTTATATTTTCTGCAATAGAAAAACTTAATTCTGCTACAGCTATGCTGTGTTCATAAATTGATATAGCGCCATGCGAAAATATTTTTTTTGTTTCCGAAAAAATCGGGTTTTCTAAAATTTCTTTGGCATATTCATCAAATAAAATTCTGTCTTTAATTTCTTTCATAACACGTCCATTTTATCAATATCGGCAAAATCCGAAAACACAGCCCAGCTTTTGATTTTGATTCCAGCTTTTTTATATTTAAAAATTTTTATACATGAAAAAATAACATCAACTAAAAATAACACAGCAAGAATTCCGTCAATAATCCAAATAGCGCTTCCTGCTTTTGCTGCAATATTTAATATGATATCCATATAAACATAGACAAGAAAAAGTGTTATTAGTCCAAAAAAAAGTGATATGGTTAAACATATACGTCCTTGAAAGTGACACCATTTTGTATGCGGATAACTTGCATAATCCCAACACTTTACCTTAAAACATTTTTCGACGAAGATCGCAGCAAGATATTCAACGGCTGTGCAGACCGCAACACCGGCTGCAAATACTAAAATAGGCGACTCTTTAAACTTGCAGCCAAGAGCGTATACACATACTCCGCCTATAGCTTGGCTTAGCACAAATGGTCCTTTAAAAAAACCTTTGTTGACAAATTTTTGTCTAACTATTGATTCTTGAATAGACTCGCAAACCCAACCTGTGCAACCCAAAACGAAAAACACAAGAATAAAGGTTTGAATATTTAAAAAGATCATAAATCTATGATATGATTATAGCAAGTTTTATAAAAAGCCTGCAAGATCGCGATATGCTAAAAAAAATCCCCCGCCGCAGAGCAACGAGGGATTTACCGGAATTTATTTAAGAGATATTATTTTTCGTACCACAGTTGGGGGAGCATGCTGCCATTTGTAGTGCCTGCTTTCCAGTATTTTCCGCTTTCTGAGCCGTCTCCTGTGCCCCATTCGACGGAGCCGGTGGTATCGTTAGCATCCGGCGTAAAAAGACCTGAGCTTGATGTAACCTCCGTGTACCCAGTGCTGCCAGACCCGCCATCAGAGGCAGTACCGGTTTTCCAGTAACAAGCGGTTACGGTTGTATAAGCAGCAGCATAATCACTGCCCACAAGGCTGTGTATGCCATTGCCAGTACCCGTAACCTCACCTGTGTTGTAACAAGCTACTATAGAATTATAGACAACAGAACTATAAAAACGCCCTATTATACCGCCGCCGTAGTAGCCAGAGCCGCTCACTGTAACATTGCCTGTATTGTAACAAGCAATTAAATTAACTTGTGCTATGGTAGTCCCGCCTGAATTACCGCCAATCACGCCGCCTATTTGATTACCGCCGCCTGAAATATCACCTGTGTTATAACAAGCGGTTATCTTGCAATTAAGTCTCCTATTTTCAATTACACTGCCAACAATACCGCCTACGTGCGAATATCCTGTAACATCAGCTGTATTGTAACAAGCATTTATGCTAGTGGCGCCATAAGTTTGACCTATAAGCCCGCCAGTATGATCCCCGTCGTACTCTGCCTTAATTGCCTCAATTTCACCTGAATTATTACAAAGGCTCATATCAACATAACCCGATCCAACCAAACCGCCTATGTAACGGTTACCCTTAATAGTTGCGGTATTTGAACATCCGCTAATCGTATTGTTGCCGGTGTCTTTGCCGCCCCCTCCCAATAATCCGCCAACATTGTTTTTTCCGGTAACCGAACTGG
>BTID01000165.1:0-2588 GCA_036245275.1 Termitinemataceae bacterium
AACGCATAGCAGTAGCCAAATCCGCTCACCCCGCTCTTACTTCATTATCGACTGGGTCCGCCAAAAAGTCAAGCGGTGATAATTTAGGCGACCTCGACACCACCCTCTACGAACTTGAACAAGACGAGGGCAGCATCGACTATAAAAGCGATGAATACAAGGCGATTAGCAAGTGCTTATGACAAAGCCGCCGAGCCGCCCACCGATGGTGCAATAACTACAACGCAAGCAGATGAGCGGTTTTTAGATGTGCCCTTTATTTAAAATTTACCTTTATAACCTGCTGCAATCAGTGCGTTTTGCGTCTGTTCGTCCAGCGTAGGTACTCCTTTAAACGCATCTTTAGCAATTTTTATCATTGCACCATCTTCTAATGTAATTTTTGCAAGACTGCTGCAACCGGAAAAAGCACCTTTATTAATTGCACTTACGCTTTTTGGTATTTTGATTGATTTTAAACTAGTGCAATCCTTAAACATACCAGTGTCTATTTTTGTTATACTGTTTGGCAGATCAATTGATGCAAGATTGGTACAACCGGAAAAAGACTGCATGCCAAATTCATTTACACTATCCGGTATTGCAATCGATTTAAGATTGCTGCATTGCATAAACGCTCCGGCGCCTATTTTCTTTACATTGTTAGGAATAGTGATCGATGTTAAGTCGTTGCATAAACTAAAAGCATTACGCTCAATTTCTGTTACACTAGTTGGTATGGATATCGAGGTTAAACTTTTACAATTACGAAATGCAGCAACACCGATTTTTGTTACGCTGTTAGGTATTGCAATTGAAGTAAGACTAGTACAACCATTAAATGCATTAATACCGATAATTTTTACAGTACTAGGAATAACAACAGAAGTTAGTCTTTGATACGACATAAACGCATTCTCTATTGCCACCACTTTTAAGGGCTTAGTACTACCCACAGTTCCCTGCTTTTCCGGTATCGTTATAACACAATTCGACGGTATTTCTACTTTCGCCGCATCTCCTGTGTAGCCTACTAAAGTCGCTATGGTAAGTCCCGGATTATCAAGAAATACTCCCAACATAACAGCTTTAGTCATTGGGATTTGCTCAAAAATAAAATCGCCCGACGATTGCGCTAAAACACCGCTTTCAATAATTATCCCCATGACAATCATTACGACAAAAAATTTGTAGTTTTTCATAAACTACCCTCCAAAAAAATAATTTTCAAGCAATGCTTGAATTTACGATTTATGACTTCCATACATTAGTTATCTAATAGTAAATCATATGTTTATATTATAAGTATCTCTTAGATGATTGGTCAAGCAGAAATAAGTCTTTATGATTGCCTTTAGGATAATCATTTTGTAATATTTATGACTAAACTTAGACATATATTAGCGTTTAATATGAAGGAAAATCGTTGCCGACTTGGCATTTCTCAGGCTAAGTTGGCTGAAAAAGCTGATATATCGACTAATTTTGTTGCGATGATTGAACTGGAAAAGAAGTTTCCATCCCCTGAAATGCTTGAACGTATAGCAGAGGCATTAGAAATTGATGCTCCGCAGCTTTTTTCAATGCCGCCATCTGATGCGGGAACTCTTAAAAAGCTCCATGAAACTGTTTTAAATGGCATTAGAAATACTGTAAACATTGCAGTTGAGCAAGCAGTAACAGAGGCTGTGGATAAAGTTATTGATGAACATTTAAAATCGTTAAATTAAACGAAAAACCAGGTGTGCAGTTTTTTGATGATATTATCGAAATGATAAAAGAGTTTATAGAAGAATTACGCCGTAAACTAAAAGACGCAAACGTATTAACTCCCGAAGTAAAAGAATATTTTGAGCTTATCACTGTTTATAGAGCAAAAAAGCAAGGGCGGGGAACCACTGAGACCGATAAGTCCCCAGGAGCAAACGTCCAAAACGAGCCGCCCAACGCTGACACTTCATTATTTTCGCGCGTTATTGACAGACTGTGTTCCTCTGTGCGCCTCTATGTTAAAATTAAAATTATGGTTTATCAAGAAGTTTATCAGGCAATCGAAGGTTTCGATCATTATTTAAAACAAGAATTAGAATTTTGCGAAAAAAAAATTGATGATGTTTTCACCAATCTTTACAAGGTATCATTTTCGCAAGATCTCAATTGCGGCACAGATAATTCTAAAATATTTTGGCAGCAAAATATTTGGCTAAACCCCTTTACATTTAACTTTGATTCTATTTCGCAGGCTGCAAAAACTTTAAAAAGCAAAGGACGATCTTGGGCGCCATGCTTTTTTAAGCTTTACAGGAGAGGCGCATTGATTCAAGAAAAATTGCCGCATATACCAAACAAGCCTAAACCATTCCCATGGACGATTCCAAAAACACCCCTTGGCGCATGGACATTGCTAGATGAGCATACCATAATGGCAAGTGCCGAATGTTCAAGCCCATTCCCCGGCGGCCATGTGGAATTTGTGCAAAATCATTTTGATGCGCCAAGCCGCGCCTACTTAAAGCTTTACGAAGCCTTTACCCGCTGCGGCACTTACCCATCTTTTGGCAGCAAATGCTTTGAGGCAGGGGCATCTCCTGGCGGCTGGACATGGGTGC
>BTID01000166.1:0-2318 GCA_036245275.1 Termitinemataceae bacterium
TTATCGTATTTCTGCCCTATTTACCGCTTTCAGTATTAGCGTGTATTGCATTTGGCGCAGGCTTTTTGATGTTAAGCCCGCTTTTGTTGGGCATTATTCATACCGCTGCGCTGATGCAAGATGCCGCCTACCTTAAAACAATTTTTGTGCAGCAAAGCAAAGACAAACAAAGAAAAACCGTTTACCTAAAAATTGCCGCACTGTGGTGTGCTGGTTTTATTGTAATTCCCTGTTCTCTTACCGGTGTATATCTGCATGACAGAGTAGTACTGCACAACGCGCTTAATTATGTCTATGCACCTGATTATGCAAAAACATATTCCCTAGATGCTGCATCACTTGCATATACACTTGAAGTTGCCGAAGCAAACCGCAAAAACGATTCGCTATGGTTTTACGATCCGGAACATACACCATATTTGTCGGATTGGTTTACCCGCATTGTTTTTGATAACCTTACCATTGCCGATTCAAAACTTGATATGCTGCATCGTGTGTTTTTTAACACCGCCTATCATGGACAGCGATCCGGCATGGACATACTAAGCAGTGAGGACATTAAAATAAGCAATACAAACGTCGATAGCCGGTTTGACGAAAACGAAAATGTCTATATCAGTACGGTTAATTTTGAACTTACCAATTATAGCACAGATGTACGGCAGGCAGGATACGAATGTGAATTTAAATTGCCTGCAGCTTGCTGGATAAGCGATTATTATTTGTATATGCCTAGCAGCAACGGCGAAGGCAGCGTAAGCGAATACAAAGAAGTCGGTATTCTTGCCGAAAAAAAATCGGCGCTGTGGGTATTTAACAGCAATCGCCTCATAAATCGCGATCCCGGTATCGTATACTATCAAAATGGCAATACTATTGCATTTAAAGTTTTCCCGTTTACCGAAAATCAAATACGCAGAACCGGTATTGAATTTACCCATCTTGAACCGCTTACAATTACTATTGATGAAATTACAATCAATCTTGGCAGGAATGACAGCACCCGCTACGATGTCCCCTACCATCCCGATAATGCACCGATTGCTTACGTGCCGGTAGCGAAAAAACAAACACTACCGCTCATACAACGCAAACCGTACTTCCATTTTTTGCTAGATGCTTCGTCAAATGTATTGCCGGTTAATACCGACGATGTGCTTGATACTATCAATAAATTTTTGCAGGATGTCAATGATGCAGACGGTAAATCCAGCGAAGATTTTACCGCAAATGCAAAAGTCAGTATTGTCAATGCGTATACCGCTACCTTCAATTTTGATGAGGATTGGGAGACTGCCTACAAAACATCTTCACTGTCAGGCGGTTTTTTTCTTGACCGTGCGATAAAAAAAGCACTGATCGAAAACTTTACAAGCGAAGAAAATATCTATCCTGTTTTTATAGTAGTAACGGACAAGTACGATTCTGCGATTATGCAGGGGGATTATGCTGATATTGATTTTATGTTTCCGGAAGGTTCCGAATTTTTTATACTGACATCTGAGTGCAAACTTACAAGTAATTCACTGCTAACTCAGCAACTAAAAAGTGAATCAAAGGTCTTAGAAACCATAAACGCAGTACCTACGCCGTCTGTGCGCGTATACAATTTTGATCAAGGCGGCGTTGCTTATTTGCCGGATACTAACGAAGCATCCATCGCGCTAACAGCTTCATCTGCGGACAGTCTAATTGCACCTAAACACGCTATGGAGGGCACACGTTTGAACAATGCTTTTGCCCTTCAATATAAATGGATGCAGTATCAATTACACCTCGGCGACAAAGCATGGCACGAGATTGTAAGACAAAGTTTTGCTGCAAAATTGTTATCGCCTGAAACTGCATTCATTGTTGTAGAAAATGAAGCGCAAAAATCAGTACTCTTACAAAAACAGGCAGAAGCACTCAGAGGAAAAAAAGAATTTTCCATCGAAAATGATACCGTCAGCATGAGCGAACCGCCTCTTATAATCTTGCTTGCGTTGCTGCTTATAGGTATCATTGGAAAGCAAGTGCGAAAAAATAATTATGGAGCCCTTACGAAAAGAGGTTTTTGAAAAAGAGAAGGAAAGAATCCCAAGCGCGTTTAATAAAATTACCGCGCTCCACGGGGCCTGCACTAACGAGGGTAACCGTTTCAAGCTCACCGAATTCATCGTATAGGATAAGCTTTCCTGCCGCCTTGCCGTGATCTACCGGCGCCATAAGATCCTCGATAGCTATTTCCCAGCGAATATTGTTGCCTCGGTCAAGCGGCACGGTAAATGCGGCAAGTGGTTCGGCGGCGTATGCATTATCAGCAATAAGATTTACGC
>BTID01000167.1:0-2028 GCA_036245275.1 Termitinemataceae bacterium
TAAGGCAATCTTTTGTTCCTGTTGCAAATAAACAAACCGAAATTACTTTATCTGTGGAATTATCAAAAACATCGCGGATAATTTACAATGCGGTAGATTTTAAAGCCATAGGTGACGAAGGAAACAGTACAGAAAACTGGTATATGGCAAATGATATTACATTGCCGAATGAAGCAAGCGGCTGGGTAGGTCCTACAGATTATTCAGGAAAATTTGACGGCAACGGACGGACAGTTCACAACCTGAAACTTGTTAAAACTGAAGGTGGTACCGGATTGTTTAATAGTGTTGCAGTTGGCTCTCAAATTCAAAATTTTATTGTCGAAGTTCAAACCCCCAATCCGATCGCTATAAGTGGCGGTACTTGGTTTGGCGGCGTAGTAGGACAGTTTGATGCAGGTAGCACAGGCGAAGTACTAATTAAAAACGTTACGGTAAAAGGTGCGCCTCTTACAGGCGGTGGTGTAGGAAAAATTGAGTATACTACAATTGGTTCAAGCGCGGGATGGATGTGGCTTATGGCAGGCGGTTTTATAGGACAGGTTGGTTCCACCTATGCAACAAATGCGGCTCAGGCTGCTACTGTAACGATTGAAAATTGCGTTTCAGATATTGAAATTGTTGCCGCCTTAGGTAATGCAAGCGGCTATAATACAGATGCAGCACACAGATCATTTGGCGGGTTTGTAGGAAGGTCTAGCAGGACAAACGTAAGCTTCATTAATTGCGCAGCCTTGAAACCGGTAACAGTTTTAGGCGGTGCTAACGGCGAGAACATAAAACAAGACTATATGGTAGGCGGTTTTATAGGAGCTGTAGGTGATAGAGCAGAGGCGAACACGTTAGGTACTGTTCATATCGACCATTGTTTTGCAGCAGGTTCGGTTACATTAAGTAAGCTAACCGGTACATCTACTACTAATGTAGCATTTGCAGGCGGTTTTGCAGGTTACGTAGGCAACCATACAGATACAGTCCTTGAAATTTCAAATAGTGCGGTACTTGCACCTTCGGTATATGCAAAAACTGTAGTTCCGTCAGGAACACCTCCTAGAGTTTCACAGGGACGTGTTCTAGGATATGCCGGCACAGCTACTGTAACACTTAATAACAACTTTGCTCTTGCCTCAATGAAGATTGGAGAAGATGCAGCAAATGCGGCGGTAGTTACAACGGGTGTAGGTCATGACACGGTACAAGGTGCATCACACGCTAACGACACAGCGTCAGGCGGTTTTAAAAATGCATCAACATGGACTGCCGCATCGCCTAACGGTTTAGGCTTTAGCACAAGTGTATGGGACTTTAGCAATATCGCAACAACGGGTTACCCAACGCTAAAATAGCACATAACAAGAAAGAGGTGCACGGCACTTAGAACAAAGCCGCCCCGCAAGGTGCGGCTTATTTGTTACACACCCAGCGACATAAGTTTTTTCTTAGCTTCCTCCAGGTCGCGGCAGTTGTTTAGAATGTTCAGGACTTCATTACGATCTTCCCTTTTGCCTTTTTCGATGCCTTCTTTTTGCCAAAATTTAGCAAAATCTGTGTCTCGAATTGATTCTGCCACTGTTTTGAAGTCTTCCATTTTTATTACCTCCGTAAAAATTTTTATGTTTCCGCGAATGACCGCATCAATAAATGCCGTTATTTGCGACTGTTCTTCTTTGCCTATTTTTTTTATTTTGTCTAATAGTAAACTGCTTTTATTTTCTGATATTGATCTTGTCAACGAATTTAAAAATAGGTTTTCATCTTCGTCTAATTCTGCATTTACTATAGGGCACATCTAAAAACTTCAGTTTTTAGATGTTTTCCGCTTGAAAAGGCGCATTTTGCCGTTGCTAAACGGAAAATCGCCGGGCATCTTAAAAACCTAATTTGGTTTTTAGAGATGCCCTATAAATTGAATCGGAATAAGATCACCTGTAACATAATAGATGCCGTTGTATTTTTTTGTAACATTTAATTTACGGACATTTTGCAAATGATTAATAACTTCTCTAGGATAATGGCTCACCGAAAATG
>BTID01000168.1:0-1679 GCA_036245275.1 Termitinemataceae bacterium
AATTTTATGTTCATCTAGTTTTTCCTTGACTAATTCCAGACAATTTCCTATCTGTTTATTAAAAACGTCGGGGGTACTATTAACATAAACCATAGCTTTTCTGCCGCTTCTGGGGCTTCTATCCCAACCGGGTAATAGCGTTGGATAAACATTCTCCCAGGTATCTTCCACTGTGTATAAATATTTATTTATTTTTTGTTGATCGTATATATCAACCGGAAACAGAAAATACATTTTTAAAAAATTCCGCAAAAACTTGTAAATCAACCGGTACAGCAATCCTTTATGTAACACCTCGGCGCGAAGAATCCCGCGCGAATTTACCGCATCAAATCCTTTATCCAGCAAGTAACGATAGCGTTCTGCCATTTCATCGGTTTTATTTGTTAATTTTATTGCGTTTTTGTTTATTTTTTTTATACCGTAATTATAAAGGACGCCAACAAAATAAATCCCCTCCAGCCCGTTCTCGCGGGCAAGATGGTTCCATAGCACAATCAAATTTTCTATCTGTGGTATTTCAAGCGGCTGGAATATCACAAAGAGCGGTTTCCCATCAACAATTATGTATCTTTTATCCTTGAAAGCTGCTAAAACATGATAAAAGTGCTTTACATAATCTTCTTCAGAATACTTTTGCTCCATTAATAGTTTATCTTTTATCTTCGATCCCTTAATGTGCCAGCTTTTATTACCCCAACTTTCATTTGCCCAGCCCAGACAAAAGGGAAAATCAGGCTTACCGCTTTCCAGCACTTCCTGAAATGGCTTTTCAAGCAACTGCCTGCCGTTACCAAACCAGTAATGCCAGTAGCAAAAGCCTTCTATACCGGCCTCCTGTGCCAACTGCGCCTGCTGTTCACGAATAATCGGTAAGCGTAAATCATAAAAGCCTAAATCGGCAGGTATATGCGGCTGATAATGCCCCCTAAAAAGAGGCCGCGCCTTTGCAACATTGGTCCATTCGGTAAAACCCTTTCCCCACCATTCGTCGTTTTCAGGAATAGGATGATACTGTGGAAGATAATAAGCTATTACACGGGCTTTTTTTTGTTCCATATAAATTGGTTGCCTTTTGTTTTCATTCATTCCAGTCTTTTCTATGCTCCGCCTCTGACGGATGATATAAAATATTGTAATAGGGTATCATGGTATACTGCGTATCCCTTCCCGTTAACGTGTCAACTCTATGCGTCAGTCTATCCCTAATCAAAAATATAGAGAAAAACAATAAAATGCTGCATGCATAGACATAAAAGATCTCGTGCATTTTTCTAAAATTAATCAGTGATAACAAGTAGGTATAAGCAACGATATTATATACTAAATAGTATTGCGCCAAACGTCCAAATGCATAGATAGTGTAATTCATTGACTGAATGCACATGGCTGCAACAACAGTGTTTAAATAGAACCCCGTCTGTTTGTCTTTTGTTTTTTTCAGGCATATCAAAAACAGTGTCATTACGAGCATCAAAAAATAGCCAATACCATATTGGTATTCAGCAACAATTGATAAAGTTCTTGTATTATTTATATAAAGAAGTGCAAGCTGCCCAAGCCTGCCAGGTATAAACTGCGCCAACGATTCGATAATCAAGAGTAATAAGTTACGATAGAAATAAAGTGCCGATGCGGACAGCATCATAATTATTGAGACTGTCCTGTTAAATCTACAA
>BTID01000169.1:0-1642 GCA_036245275.1 Termitinemataceae bacterium
ATCAAATTAGTAATACGGTAATTTCGTATGCAGGCGGCGGTGTCGAAAACGGAAAAATTCAACCGCCCATTCCGATTTTTGTTCGTGATATTGCCAATGTGTTTACAGGCTATGCCGATCAAACCACTTCGGTTTACGTTGATGGTTTAGAAGCGGTGCAATTGCAAGTGCAAAAACAAAGCGGCAAGAATTCCGTGCAGGTTGCAAAAAATGTACGCAAAAGAATTCAGCGGATAAGCAATGAAGTCCCTGCTGATATAAAAGTTATAGAAGCATTCAATACAACCGATCAAATTGAGTATTCCATTAAACATGTTATTTCGAGTGCTTGTGGGGGTATTCTTCTTGTTGTGATTGTTTTGTTAATATTTTTGCGGTCTATAAAACCAACGGTTATCATAGCGCTTAGTATTCCCATTTCAATTCTTTTCACCTTACTTGCTATGTATTTTAACGGCATGACCCTAAACATGATGACCCTTGCAGGTTTGTTTTTAGGCATCGGTATGCTTGTTGATAACTCAATTGTTATTTTGGAAAATATATTCCATTATCGGGAAAAGGGCGCAAAGCTCACTCCTGCCGCAATTTTGGGCACTCAGGAAATGATCGTGGCAATCACCGGATCTACCCTCACCTCAGTTTGTGTATTCCTTCCTTTGATTATGTTTAAAGGTCTCTTGGAAATGCCCGGTGAAATGTTTGCAGGACTTGCATTTACCGTTGTGTTCAGTTTGAGTATTTCACTCTTTGTAGCATTATTTTTAGTGCCGGTACTTTCCAGTCATTTCTTGCCTATTGTTACCCGCAAACAAGTACCGCTTACCGGTTCTTGGGTAGGAATTGATACTTTTTTTGCAAACTTTTTTCTGGCACTGGAAAACGGCTATCGTGGTTTAGTTAAAAAAATATTAAAACATAAAAAATTTGTCCTCTTTGTTATGATTCTTATATTTATAGGCTCTGTGTGTTTAGTGCCAAAGATAGGGTATGTGTTTATGCCGGAAGAAGCGGAAGACAACGTTACCTTGAGTGTTACAATGCCCCTTGGTACAAGTTTAGCCGAAACACGCAGCAAGTTAAAAGAGCTTGAAGTTTTGGCAAAAGCTGAACTGCAGATTGACGGGGAGCCGGTATACCGAAAAGTAACGTTGAACGCAGGCGGCGGCGGACGTTTTAGCGCAGGCGGTTCCAATTCAGGCAGTTTGCGTTTTGATTTACCAAAATGGCGTCAACAAAAAATGACTGCCGACGAGGTAAAAACTAAATTGCGGCCATTCTTTAATCGTTATCCGGGTGTCCGCTTCGGATTTAGATCGGGAAACAACATGGGCGGTGGAATGGGTGGTAACCCTATCGACATTGTGCTAAAGACCGAAGATTTGGAAAAAGGAAAAATCATTGCCGATAAAATTGCAGACCTTATCAAAGAAAAGTTGCCGCAAGCAACCGAAGCTTCGGTAAGTTTAAACAATGGTTTACCCCAATACGAAATTGAATTAAACCGTGACAGGATGTATGCATTAGGTCTAACGGCGGCAACCGTCGGCAACGAAATTAAAGCTGCGGTAGACGGCATCACGGCAACGCAGTATAAAGAAGGACGCAATACTTACAATGTTGTACTTATTTTTAAAGAGGC
>BTID01000170.1:0-30485 GCA_036245275.1 Termitinemataceae bacterium
TGAATTTTTTGGTGTTTCGTTTGTTGCAGGCTCACATGAACCAAGAAAAAAAACTAATATAAAAAACACTAAAAATATTTTCTTTTGCACTTTATGCCTCCTCTAAAACAACTATGCAATATTCTTTGTGACATCTTTTGTATGGATAATTTGCCATTTTATCGTTATCAAAAAGATTGTTTATTTTCTTTACCTGAAAAAGCTTTCCATTTGTAGAGAAAGTGTTTTTGTCGGCTTTTTCTTCATTTGTCAGATAATGAGCAATCTGAACATTATCACATGAATTTGGGCCATTCATTGCCAGTGGTAAAATGTGATCGAATGTCCAACCATATTCAGTTTTTTTTGCATATTCATTTTTCCGAACTAGCCTACCAGAAAAATCACGACCCTCATTTTTGTCTCTAAATTCTTCTTCCCAAAATTCTGTAATTGTCATTTTTTAATTCCTCCTACATAAAACAAAAAATTCCAGCAGCACGGATGCCACCCGCTATTTACTATCATACCCATATGCATAAGTAATTGTACAGGAAGTTCTATATTGAGTGTGAGTTCCATACCCTGCGCCGGTCTGGGTAAAAGCCTTATTCATTATATTTGTTCGATGACCTCTATTCGGAACACCATCATCAATAAGAAGGTCACACACAATATCCCTTCCCGTCGTACTGCCATAGGCGATATTTTCACCCAAAGTATATGAGCCGCTAAATGTTCCAAATCTCTTCATGCGGGATTCAGGAGTGCTTTTATCGCTACCATTGTGCCCTGTTTGTCCTGTTTTGCTTTGGTCTGTGGCATGTTCCTTTGCAGCAAGAGAGAGCCCCTTTTCAGGCGACAATATACCCACACTATTTGCCCTAGACAATGCAGTAATACACCCATTAACGGCTGTTGTCCCTTCCTGAGTTACCAATGTGATTTGGCCAGGCACAGAATAATTTTTGCCGCTATAATATTTCAATTTCGGCTGTATATACAATTCTGCATATTTTTTGGGATTAGTCCTTACTTTGTTCATTTCCAAAACGACATCCTTTTCGATGGCTGTCAAATAATCCACATTTGCCGCTGCATCAAGTTTGGCAATATCCCAATTCGCAGCATCAGGATCCGATCGCTTATTTGGATCAGCCTTTGGCGCTGAAAGTCTTGTGCCGCTAGAACTGTTACTGCTTGTCGTTCCTGAAGTAGTGTCGCCTAGCGAATCCAACATCGATTTAAGTGTTTCACAAGACGAGAAAATTAAGCAAAATACTGTAAGCAATAGTATTACACTCTTTTTCATACAAACCTCCAAATTATGGTTTTATATTGTATATCTCCAAAACAATGGACATTAAGTAGCCAAGCATATTTTTCGCTTCGTTGGGGCTGGCTCGTTTTTTGCCATGCATAAAACTGTTGCGTTCGTCTTTATAATACTCGAGCTTTTTTAAAAAATTTTCGTTGTAGTCGTGTTGCCTTAAAATATCAATGATTTCACCAATGTTCTTCACTTCTTTTTCTTTTAGGTCATACTCAACATGAACCCGCAAAGATTCTTCAAGAACACGGTAAATCATTAATAAAGTTGCCGTCCAGAATTCACAGGCATAACACCCAAATGTTTCTTGCAAATCCTTTTGCTTATCCTTTGTCATTGTGTTCCAAATTTCTTGTGGAACAAGCTCTGAAATATCATCAGGAACTGTTTTTGGTTTAATATCACCAAACTTCTCATCGCAATATTTCATAAGCGATTCGTACTTAAAATGTTGTTCCATTTTAACCTCCTACATAAAACAAAAAATTCCAGCAGCACGGATGCCGACCGCGACGATAAATTTGGGGGCAAAATAATGTTGCCTAACTCCCTGTACGCAGACAAAGTCCGCATATATATGCAAAAAGCCCCAAATGAGGGGCATCAAGCCTAGAGAAAATTTGCCTACACAGGCAACTAAAATAAAAATCCCCGCCGCAGAGCGGCGGCGTATTTTTGTTCTCCCGGAGAATTGCACTGCGGGTTTAATACCCTCTGTTACGCCGCAGAGCCTGCACGTAGCAGGTGCGTGCGTGTAGTGGGTATTAAACCCTACGGCACGAATAATATATGTAAAATGAAATTTATCGGGGGGGGGGGGGGGGGCGGATTTTTGATAATATAGCAGATATCTATAAATTTATTGGGGTATTGGAAATATGGTCGACGAGCTGAGGGATGACAAATATTTTTAAAATGAAGGGTACCCTGAATATAGCTCATATTTTTAACGTATAGTACTTGTTGGGTTTTGTCAATCACACCCCTAATATTCGTCAATCACACCCCACTTGCTTTTAACTGCCTTAAAATGTTACCCTAATAAGAAAATCTATTTTTAAGGAAGTTCACATGGATCTATTTTCTTTGCCCCTATTGATGGGCGGTTCGGGTGCAGGCGGCACCCCTCCTTCCGGTACTGATTCGCTTATTTCATTTGCGCCCTTCATTCTTATCATTGTAATTTTTTACTTTTTGATAATACGTCCGCAAAACAAAAAACAGAAAGAAACCCAAAAAATGCTTTCTGCCCTCAAAAAAGGTGATAAAGTTGTTACCATTGGCGGTGTTCATGGGACAATTTCTTCCGTAAAAGAAACTACCGTTATTGTTAAAGTTGACGAAAATACAAAAATGGAATTTACACGCAGTGCGATTGCCGCAGTAACTACAGTCGCAAAAGAAGAAAAAGACGATGATGACGACAAAAAAGAAGAATCTGCCTCCGAGCAGAAATAAATAGGAGAGCTGAATGAGTAAACGTTACAGGTTTTTCATTATTCTTGTGGTACTTGCTATGTGTTGTGTGTTTATAAGGCCTACCATACAGTGGTATTATTTAACACCAAAACAAGATCAGCAACTTGCCCTAGAATCGCGGGAGCAGATTAAAAATTACTCCTCCAGAAAAGCGCAACAGGATATTCAGCGTTTAATCGCTGCGGCACGTTCTGCTGAATCTGTGCCTGAAGACCTTGCCTATCTTGCAAAAGCCGCAAAAAAGATTAAAAAAACAGAAAAAGGCACAGAACCAAAAGTTTGGGATGCACAAGAGGTGCTTTCTGTCTATTCAGACAGGAACGAAGTGTTGGGAATTATAGAAAACACAATCCGTTCTAAAATTTTTAAGTTAAAAGAATTACAAAAGAATGCGGTTCAGCTTGGTCTTGACCTTTCAGGCGGCCTTTCCATTGTTTTACAGGCAAATTTGAAGTCTTACGAGGAAAAATTAGGGCACACCTTAACGGAAGAAGACCGCAACAATGCTATGTCGCAGGCGCTTGAAGTCCTTAACAGCAGGATAGACCGGTTTGGTCTAACAGAGCCGGTTATTAGGCGGCAGGGAACAGATCAGATTTATGTTGAAATACCCGGAACTGCTGACCCTGAGCGTATCAATGACATCATTATGGGCAAGGGAACTTTGGCATTCCATATAGCGGATATGCAGGCTCTTTCGGACTTTCAGAGTTACTATTCATCACACCCTGACACAACATTTGACGAAAACAATCATCTTGTTGATCCTGCAATTATTCCAAGTGATGTTGAAGTTGCCGGTCTTTACAAAAAAGATCAGTATGGTTTGGATGAATTTGACAGGTGGACAGTTATACGAAAAGAAGTCGGCTTAGACGGCAATCATATTAAAAGTGCTCAAGTTGACCGCAACAATGTTGACGGCAAGCCGGAAGTTACCTTCTATCTTGATAAGGAAGGCGGCGACCTTTTCTATGCGCTTACATCGGCAAATGTTGGCAAACCGCTTGCAATTGTTATGGACGGCCGTGTAAAAGCGCAAGCCACTATTCAGGATGCCATACGTGATTCTGTCCGTCTTACCGGTTTTGGGCAGGAAGAAGCTGATAATATTGCTATAACATTGCGCTCGGCAGCTCTTCCTGTAGAACTTGAGGTTGCAAACCAGCAGACAATAGGTGCTTCAATGGGCGAGGACACAATTTATCAAGGACTTTTTGCCCTTTTAGGCGGTCTTGGTGCTGTTATGGTATTCTTGCTTCTTTTTTATAAGGTTTCCGGTATGAATGCTGTTTTGGCGCAGATTTTAAACATTTTCATTATGTTTAGTGTGCTTTCCGCATTTAATTTTACATTAACATTGCCAAGTATAGCCGGTTTTATTTTGACGATCGGTATGGCTGTTGACGCAAACGTTATTATTTTTGAGCGTATGAAAGAAGAGCTGCTCCTTAAAAAGAGCCGTAAAGCTGCCGTAGAAGCCGGTTTTAGCAAGGCTTTCTGGGCAATTATGGACTCTAACATAACCACATTCATTGCAGCCCTGTTCCTTTCGCAACTTGGTTCCGGCCCGATACAGGGTTTTGCGGTAAGTTTGGCAATCGGCGTATTCTCGTCAGTGTTTACATCCTTGTTTGTATCACGTTTAATATTTGACTTTGGCACTGATGTTCTTAGAAGCCAAAAAGTTTCGATCAGCTGGAGGATCAAATAAATGAAGCGCATTATTAATTTTTCAAAATGCTTCCTTGCAACAGCGATTTTTTCTATTTTGCTGGTACTTGCAGGTCTTACCGGATATTTATTAAAGGGCGGTTTTAACCTTGGTGTTGACTTTAAAGCCGGTTTAATTCAAGAGGTTCGGTTTGCACCAACTGCATTCAGCTTGACATATACAGGAGGGGGGAATGCAGTTGTTTCTTTTACACGGAACAGGATGGATATTGTCATTTCAGGACCTAGTATAGACAATATTGACCATGCATTTGCATATACAGACTACCCCAGCTTAAAAAGTTTAACTGATGCTTTAAGCGAAAAAGTAAGCGGATTATCCGTTGATTTAAAAGGCGTAGGCGAAATTCAAAGTGTTTACCTTTTGCAAAATGCACAAGGCAACCCTGTTTTGGGTGCGGAACCCTTTATAGTGCATTATTTGGATCCGAGCGCACAGCCGGTAGATATTTCCTCTGTTAGGGACAGTTTAGAGGTTCTTGGTAAAGTTTCCGTGCAAGTTTTAGGGGAGATGCAAGACAGGCACTTTATGATCCGCATGGACGAAAAAGAAAACACCTCCGATGTAAGTGCCGAACAAATATTTTCAACTCTGGAAAAATCATTTGGTGCAGGCGAAGTTCTTATTACACGTTCCGATTATGTCGGCTCGCGCTTTTCAAAAGAGTTAAGCAACCAAGCAGGAATCTTGATGGGTTTAACGCTGCTTTTGATATTGTTCTATGCTTCGATACGGTTTAAACCTCAATACGCTATAGGTGCGGTTCTTGCTATTCTGCACGATGCCCTTATTATGGTCGGCTTTATAGCATGGACACGGATGGAATTTAACACCACAACAATTGCTGCAATTTTGACAATTTTAGGGTATTCAATTAACGATACCATTGTTATTTTTGACCGCATACGTGAAACACGCCGCATCTATCCTGATGACAAATTTGTCAATGTGTTAGATCGTGCCGTTAGCGAAACATTAGGGCGCACAGTCATTACAACATTAACAACGATGCTTGCAGTTGTTTCCCTATATGTGTTTACCTCAGGTTCTATGAAGGACTTTGCGTTGGCACTATTAGTTGGTATGCTATCCGGTGTTTATTCAACAATATTTATTGCTAGCGGTTTTGTAAACTTTTGGGAATATAAAATAAAGCCTAAACAAAAAAATAAAAAAGCTGCTGCACTAGAGGTAAGTACGCTATAAAATGATTGAAGGTATTTTAATTGAAGGGCTGGTTTACGGCATAATGGTGCTGGCAGTGTTTATTACCTTTAGGGTATTAAACTTTGCCGACATGACCGTAGACGGATCCCTGCCGCTGGGGGCAGCCATACTGACTGTTTGCATTGTAAACGGGTTGCCGCCGTTTGTTGCCGTTTTCCTTGCCTTTTTAGGCGGAGCTGCGGCAGGTCTAGTTACAGCCCTTATTCATACTAAATTAAAAATACCTGATTTACTTTCCGGTATTCTTACAATGACAATGCTGCGTTCTGTAATTTTGCGGATAATGAGCAACAGAGCAAACATCCCGCTGCTGCGCACAGAAACAACATTTTCACGAATTTCTAGTTTTACATCTAACTTTATCGAGGACCCTAATGTCGGAATCGTGTTGTACTGCATCATCATTGTACTTGCCATAAAACTTGCACTGGATTTGTTTTTTAGAACTGATTTAGGACTTGCATTAGGTGCATTAGGCGGCAACCCTCAGCTTATAGTTTCGCAAGGAATGAACCCTGATGTTTTAAAAATCATCGGTATTTGTCTGGCAAACGGACTTGTTGGCGTTTCCGGTGCCTTTGCTGCAATGTATCAGGGCTTTGCAGATGTTAGCTTTGGACAAGGCATGATAGTTTCAGGACTTGCTTCGTTAATGATTGGCGAATTTGTCTTACGATCAAATAAAATCGGTATTTTAACATTGCGCGTCATTATAGGCTCAATCCTTTACCGGGCAATGATGTTCCTTGCTAGAAATTATGGGTATCACATCCACATGAACCCCAATGATCTAAACCTTATTACAGGTCTCTTGATTATTGGATGTATCATGCTTTCAAAACAAAAATTCGGCTTTTTAAAATTGAAAAATCAAAGCTGATAAATTTAGGAAAATTAAAATGGTGGCAGGGATTATTGGGGCTGCAGGCTATGCAGGATCTGAATTGTGCAGGTTGCTTGCAAGCCATGCAGAGGTAACGGAATTAAAGTTATCTTCGACAAGTTTTGAAGGACAGCCGCTTGCAGATATATATCCCAATTTACTAAAATGTGTAAATGCAGTGCTTGTGAATGCCGAACAGGTTGTAGAAGATAGTGATGTTGTATTCGCCGCGCTTCCCGCCGGTGCCTCAGAAGCCTATGCAAAACAGTGCCATAGTAAAAATATCCCTTTTATTGATATTTCTGCCGACTTCCGTTTTGACGATGATGGTGAAACTTATGCAGCATGGTATGGCAAACCATATACTGAGCCGCAATTGCACTCAGAATCTGTTTACGGCTTGCCGGAAATGAACAGGCAAAAAATTAAAGATGCAGCCTGCAAAGGCGGGGCAATAATAGGAAACCCCGGTTGCTACCCAACATCAATAACCTTAGGGGCTATGCCCGCATTAAAATTAGGAATCGCCGCGGGAGATGGCACAATCATTGCCGATTCGGCATCTGGGATAACTGGCGGCGGCAGGGAACCTAACCGCAGTTATCACTTTCCTGAATGTTCCGATTCGGTAAGCCCTTATAAAGTAGGCTGCCACCGTCACACACCCGAAATAAGCAGAAACTTTTCTATTATCGAAAACAGACTCTTAAAGCCGCGCCATGTGATCTTTACTCCGCATCTTGTTCCTATGAACCGCGGAATTTTAAGCACAATTTACATACCGCTAAAATCTGATATTGCTCATAGCACACCGCCGCGTCCGCAATCAAGCACCGTCCAAAAAAATCTTGAAAGAGTTCATGGACTATACACAGATTTTTATAAAAACGAATATTTTATCCGTGTCCTGCCGCTTGGCACTTATGCGGCAGCTTCCAGAGTGCGGCAGTCAAATTACTGTGATATTTCCGTACACATCGATCAGAGCGGCAGCATGCTTATTATAACAAGTGCTATAGACAATATGGTAAAAGGGGCGGCAGGACAAGCCGTCCAAAATATGAACATCATTTTTGGCTTTAAAGAAAACACAGGTTTACAGGCGATTCCGGCAGCATTTTAGGCATAATATTGATACGCTGTTCCTGTAATTTTAGCCCCCTTGACTTTAATACTACCGTTATGCTAGGATTTCTTTGGGCAGTTATTTTTTTAATAACCGTAGATGTTGGGAATATTTTAATTTAAGCACTTCGCAGTATGCGATGGCTTAAAAAACAGGTAAGGGGAAAAAGATGGCATGGATTTTTTGGATAATCCTCCCTCTTGCCGGGTTATGCTTAGGCTGGACAATAAGATGGCTGTTTGCCAGATTTAAACTTACAGCTTCCGAGAGAGAAGCTGAACGGATTAAAGAGGATGCAGTAAAAAAATCAGAATCTCTTAAAAAAGAGATGCTTTTGGAAGCAAAAGAAAAGATAATCAGCGAGCGCAACCAGGCTGAACGGGAGACCCGCGAACGTCGGGCAGAATTACAGCGTTTTGAGCACCGTGTTTTGCAAAAAGAAGACACAGTTGATAAAAAATTAAAGCAGATCGAAAAGTCGGAACACTCTTTGGAAGAAAAAGAGCGGCTTTTACATCAACGTGAAGAGCATATAAAGAACGGCGAGTTAAAGTTACGCGCAGAATTAGAGAGGGTTTCCGGTTTAACTGCGGCAGATGCCAAGGCTTTAATAATCAGCAACTTGGAAAATGAGGCAAAGCACGATGCTCAGACAATTATCAACAAGATCGAATCAGAAGCGAATCTAACCGCCGAAAAAAAGGCGCAGTCAATTTTACTGACGGCGATTCAGCGCATTGCAACAGATGTTACAGGCGAGGTAACGGTTACTACAGTTTCGCTGCCTTCCGACGAGATGAAGGGACGGATTATTGGACGTGAGGGACGCAATATCCGTGCTCTGGAAACTGTTACCGGTGTTGATATTATTATTGACGACACTCCCGAAGCTGTGGTAATTTCCTGCTTTGATCCGGTGCGCCGCGAAATTGCAAAAGTTGCGCTTGAACGCCTTATCTCTGACGGCCGTATTCATCCGGCACGTATAGAAGAAGTCGTAATGCGTGTTTCTAAGGAAATATCTCAAAAGATTTTTGAAGAAGGCGACAAGGTCCTCTACGACCTTGGTATTCACAATATCAGCAATGAAGCAATTCATGCACTGGGCAGACTATACTTCCGCACAAGTTACGGGCAGAATGTGCTATATCACTCAAAAGAGGTGGCGCAGATTGCATCGTTGCTGGCTACGGAAATTGGTGCAAACCGCGAGCTTGCTAAAAGAGGCGCCCTGTTACACGACATCGGCAAAGGTGTAGAGGCGGATTCAGACTTGAACCATGCAGAAATCGGTATGGAGATGGCACGTAAGATGGGTGAAGATCCGCGCATAATTAATGCAATCGGCAGCCACCACAACGACATCGAACCGCTTTGCATTGAATCGGTTATAGTGCAGATTGCAGATGCTATTTCGGCAGCAAGACCTGGTGCGCGTAAAGAAACAATCGACAATTACATCAAGCGGCTAAAAAACCTTGAAGACATTGCGTCCGGTTTTGACGGTGTTGAAAAATCATTTGCCATACAAGCGGGACGGGAACTTCGTGTTCTTGTTCACAGCGATGCGGTAAATGACGAACAGTCCAAAGACATAGGACGCGGAATAGCCAAAAAAATTGAAAGTGATTTAAGCTATCCGGGCAGAATAAAAATTACAGTTATCCGCGAAACAAGGATTATCGAGTATGCCAGGTAGCACTGAAAAACCTGCTTAGGGCAGATCAATTTAATCATAGTTTTTTGCATAACAAACCGATACTTTAAATATGGGTATGGGGAAATTGCGGTGCATGGCACCTGTTTTGATTTTGTGTTTTGCAGTTAATTTAAATGCACTTGATACAAAGTCGTATGATTTTATTGATCTGTTGTTGAGCATCAAAAAAGCCGGTGCGCCTGTAGTTTTTGATGATGCTGTAGTCTTTACATCCGTCTCCAACTATAGACGTGTCGGCGTGGCGTTTGCCCACGAAAACTTTTCTGTTATTTATCCTTTTCAAAAACTGATGGTGCCTATAAACGAAACGGCTACGTTTGACGAAAAAAGCAGGATTCCGCCGGAAATGCTGCGTGATTCCGGTATTTTATTTTTTGCTTACGAAACGCCCCGGGACATTACAAAGCTGGAGTACAGGCTTGTTTTGGACGGATTATGGACATGTGATCCGCTAAACCCAAAACGGCGGCTTGATACGGAAACGGGCTTGCAGCTTTCTATTGCGCCTGTTCCAAAGACAGCAAAAACAAATCCTACAATTGCAAAAGGTTCACATTCCCTTGACTTTACATACAAAGCAGAAAGCGGCGAAACAATTACAGTTGCCGGTGATTTTAACGGATGGGACCCGTTTATGTATGAACTGCATGAAACACAGCGGGGCATCTATTCGTTAAATCTGCCCTTACCTGCAGGAACTTGGAAATATATTTTTTACCACAACGGCAACCGTGTGCTTGACCCTAACAATAACGATAAGGTTTACACCTACGATGGTACCGTTGCAAATGTAGTTAGAGTTAATGACTAATAATACGATTCAAAGCCTAAATCGCCTACAAGTGATTCAATAAGATCTGTAACGCTGACAAGACCGGCAAGCCCGCCGTATTCATCTAAAATGATCGCAAAATAATTGTGATTCTGCTTCATCTTTTTTAAAAGCATGTCTGTTTTAACGGTGTGCGGCACAAACAGTGCGGGGTGAACGGCCTTTTCCATAACATTTTTTCTGTTGCGGTTTTTTAAAAGTAAAAAATCGCGTGTGCTTAACACGCCGCGTATATCGTCAAACGTTTCGCCGCAAACAGGATAAAAGCTGTACTCATTTTCGATAATTGCCTTTTCCCACGCATCATCACTATCTTTTATGTTCAACATAACTGTATCAAGCCTATGCGTCATAATATCACTTGCAATTCTGTCATCGAATTCAAAAACATTGTTAATGATCTCTTTTTCGCTCTGCTCAATTTCGCCCTTTTCGCTGCTTGCATCAACCATCAAAAGTATTTCTTCTTCTGTAACAGTTTCGCCGTCATCTTTTGAATCCAAGTGCAACAGGAACAAAAGTCCCCGTGTTGCAGCGGTAAGAAGCCGTACTGCCGGTGTTAAAATTTTAGAAATACACAACAAAAAAAACGAAAGCGCTAATGCAATACTTTCTGATTTTTTCATCGCAATACGTTTTGGAACAAGTTCGCCTAAAACCATAGTAACAAAAGATATGATGATCGTAATTACAATAAGCGAAAAAGTTTTTATAGTTGCTATTGATATTGGTATATTAAACTGAGTGATAAAATTGATAAGCTTGTCAGAAAATGCATCTGCGGCAAACGCACTGCCTAAAAATCCTGCCAGTGTAATGCCCACTTGTATAGTTGCCAAAAAATCTTCCGGCGTATTTTTTAGAACAAGAAGGCGTTTTGCGCGTTTAGAATTTTTGTTAGCGGATTCTGATAACTTTTGTAATTTTTGAGAGTTAAGCGAAATAAGTGCAATTTCTGCTGCCGCAAAAACCGCATTTATTAAAATAAGAATTAGTTGTAGTAAAATCTGAAATAAGAGAGGGTCTTCCTTCATTTTCTGTTATAATAATAATACATTATATGTGATTTATACACAACGGCTCTGTGTTAATTTCCAGAGCAATCGTGATTTGACTTTTTTTGGTATATTCGTTATAATGAGCATATAATATCTTGTATTAAAGGTGGTTTATTGTGAAATCGATTTTTAGTTCGGTGTTTTTTCTTGCTTGTGCGGCTTTGTTTTTTGTCAGCTGCGAACACAAATATCTTAGTGAAGAACAAGAGGAAGGGGAGTTTGAGAGTGTCTGGTATATAGGCAATCCTGACAACCCTGAAAATTCCGATCCTACCGGATCATACATAACGGCGGCTTCAGATTACGATTTTGAGGTAGTCCCCAAAAATTTTCGTATTGTAGCCATACACCGCCCTAAAGAACCATTGGCGGCAAATATTTTTATTATAGGTGATGGTTTTAATGCGGCAGATAACGCACCCGGCGGTGCATGGGATAATAAGGGCCGCGAGTTGGCGCGCGAATTTATCCATGCGCCTGTTATACGAGACTTTATCGAAAATTTCGGCGTTTATATTTTTTATGCTGATTCACCTAAAACCAGTTCCGAAGCTGAATTAGCGGAGATAATGGCAGGCGGCGGCGGAAACGGCACCCCGACTGTGTATAAACCGAGTGGAAGAAGCGGTCCGCGTATTCACCCTGACCGCGGCGTTGTAGCGGCGCTGGCTAAAACCTGCCCATATCTTACAGACGCGGGGGGCAATCTTCCAGCCAACTACGGCATAGCCTTTATAAGCAATTCATCTCACGCGCAATGGGAGGCATCCGCCGGATACAGCCCGCGCGGCGAGGCATGGGGCTACATGGACAGTAACTTCCAGTGGATGCTGCACGAATATGTCGGACACGGTTTTGCAGGTGTAGCCGATGAATACGCGGCAGCCGCATGGGGCAGCTGGGGGGACAAGGGCGGCAATTTAAATGTAAGCGGACACGGCTTTCCGCAAAACTACGATATAGGGCAGGTTAATTTTCCCGATGTACCCGGCGGTCCAATGGCATGGGCAGACGCAATTTTCGGCGATGAAAAGGGCGACGGCTACTGGGATCTTGCAAAACCGGGCAATCCGATTTTCGATAAAGATCCTAGTATCGCAGAAAATTTGCGCGGTTATTTTATAAAAAACTCAAAGTGGCAAAGCAGCATGAATCCGAATAAAAAATGGCTACACGAATCCGAAGGAAAATCATCAGTATGGCCGGATACCGATTGGAAACATTGGCCGGCTTGGGTTGTGTTTATAGGACGTAAAGGCTACACCTATGCCGAAGAATCTTCGTGGTGGCGTCTTGCACCATGGATCAACGGCATGGGAGGTGCAAATAAGTCATACCAGGCAGAAGATGCCTGTACAATGCGCCAAACCGCATACTATTTTTGCGTTATTTGCCGCTACCGTATTTGGACATCAATACAGGAACGTGCTTTCGGGCGCAGTCACGACGATCTATACATTGACAACAAGTTCCCCTCAGAGGCGGGACTAAAAGAGTTCGTGCAATTCGACAGGTCAACAAATTATGGACGTTACGACCGCACAGGCTGGCAAGATCCGGGTGCAGATATGTAAAATAAAAATAAGCTGCTCATAGTAAGCCATGCGCGAATATAGTATGATTGTAATATGAAAGATATTTCTTTAATTCGCAATTTTTGTATTATCGCGCATATTGATCATGGTAAGTCAACTCTGGCGGACAGGCTGATTCAAAAGGTTCATCTTGTTGAAGACAGGGATTTTCAAAATCAGATTTTGGATACTATGGATATTGAACGTGAGCGCGGCATTACAATAAAAAGTCAGGCGGTAACAATTCCCTACACGGCTGCAGACGGCATTGAATATGAGCTTAACTTTGTTGATACGCCCGGCCACGTTGATTTTACTTACGAGGTATCGCGGGCGATTAGTTCGTGCGAAGGTGCGCTTTTGTTGGTGGATGCGACACAGGGTGTGCAGGCGCAGACGCTTTCAAATATGTATCTTGCTATGGAACACGATCTGGAAATAGTGCCGGTTATAAATAAAATCGATATGAATGCGGCGGATATTCCTGCGGCAAAAAAACAGATCGATAAAGATTTGGGGCTTGATGCGGAAAATGCATTGCTTGTTTCTGCGCGTGAAGGCACCGGTGTTGATGAGCTTTTTGAGGCTATTGTTAAGAGAATTCCGCCTCCTACAGGTAGTACCGAAGCACCGCTGCGTGCGTTGATTTTTGATTGTCACTATGATCCATACCGAGGTGTTGTTGTTCATATCCGCTTGTTCGACGGCAAATTAAAAAAGGGCAATAGGATCCGTTTTATGTCGAATAACTCCGAGTATGATGTTGAAAGTGTCGGCTTGTTCAAAGTTGCTTTGATAGAAACAGGCGAGCTTGATGCCGGAGGCGTTGGTTATATCATTGCCGGTATAAAAACTGTTAGTGATGTGCGTGTAGGTGATACTGTTACTGCTGCCGGCAATCCATGTAAGGCCGCCTTGCCGGGTTTCCGTGAAGTAAAACCGGTTGTGTTTTCGTCAATTTATCCTATTGATTCTAATGATTACGAAGAGCTGCAAAAAAGTTTAGAAAAATTAAAATTAAATGATGCTTCGCTAATTTACGAAAAAGATTCTTCTGCCGCTTTGGGCTTTGGGTTTCGTTGCGGCTTTTTGGGTTTGCTGCATTTGGAAGTTATTCAGGAACGCTTGGAACGTGAATTTAATCAAGTGATAATTTTTACCGCTCCGTCTGTAAAATACAAAGTGCATCTTGCAATGGGTAAAGAAGTTTTTATTGATAACCCCTCTGAGTATCCCGAAGAAAATAAAGTTGAAAGTGTAGAGGAGCCTTATATCAAAGCTTCAATAATTACGCCTACATCATTTTTAGGAAATATTATGACTCTATGCTTGCAGAAGCGCGGTGTACAAACTAATATGACATACCTTGACGAAAAACGTGTTGAGTTAATTTATGATATGCCGCTTTCAGAAGTGCTTTTTGATTTTTATGATAAGCTAAAAAGCATCAGCCGCGGTTATGCATCATTTGACTATGATATTACAGGCTATAAACCTACAAGTTTGTCTAAACTTGATATTTTGTTAAACGGAAAAGTAGTGGACGCGCTTTCGCAGCTTGTGTTTAAAGAAAATGCCTACGAGCGTGCCAAGATTGTTTGCGAACGTTTAAAAGACGAGATACCGCGCCAGCAATTTAAGATTCCAATTCAGGGTGCTATAGGCAGCAATGTTATTGCAAGGGAAACTATCAATGCACTGCGCAAAGATGTTCTTGCAAAATGTTACGGCGGCGATATTACCCGTAAACGTAAACTTTTGGAAAAACAAAAAGAAGGCAAGAAGCGTATGAAGATGGTGGGAGAAGTCGAGATACCCGACAAAGCGTTTCTGGCTGTGTTGAAAACAAAAGACAATTAATCAATGACTGCTTGCCATTGATTAACGGTTGCCGCTTATTTTTATTACCATCTGTAGTGGGTAAAGGCTTTATTTGCCTCTGCCATTTTGTGGGTATCTTCTTTCTTTTTGTAGGCAGTGCCCGTGCCGTTGTAAGCGTCCATAAGCTCAGATGCCAAGCGTTCGTCCATACCATGACCATTTTTTGCACGGGCTGCCGTTATAATCCAGCGCATACCTAAGGCTTCCCTGCGGGATTCGCGTATTTCTACAGGAACCTGATATGTTGCGCCGCCTACACGTCTTGATTTTACTTCGACAACAGGTTTTACGTTGTCCAATGCCTTTAAAAACACTTCCAAAGGCTCTTTATCAGTTTTACCTTGCAACGAGGCTAAGGCATTATGAACAATGTGCAATGTTATAGAGCGCTTACCCTGCAACATCATGCGGTTTACAAATTTTGATACTACAACACTGTTGTATTTAGGATCCGGCAAAACACCGCGATCTATTGTTTTTTTCTTGCGTCCCATAATATCTCCTATGCCTTAGGTCTTTTAGCGCCGTATTTAGAACGTCCGCGTTTTCTGTCTGCTACGCCTAAGGTATCCTTTGCACCGCGAATAATGTGGTAGCGGACACCGGGAAGGTCTTTTACACGTCCGCCGCGAACCAGAACAACAGAGTGTTCCTGCAAATTATGCCCGATACCGGGGATATATGCTGTTACTTCTGTTCCATGAGAAAGGCGGACACGGGCAACTTTACGCAAAGCCGAGTTAGGCTTTTTTGGGGTAACTGTCATAACACGAGTGCAAACACCGCGTTTTTGCGGACAAGAATGCAATGCAGGCGACTTTGTTTTTGATGTTACCTGCTGCCTTCCAAAACGGACAAGCTGATTAATCGTAGGCATATTTACTAAAAAAACTCCTTAAATTGACTTTAGCCCGCACGGCGAGCATTAGATCATATACAATTCTATTAAAACAACAATAAACTGTCAATAGCACAATCACACCATCATACAATTGATAATCAAAACTATTTTCCCTGCTCTTTGCGGCGTTTTTCTTCGTACTCTTTAGTTAGAGCTTCTGAAATACTTGACGGGACCTTGCCGTATTTTTGGAATTCCATAGTGAATTCCGCCTTGCCCTGTGTCATTGACCTTAAATCCGTAGAATAGCCAAACATTTCGCTAAGCGGAACTTCCGCTTCCACACGGCTAAATGTGCCGTCTTCTGTGGAGCTGGAAATAATGCCGCGTCTTTGGTTTAAACTTCCGAATATGTTGCCTTGGAACTCTGTAGGACCTTCCACAGAAACTTTCATAATAGGCTCTAAGATGCAAGGTTTTGCCTTGCCGTAAGCTTCGCGGAATGCACCTATTGCCGCCAATTGGAAGGCAATATCCGAAGAATCCACAGGGTGAGATTGACCATCGTTGATTGTGCAGCGGACATTTACAATTGGGAAGCCTATAAGCGTACCTTTTTGTATTGCCTGCTTAAAGCCCTTGTCGCAGCTAGGAATGTATTCATTTGGAATTGAGCCGCCTTTTATGCTGTCAACAAATTCGTAATCTGAATCTGCAAACGGTTCCATAAAACCGGCAACACGTCCATATTGACCCGAACCGCCTGTTTGTTTTTTATGAGTATAATTAAAGTCTGCACGCTGCGTAATCGTTTCGCGGTATGCAACCTGCGGCATGCCGGTTTCTACCTCGCACTTGTATTCACGCTTCATACGCTCAATATAAACTTCAAGATGAAGCTCGCCCATACCTTTGATGATAGTCTGATTAGATTCAGGGTCTACAAATGTCTGGAAAGTCGGGTCCTCTTTTGTAAAACGGCCAAGTGCTTTTGCCATTTGGTCGGCAGATTTTTTATCTTTTGGAGTAATGGCAAGCGAAATAACAGGTTCCGGCACAAACATTGATGTCATTGCAAAGTTAAGCCCGCCGCCGCAGAATGTATCACCAGATGCACATTCAATACCGAAAAGCGCTACAATATCGCCCGGACAGCCTTCGTTGATGTCTTCCATGCTATCTGAATGCATACGTACCAAGCGCCCAATTTTGAATTTACGTCGGGCGCGGGTATTTATCAACTCATCACCTTTTTTTAATGTCCCCTGATATACACGTACATAGGTAAGCTGACCGTATTGACCATCTTCCAGCTTAAAGCCGAGAGCTACAACCGGTTTTTTATCGTCAGAGATGATTTCGATTTGTTCTTCGTTCTTGTCAAGGTCAAGGGCGAAGTTTTTAACCTGTGTTGGGTCGGGCAAATAATTATTTACACCGTCTAGCAATGTTTGTATGCCCTTGTTTTTGTAGGCAGAACCCATCATAACCGGCACGAATTTTTCTTCCAGCGTACCTTTGCGGATTGCACTTTGAAGCATGTTGTCAGGAATAGCCTCTCCGCTTATATACTTTTCTGCAAGATCATCATCAAACATAGAAACCGCATCAATGAGCTCCTCGCGGCGCTTGTCAGATTCCTCTTTTAAGTGAGCGGGGATTTCCGCATAACGTATAGTTTCGCCGGAATCACCATCAAAATAAACAGCTTTCATTGCGATAAGGTCAACAATGCCTTCTAGTTTGTCTTCCAAACCGATTGGGATCTGAATAAGAACCGCATTTAAACCCAATTTTTCGCGCAGCTGTTTGTGTACTTTGAACGGGTTAGCTCCGGTGCGGTCGCATTTATTTACAAACGCGATGCGGGGAACATGGTAGCGTTTAAGCTGCCTGTCTACAGTTATAGATTGAGATTGCACACCGCCTACTGCGCATAGAACCAGCACAGCGCCGTCTAAAACGCGCAGAGAACGTTCTACCTCGATTGTAAAATCAACGTGACCGGGTGTGTCGATCAGATTGATTGTATGATCTTTCCAAGTAACCTGAGTTGCGGCGGACTGAATTGTAATGCCGCGCTCTTTTTCCAATTCCATATGATCCATCGTAGCGCCTACGCCGTCTTTGCCGCGTACTTCGTGAATGGCGTGGATCTTGTCGCAATAAAACAGGATGCGCTCGCTAAGGGTAGTTTTACCCGAATCAATATGTGCGCTAATCCCGATATTCCGCATCTTTTTTATATCGATGCTCATCAAAAAACTCCTCAATTTCCGGTTTTTCTATGCCCCGAATATGCGGGGCAAGGTCTATCGTTGACTACTATAAATTTGACAAAAAAATCAATATGTTTCAAGTGGGTAACAGGGCAGGGGTGCAACAATTTTTAATGGCGCATTTAAAGAATTTTAACACGGAGGTGCTTTAAAGAATTTTAACACGGAGGTGCACAGAGGAACACAGAGGGAAGACAAAGAGGGAAAGAAAAGTTCATCAAATCTTCCCTCTCTGTGTTCCTCCTTTTACTCTGTGTTAAATTTGCCATTGTTTTTTGTTGAACCCGCAGGGCAGGCACATTTTGGTTTTTTCCAAAAACAAAAATCCCCGCCGCAGCGGGGTGTTTTTTTATTTTTCATACCACAGCTTAGGCAAGCTCTTGGTATAGTCTACGTTTGCTTTCCAGTACTTTCCGCTCTCTGATCCGTCTCCTGTGCCCCATTCAGGTGAGCTTGGCGGGGTAAAGTAGGCATCAAATATTCCTGCGTTTTCGCCGCCGTTCTTCCAACCTTTTGTTGTATTCGCAGAGCAAGAATCTTTTTTCCAGTAACTGATGGTAACATCGTCATTTTTTGCAGAGCCAATGCTGTATACAAAACTGGTGCCGGTAACTTCACCTGTATTATAACAAGCTGTTACTATAGCATTCGAAGCACCTACAACACCGCCTGTACTACCCGCACCCGCAACTTTACCTGTGTTGTAACAAGCTGTCATAATATTGCTAACGCCGAAGCTTTTGCCTGCAACGCCCGCTACGCCCCCGGTATATTCTCCTGTTCCTGTAACATCGCCTGTATTGTAACAGGCGATTATATTATCTTTGCCCTCGCCTACAACACCGCCTGTATTAGTCGATATTAATGAATTGCCTGATTTATCGTTGTTCAAGATGCTGCCTGAGTTGGAACAGCCTATTATGTCGGCCATAGAAATGCCTACTACACCGCCTACTCCGGGACCAAGGCCTGTAACATTGCCTGAGTTGTGACAATTACTAATTTTAGAAGTTTCATAATTAATATATCCCAATAAACCGCCGATACATGCATCCCATAGAACTTCATAATATGGGTGAAAATACTGACCAGTTCCGGTAATATTAGCACCATTGGAACAATTGTTGACGATAACACTGCTATTACCAACACTACTCCCTAATAAACCGCCTACATAAGCCTTGCCTGTAACTGAACCGGTTTTGATATTCACGTTTGCGAAGCTTGAAGAGCCTGCGGCAGCACCGAATAACCCCACGTAATAATCATTGGGCTTATTGATATAAAGGCGGTCAATCGTCTTGTTTGCTCCGTCAAAAGTGCCGGTAAAGGGTGTAGTGTCCGTGCCTATTGGAGCCCATTCAGGAACGCCTGAAATACCGCTTTCCCCCATAAAGTCTAGGTCGGCTTCTTGCTTGTAGCTGCCGCCCAATGTCCCGTTTATCAACTGAAACTCAGCGTAAGTGCCTATGGGGATTTTGTTTTCGCTATCTGCAGGCCGGAATTCCGGAATGCCTGAGGCGTCAAGTTTTAGATTTAATGCGATAGTGGAGGCCCCAGTTCGCCGTCCTACATAGCTTGTGTTAGGACCGGCTGTAATACTAACGATGAGTGCTCCTTTAGGCGGCTGGGAAGGCAAAGCGACAGTGCCGCTGTTCGTAATTGTGCCGGATATAGTTTTTATTTCTGTAGAGGTGAGCTTTTCCAAGTAGTTTACATCTAGCGTCGGTCCAGTGTAATCGCCTGAAACTGTAATAGCTACAGTCGGTAATGCAGGAGGCTCATTGGGATTGTCGATTACTTCGATAATTTCTTCTGGATTGCTGCCGCCTCGGCAAGCGGAAAACAGCACAAACGCCGCTACAAGGGCGAGTACTAGTCCTGTGGGCTTAGACTGCCAACGGGGGGGGGTAAAACATTTTGCTTTACACTGCTTTAAAAAGACTTGATTTTTGAACGTCATATCTGACTCCTATAAAAAGATTTATGCCTAACGGCATACTTAGAATATACTATATGTTGCGGGAAAAGGCAAGGGGAAAATCAATATGTGTGACTTTTCAGACCTCGACAACACCCTCTACGAACTTGAACAAGACGACCTCAAAACAGAATCAAAACAGGCTATTGAAAGCGGACTATCCAAAGAATCATTTATCGAAATGATACAGGACTTTATAAAAGAATTACGCCGTAAACTAAAAGACGCAAACGTATTAACGCCCGAAGTAAAAGAGTATTTAGACAGCTTGTTAAGCGATCCGTATAGTGAAGCCACACCCGAAAGGAATAATTACTTTAAGGGCGAGGGCGGTTTGTTTGCCGATTTTGGGGCTGACTCTCTAAAAGGCGAGAAAGTTATTTACCGTAGTAAAAAAATAACCCCAGAACAGGAATTATTTATCGGCAGGACTAATTCTGCCAACAACCTGTCAGAGGCTACACTTTCATTATCGACCCAATCCCCCGAAAAGTCAAGTGACTTTTCAGACAGCGACTTTTCAGACATGTGAACTTTTCAGACATCTAAAAACAACTAAATGGATTTAGGGGCATTATCTAGTAAGCCTTAAATCCATTACCAGTATCAATAGACAGTGCAGGATTGCGGTGCATGAGTTTTTTCAGAGGTGCCCTTTATACCTATTACAAGTTTTTCTTTAATTGACATCTGTGCCTGCGGCATAAGTTCTCCAAAAATGTGTTGGTTTTATACTAAAAGTATGGCAGATTAAAGTAGCCCTTTCAAAACCTAACGTTGATATCTAAACGAAATTGATCCGCCGTATTCAAGGTGGGTAAAATCGAACATAAATGTAAATTGAAGTACACAACCGTTATAGAAATTGAATGAAACACCTTCTGTTGTGTTTAAGTTAAAAACATTTTTATCTAAAATGCAGCTAATTGATTCCGGTGTCACAGTAAATTTGCCCGTTCCGAATATATCGGAAAGATATTCGCCGGATTTTTCAAGTTGAGATTTTGATTTTTGGTGTATATTATTAAACACAGTCCCGCCTGCTCCGTCATTTTCTAAAATTTGTAAACTGGAGCCATCGAATTTATAACCGGATTTTGAAAGCGATATGCCTATTTTAAGGTTTGCAAAAATTGTGATGCTTGGATAAAAAAATGTTTTTGAAACACCGGCTTTTGCATTTATTGACCAAGTGTCATAGGTTAGAGAACTTGTTTCTGCACCTCTTATGTATTCAATTTCCCCCTGCGAATCGTTTGTTAAGCCGCCTTTTACCCTATCAACTTCAATTCCTATGCCTAAATCCGGTGTGTGTTTGTATTCATGTAAAAGTCCGTAACGGACATCAAAACCATAATGCAAAAAGTTATAGTCTAAGCCGTTCTTAAAAAGAATCGGGACAACCGGTAAAAATCCGCCTTTAATACCAAAATCTAAACGGCGGCGGCTATTTCCTCCAACACGCATTTCTGCAACATAGCTTGGTAAAATTTGCTTGTCGGCAAAGCTGCGGCTTAAATCTACACCAAGAATTGCGGCTGCCATTTTTTCTATATTATTCATTTTTAAGGTAACGGTTCCTACTGATATGCCAATCCCCCAATGAGAAGGTCTTTGGATAAATGGACCGATATACTGTTTTGACCATGCAAGACCTATTGAACCAGTCAATGCCGCTGCAGCGGTTATATCTTTTACATAGTCCGTAAATATATCGTCCATATCGGTAATAGGCGGATCACTAGACTGGGCATGCACTTGCGTCAATGCCAAAAAAAACAAAACACAAAAGATAAATGACTTATACGTCTTGGTTTTCAGCATTTGCATCCGTATTTTTATCTGTATCTTCATCCCGCACGATTCTGTCTACGCCGACTACAAAATCAGGTTTTTCGATATTCACAATGCGCACACCGCCGGCGCTGCGTCCCATAACACGTATACTGCTTGAATCAACTTTTATTGATTTACCTTGTGTTGTTATGCACATAATCTCTTCGCCCTCTTTAACAGCAACACAACCTACAATTTCGCCGGTTTTATCGCTTACCGAATAGATTTTTTGTCCGCCTGTTGCACGTCCGTGTATATTGAATTCATCGAATGCAACTTGTTTGCCATAACCATATTCGCTTATCAGCATCATGTTTTCACCGGGAACAACACGCAATACACCTGTAAGCTCGTCGCTATCACTAAGCCGCATACCGGTTACGCCGCGTGTGTTCCTACCCATTGCACGGACATTTTCTTCGCTTGTCCGCAATGCCTGCGCCTTGCGTGATATTAGCACGACTTCATCTTTACCGCCGGTTAACAGTGCGCTTACAAGTTTGTCGCCTTCGTCTAATTTAATTGCTATAACGCCGCGTGTTTTTGCCCGCGAGAATTCGCTTGTCATTACTTTTTTTACAACCGCACGGGATGTTCCCATAAACAAATAGTTTTCGTCGCTGAATTCTTTGAACGAAACGATTGCCGTTATTTCCTCGTTAGGTGATACTGTAAGCAAACTTTTTACATGCGAGCCTTTTGATGTACGGGAACCTTCCGGCAACTCATGAACTTTCATCCAATATGCCTTGCCTTCGTTGGTGATAAATAAAACATACTCGTGTGTAGAAGCTACAAATATTTGTTTTACAAAATCTTCTTCTGCAAGTTTTGCGCTGATCATTCCTTTGCCGCCGCGTCCTTGATTTTTGTAAGCGGCAACAGGCACACGTTTTATGTAACCCAAGTTTGAAATAATGATCATCATTTCTTCTTTTTTGATAAGGTCTTCTATGTCTATGTTTTCTATTTCGCCGTCTACAATTTCTGTGCGGCGCTTATCGCCGTAACGTTCGCTGATACTTTTTGTTTCTTCTTTTATAAGATTGCGCAGTTTATGATCGTCGGCTAACAATGATTTAAAATATTCAATTTGTACTTTAATTTCTTTTAATTCTGTTTCCAGCTTTTCTACTTCTAAGTGCGTTAAACGGCCTAAACGCATATCAACAATGGCTTCTGACTGTGCCCGCACACGGTGGTCAATTTCTTCTTGACTGCGTCCGTCATTCTTTGCCTTTGCAGCCGGATACAAAAATCGCTCAGCCAAATTATTTTTTGCACTGTCAATATCAACAGAGCCTTTTATAATTTTGACGACCTCATCAATATTTGCCAGTGTGATTATCAATCCTTCTAAAATATTTTCGCGCGCCTCTGCTTTGCGAAGATCAAATTGTGTGCGGCGTGTAATAACAACAACACGATGTTCAATAAAATAGTGTATAAGTTCTTTTAAGTTAAGGCATTGCGGCCTGCCGTTTACAAGAGCCAGATTTATGATACCGAATGTAGATTGCAGAGCTGTTTGTGCAAAAAGTTGATTGATTACAACTTTTACAATTGCGTCCCTTTTTAGATCAACAACAATGCGCATGCCTTCGCGGTCAGATTCATCATTCGCATTGGAAATGCCGTCAATATTTTTATCGCGAACAAGATGAATAATACGTTCGATCAAAACTTTTTTATTTACGTTATACGGAATCTCAGTAAACACAATTTGCTCGCGCCCATTTTTTGCTGTTTCTATAATAAAGCGGGCACGCATTAAAACTTTGCCGCGTCCTGTTTGGTAGGCATCGCGGATTCCTCTCTTGCCGTAAATTATAGCGCCTGTAGGAAAGTCAGGTCCTGTAACAATTTTAGAAAGTTCATCAATTGAAATATCAGGATTATCAATATGCGCGCAAATAGCATTGCACACTTCTACAAGGTTATGCGGCGCCATATTTGTTGCCATACCAACGGCAATACCGCTTGAACCGTTTATTAAAAGGTTAGGGAGCGCCGCAGGCAGAACACTTGGTTCCTGCAAAGATTCATCAAAGTTAGGAAAAAAATCTACGGTTTCTTTTTTTAGGTCATGGAGCATTTCGTCGCCTACGCGGGAAAGCTTTGCCTCCGTATAGCGCATTGCTGCAGGCGGATCACCGTCAACACTGCCAAAGTTACCCTGACCATGCACCACCGGATAGCGCAGCGAAAACTCCTGTGCCATACGGACCAGCGATTCGTAAAGAGCGGCATCACCGTGCGGGTGATACTTACCCATAGTATCACCGACTATGCGGGCGCTTTTTTTGGTAGCTCCGCCGGGGTGCAAACCAAGCTCCTCCATTGAATACAGAAGCCGGCGGTGAACAGGCTTTAAGCCATCTCGCACATCGGGAAGCGCACGCGAAACTATAACGCTCATCGCATAAGTTAAGTAATCGTTTTTTACTTCTGTTTCTATGTCAACAGGAATTACTTTTCCTGTTGTTTGTCCTTGAGTCTCTGCCATTTATTTATTTATCCTTATTTAATTGTAACAAAAAACCGATACTGGTGGTAAGGGGTCAATTTAAGAGCTTAATTTTCTTCAAGTTTTGCTCGCGCATCTTCTTCGGCAAGTATACAGACATGCCGGATAATTCTTGCAAGTTTTATGTTCATATTCAGGCGCTTTGCAATGTCTTCAGGCTCTGTTTTTATTATTGCGTCTAACGCCCCAAATTCCTTAATAATCTTTGCGGCGCGGACTTTGCCTATTCCGTCTATAGATTCCAGCACAGAAAGTTTTATATCTTTTGACCGCAAGCGTTGATTCAAACCTGTAGCAAACCTATGGGTTTCATCGCGGACATGCTGCAATATTTTTAAGCCTTCATTTGTTTTGGGCAAACAAATTGGTTTTGCAGACTCATAAAATCCTCCTGCCATCTCTTTCTGCGGCAGCCAAATTTCTTCATCACGTTTTGCAAGACCTGCAATATCAATATCGCAGCCTAACTCCTTCAAAACATCCCGTGCAGCATTCACCTGCCCAATGCCGCCGTCAATCAAAATCAGATCCGGCAGATCGGCATTTTCACGCAACAGCCTTGAATAACGGCGCAACACAGCCTCGCGAACCGCAGCAAAATCATCAACAATTCCAACAACAGTTTTAAGCCGGAAGTAACGGTAATTTTTTTTATCAGGCATGCCGTCCTTAAACGACACCAACGATGCAACCGGAAATTTTCCGTTTAGCTGCGCAATATCAAAACCTTCTATCCGCCGCGGTGTAGTTTTTAAATTAAGCTCGCGCCGCAAATCCTCCAAAAACGAAATCGTCCCGCGCTCTTTTAACCGCTTCGAAATATCTTCTTTCACATTCATGTACGCCATTGCAAGCGCCGCCGCATCCCGCTTTTCCTTAGGATAACAAAACTTAGGCACAAATTTAAAAGTGTCATTAAAGTAGCGGTAAAAGCCTTCGTTAGACCAAAAACTAGGGCTCTCAGCAGTATTTTCTGCCGCATACAATTCCGTATTACTATCGAATGAATACGATTCAGAAGGGGGAAGTCTCCCCCTCGCTACGAAGTCCTCACTACGCTGCGCTACGTTGCGGTCTTCTCCGCTACCCCCTCTTGCCGGTGTGCTGCCGTTGTTTTGCAAATCCGAAATCTGGCGCTGTACAAAAATAACAGGCGCGGGGAATCTATCCTTTGAATAATAACTCAATAAAAATGTTCCAAGCGATTCTATTTCACTTGCAGCACTGCATGTGCGGAATAGATCCTGTCCGCTTAATCTGCCGCTGCGCATTTGGAAAACAGAAAATGTATAAAACACTCCATCTTGTGCGTAAGAGATGTAGTCGCGGTCAGATGCATCTGTGCCGGTAACAGTTCCAGATGTGCTGATTGCTTTTATTGCTTCGATCACATTGCGGTATTCTGCCGCTCTTTCAAACTCTAATTTTAACGAGGCCTCATTCATTTTGTTTGTAAATTCGCGGATGCTTTTTTTTGATTTACCTGAAAGAATGTATACAAGTTGATTTATATATTTTGCATATTCTTCCTGAGTAATTTTTCCGCAGCACGGTGCTTTGCAGCGGCCTATGTGATAGTAAATGCATGGTGATGTACGTTTGCGCATCTCTTTACATTTACGTATAGGGAAAATTTTTTCTGTAAGTATTAAAAGTGCGTCTATCGTGTGTATCTGCGGAAATGGTCCAAAGTAACGCGAACCATCGTTTATAACACGCCGTGTGCGGAAAACTTTAGGATACTTGTCTCCTGTTATGCGTATAACAGGATATGTTTTTCCATCTTTTAAACTGATATTGTACTTTGGCGAATGTTGCTTTATTAACGTATTTTCTAACAGCAGTGCTTCATATTCATTCTGAACAATAATCGTTTCTATATTAAAAACATGCTTTAGTAAAGTTGTGGTTTTAGGATCTTTCCTGCCGTAAAAGTATGACTTTAGGCGGTTGCGCAGCAATTTTGCTTTGCCTATGTAAATTATAGTGCCGTCATTGCTGCGCATAAGATAGCACCCCGGTGCAAGCGGTGCAGATGATGCAATAGCGCGAAGATTAGCGATCATATTAATTAAAGGAATTTCTACTTCAAATAATCTTCGATGATCTTTTCTATATCGTTATCGTGTATACGCACAATGCCTTGTTCGCGGTTAAAGCTTTCTGTGGAATCGGAAGCATGCGCTGCGTTTACCATAACATTACTGCCGAATTCTTTGCGGATTGTACCTGCCGGTGCTTTTGACGGATCCGTGGGGCCTAGTACATCGCGGATTTTTTGAACTGCATTTTCGCCTTCATAAATGATGACCATACATTTTACAGCATGCGATTCTTTTTTATCCGGTCTGTGTCCTGACATAAATTCTACAATTTGATAAAACTGATCCAGCGCATATTCAACACCAAAACTGTCAGAAAGCGCCTTCTCAACTTTCTCGTTAAGCGCAATACCAAAGTCCCGCTCTAAAAGCTCACGGGCTTTTTTTCCGAATATCGGGGATAGCTTTGATTTTAAAACATCTTCTACAGGTCCGTAAAATTCAAGCGCAGCTTCTTGTGTAAAATGATGAATCTTCATACCAATTATCCGCAAGCCTGTTTGCGAAAACATATCTATAATCGTACCCGGACGTGCCGAGGCAAATGTCCAGTTGTCCGGTTTTAAAATTACAAGTGTGCGCTCCACTTTTGATTTATCGGGGTACTCCAAAAAGTCAATAATGTTGTCGGTTTTTTTTAGCAACTTTAAAATTATCTTTAAAGCTGCTTTTGCATCAGAATCGCTACGCGGTGTAAGAACCGCCGGTTCAAAAAAATCATACTTTTCAGGATCCAATGCAGATACAAGCAGATCGGCATAAGTATCACGAATTGTTTCGCCAACTATCGCATCAACAGAACGGTGTTCAGGGTAGAGGTGTCCGCAAATGTCGGACAATTTTTTACACACATCTTCACCGGAAAACAGCAGCAACAATGCACGGTGAGGTTTATCACTCTGCGGTGCCAATTTTTGTTCGATGTAGTCAGCAATAAAACTTTTGTTAGGTTTAGCCTGCGCTCTGTGAATCTCTGCAAACTCTTTTCCGAATTCTTCGTCCGGCGCAATCACACGTGCGCCTATAAATTCCAAATCCCCGCTGCGCGACAAAATACGCGCAATAACGCCGCCTGTGCGGCTCTTTACCAAAGTATATGGTGTTAACAAAATATAAGACATTGATCTGTTCATTTTAACAGTATAGATCATCTTATTAAAATTCGGCAAGTATCTAAAATCACTGGGGGTGCAACAAAAAATAATGGTAGTTGCATTTTTGTTTCGATATCTAGCATTATATGACAGACATATCGTAGTATATTAATAATATGAAAACAAAAAATAAATCACAGCCGCGGACAAGCCTGCCTAGGATATACTTTATCGACAACAAAATTGCTTCAGGCGGGTTTCCTAACACATCGCAACTTGCTGAAGAATGGGAGACAAGCATGTCCACCATAAGCCGCGACATCGACTTTATGAAAAACATGTTAGGTGCACCAATCGAATACGACACTGTTCATCGCGGATATTACTACGGCGAAAAAACATATCGCTTGCCCGCAGGATTTACCACAGGCGACGAAATGCTCGCTCTCGGTCTTACCAAAAACATGCTTGACCTCTACAAAGACACGCCGATTTACGAGTCTGCAAATCACCTGTTTGAAAGCATTACAGCACCGCTTAACACCGGTACTGGGAAACAGTGGTATGAGGACCGTCTAGTAGTCCCGCCCTTCCCAACATCAACAATACCGCTTGCAACATGGGACATCGTAACAAATGCCTTGCGGGAAAATCGGATACTCAAGTTTAGTTACACGGGGATCTATAACAGAACAAAGCAAACTCGCCGCGTGCGCCCTTATCAACTACTTTTTGATACCGGCGTATGGCATCTTTACGGATATGCAGAGGAGCGGAAAGCACCGCGCATGTTTTCGTTACTGCGAATGAAGGATATTGAATTGAGTAATGAAACTTTTAAACTGCCAAAAGATTTTGATTTTAGGGCGCGCATAAGCGGGAGCAACTTTGGTGTTTTTGTTGATGATAAGCCGTATCATTTTCGCATAGCATTTTACGGCGAATCAGCATTGTGGATTGCAGAGCGCAAGTGGGCAAGCGATCAAAAAATCAAAGAAATAAATTCTAAGAATCCAAAAAATTCTAAAAATAAAAACGAGTGCGGCATCATAATTGATTTTACAAGTTGGCAATTTTCAAAAGTACTGGAATGGACACTCTCTTACGGCTGTGATGCAAAACCGCTCGCTCCAAAAGCATTAGTTGATCTGTGGAAAATAAATGTACTCAAGATGGTAAAAATGTGCGAGGTAGAAAATGCCTAAACACAATCCTGCCCTTGATGCATTAAACTTTGTAACAATTGATTTTGAAACAGGACAATATTCACGCGAAAGTGCTGTGTCAATCGGACTTGTAAAATACATAGACGGCAAAAAAGTTGATTCGTACTATTCTCTTATCAAGCCGCCAAAATTATATATCCGCCCGGACTTTACACAAATACACGGCCTTACAGTTGATGATGTACGCGAGGCACCGGACTTTTCAGAAATATGGGAAGCAAATATATTGCCGTTTATAGATGGGCTGCCGCTTGTTGCACATAACGCCGAATTCGACATGGGAGTACTTCGCGCAGTACTTGAATGGTATGGCATTGCGATGCCCAGCTTACATTATTTTTGTTCTCTAAAAATTGCCCGCAAAACTTGGCCGCAGTTGAAGTCACATGCACTTACTGCATTAGGCAAACATTTCAACATCGTTTATAATGCACATAACGCCCTTGACGATGCCGAAACTTGCGGCGAGATCATTAGGCTTGCGATGGAAAAACACGCCAGCACAAACCTGCGCGAGCTTTTTCAAAGTGTTGGGCTTAGGTTTAAGAAATTGTAAATACAGGTAAGGTAGTAAAATACGGCTTTAGACCTATTCTTGATGATGAATTACGATTGTATTTGCCGTTAGCTTTCATCGCTTAGAAAATTTATTTTTTCAAAAAATAGTTTTGATGTCTAGCATTATTTGACAGACCTAGTGTGGTATATTTAATTTAGACGCACATTTTGTGTGCGCAGATCATCGGTATAGGGCAAGGGGTGGTGTAAAGCCGCACCTCACCGTCAGACCGCTCGTTCCTAGGCACTATTAAAAGAATTTTAACACAGAGGAAGTCAAAGAGGAACACAGAGGGAAAACAAAGAGAAAAAAAGATCATCAAATCTTATCTTTACTCTGTGTTCCTCCTGTACATCCGTGTTAAAATTCCGTGTTAAATTTACCGTGTTAAATTTCCCTTGACAATTTTCAAAAATATCCCCTAAAATTAAATAATGATGAATGTTTTTTACGTTCTGTGCCAGCAATACAAATAAATCATTTAAAACAGTGCTTACTTCATCAGCACTGCCGGTAAATTGTGCATTTGCAATCTGCTCGTCAATCGAGGCAGCCTTTTCCGCTTCGGCAGCTTTTTGTTCTTCTTTTTTGTTTGCCGCACCTTTTAATGCGTTAAGACAGGCTCCGAACATTTTCCCATAGCCGCTCACCACGCCTTTTGCTATAACACTACCGGCAGAAGGCCCGCTATTTACAACAACGGTTTCTCCACCGCCTACTTCGTTTGATGCGGGAGCCACTCCGCTTTTAGATGCTTTTGCCGCTTGCTTGCACGCCTTGCTGCAATAGCGCGGAATAGCCGCCCCTGCAAGCTTTGATACAAAACCCAATCCCATCTGATTCATGAACTCACCGCCCATTTGGCGGTCACCACTGTCAGAGATATAATCTCCGCACCATGCACATTTTCCCATTTACACTAACTCCTTCGCGTAAGCCCGCCGACAATTTTTTTGATGTTATGTGAACATCTTTTTATAGGAGTTAAATTTTGTAAAAATGTGTTTCTTCTCTTAAGCGGGGCAGGACGCCCCGCGGGCTTCGAATTTTCCAGCATTTATATTTTGTTTAACTCCCTATACACGAACAAACGCCCGTGCAATATATAAAAAACACTCCATGCGCAAAGCACACCGGAGTGTTTAAAATATGAGAAAATAATCTGTAAATTGATATATTATATAGAGTTACGCACGGGGGGGGGGGGGGGGGGGGG
>BTID01000171.1:0-24583 GCA_036245275.1 Termitinemataceae bacterium
GATGCCCTAAAGTCAAACGAAGCGTAGCCTAGCCAATCACATCAACGGAAGTTTACCCGCTGTAATGCCTTTTAAAGTCATCTACAGCTTTTAACAAGACTTCAACATGGTCTGGAAAATCTTTGCTCATTCGCAAATGACTGAGCTTTAACACTTTAATTATAGCGGAAACCCATGTTAAAGTATACGGCACGAATAAATGTTAATAACAAATTGACAGTAAAAAAAATCCCTGTTATATTTGTACTAGGAGATATAGGGTAGCACACCCAAAAGAGTGAGTATAAGCGACTATTTAAAACGTCTTTTTGTAAAGGGCGATGAACTTGACCGCAAAACGCACGAGGCTCTTGAATCCGATGATCAGCGCGAGATGATACGCGGCGTTATCGAATTTGGCGAGACAACCGTAAAAGAGGTTATGGTGCCGCGCGTCGATACCGACCTTTTGTCTGCAGATATGCCTAAGGATGAATTCTTGACACGTGTTGCTAAAAGTGAACATTCTCGTTTCCCTGTCTACCGCGAAACAATTGACAACATCATCGGGGTGGTCTATGTTAAAGACATTCTAAAAAAACTTATCGAAAACAGCGAATTCGAGATAACGGACATACTACGAAAGCCTTTTTTTGTGCCGGAAACCAAGCATATTGACGATCTGCTGCATGAATTTCAGCGTCGGCGCGTTCATATTGCAGTTGTTGTTGATGAATACGGCGGCGTTTCAGGAATCGTCTGCATGGAAGATATCATCGAAGAGATAATAGGCGATATTCAAGACGAATTCGACAACGAGCGCGAAGAAATTATCAAGCTAAGTGATGTTTCGTGGCTTTGCGATGCCCGCTATAACTTAAGCGACCTATCCGAAAAGATAGAGGCATCCCTTCCTGTAGACGAATTCGATACCTTAGGCGGATTTGTCTTTGATCTTTTTGGCAAAATCCCTGTGCGTTACGAAAAGGTAAGCTACAACAACATCAGTTTTATTATACAAGAAATCGAAGGACGTAAAATTAACACGATAAAAATCGTTATCAACGAAACTGCGTAAAACTGCGCAGTACACCTCTTGCATAAAACACCAATATCGGGTAAAATAAATGTACAGTTTATTTAGGCTTTAAAAAAGGAGAGCTCTATGCAATTAACTGACATCAGGGTTAGAAAGGCAAGCGGGGAAGGCAAACTAAAGGCTTACGTTACCATAACATTTGATGATTGCTTCGTTGTACACAACGTAAAAATCATTGAAGGTAAGGAAGGGCTTTTTATTGCTATGCCAAGCAGGAAAAATCGCAATGGTGAGTATAAGGATGTTGCTCATCCAATAAACGGCGATTTTAGGAATTCGATGCAGGAAAAGATACTGGAAAAATATAATTCAGGTGATTTCCAAGAAGGTGTTGACGATCAGGGACCTGATTCGGAATAAACTATCATCAACGTTGTTATAGACATTGCCTTGCATAGCGCGGGGCAAATATTTTTGGGTCGTAGGCAAGTGGTAAGCCACCGGGTTTTGGCTCCGGCATGCACAGGTTCGAACCCTGTCGACCCAGTTAAGGACTTTGTCCAGCAGGGCAAATTACTCAAATAGAATTAATCACATCTTCAGTTTTGAAGAAAATTATAAAGGAGCAACACAAATAGATGAGTACAGTAGTTTTTAATGCAAAAAAACGTTCCGCTTTAGGGTCGGCAAATGCGGGCCGCCTGCGCAGACTGGGACGTATTCCCGGAGTAATTTATGGACACAGCGGCACAATCCCCGTGGACCTTGACGCACGTGAATTTACAAGCGGCATAAAGGGAATCTCGGAAAGTACTATAGTCAAGGTTGATATTGATGGTTCTGCGCACGACGCCTTTGTTAAGGAAACTCAGCGCAACATCGTAAATGGCAACATTTTGCATGTCGATTTTTACGAAATAGAAATGGGGAAGGTTTTGCGTACCCATGTTTCGTTGCGCACTTACGGCAACCCAATCGGTGTCCGCGACGGTGGTGTTTTGGAAACGCCGTTGCACGAAATTGAAGTTGAGTGTCTGCCAAAAGACCTGCCGGAAATCATTAAAGTTGATATTTCAGGATTAAACGTAAATCAGGCGATCCATGTCAGCGATTTAAACTTAGGTGATGGTGTAAAACTTATCTCGGCAGAAGATCAGGTGGTAGCCCTTGTCAAATTTGCTAAGGCAGAAAAGGCATCGGCACATGCGGCGGCAACAGAAACGGCGGCTGCTTCAGAAGGCGCGTCGGGCGCGGCTTCGACACCGGCAGCGGGTGCTGCTCCAGCGGCTGCGTCTACGGCAGCAAAGAAATAATATTATGAATGTCTATAAAAAAATTATATTTTCAATTACCGCTATTTTAGTTATGTCGGTTTCGTCAATCTTTGTTTTTGCCTGTAAAAAAGAAAGCACCGGCACTGTTATCGGAATCTCAAAATTTATGCAGCATCCTGCTCTGGATGCTTGCGAAAAGGGGATTATGGATGCGCTTGCTGAACGTGGTCATAAAGTTACTTATGATTTACAGAATGCAAATGCTGATGCCAGTACATCCAGCCAGATTGCAGAAAAATTCAGGTCGGAAAAAGTTGCCGTTGCTGTAGGTATTGCAACTCCGGTAGCGCAAGCATTGGCAAATACAATAAAAAATATTCCGGTTGTGTTTACAGCAACAACCGATCCTATTGGAGCGGGTCTTGTTAAAAGCAACGAAAACGGCGAAGGCAATGTTACCGGTGCATCGGATAAGATTTCGACAGAAGAAAATATCGCAATTTTTAAAGAAATTACTAATATTAAAGTACTTGGCTATATTTACACACCCTCAGAAGCCAATTCCCTTGCGGAACTTGAACTTGTTAAAGCAGGTGCTGCTGCCAACGACTTGGAACTTGTAACACAGATGGTAAATAATTCCGCTGAAGTAAAGCAAGCTGCTCAGGTAATTGTAAAACGTGTAGGCGGTATTTATATGTCAACGGACAGCACTGTTTTTTCGGCGCTTTCGGCAGTTATCGAGGTATTTAACGGTGCCAAAAAGCCGATTTTTGCAGGGGATGCCTCCGGCGCAATGGACGGCGGCTGCTTGATTGCAAAAGGTTCTAACTACTACAGACTAGGTTTGTCCACAGGCTACATAGTTTCTGATATTCTAAACGGCAAAAAACCGGCAGATATTCCGGTAAAGTTTGCAACACAATCACACGAATTGGACTTTTTAATTGATTTAGACAATGCTGCTCTTTGCGGTATCACAATTCCGCAACGGTACATTGATGAAGCCTCTGCAATCATTGAAAACGGTGTCCTAACAGAAAGATAAAAATACAGAAAGATAAAACCACAAAAAGATAAAAATCCCCGCCGCAGATATGCACACAGCAGGTTTGCGGCGGGGCGACTCTAAATCATAATCCCTTTATATCATTTTAAAATAAACCGATACTGTAGGTAAGGATCAAAAAAGGTGTTACGCACCGTTTTGGGAGGGGATTATGTTTAGAATATCAACAAATATGCCGAATGACGACATTCAGTACAGGCTGCGCCGCAAGGAAGATGGGATTTCTGCGATTCAGTCTAAGATTGCACAGCAAACGCGCTTGCATGAGCTGCGAGACGACCCGTTTGCGGCAAGTCATGCTGTCCGCTATGATTCGTATTTGGCACGCCTTAACCGGTTTGAAAAAAACACGCTAGATGCAAAAGAGGATTTTGTTTTTACTGATGGCTATATGCAGCAGGCAAACGAAATTATGCAGCGTGTTCGCGAGCTTGCTGTGCAGGGCGCTAACGGCATCTACTCTAAAGACGAAACAAAAATGATGGGTATCGAAATAAACGAGCTTTTAAAAGAGCTGGTTTCTATTGCGAATGCAACAAACAAAGACGGCAAGCAGATTTTTGCCGGAGATAAGGCATTCACTAAGCCTTTCCGCATTGTGGACGGCTCTGTAGACGGCATTGGCGAGGCGGCTATGATTCGTATTGAATACCGAGGCGCAGGCGCAAACCGCAGACAGGAAATTACCGATAACACTTATACAAACCTTGATATTTCCGGCGGCGATGTGTTTTGGGCAGAAAAAATGCAAATTGCCGCCGCAACAAACTCCGATAACTATCAAGTTCCTGCAGAAACTTCGATTTTTGTCGATGGAATTGAAATTGGAGTGAACCAAGGCGACAATGTTTTGGCGATTGCCGAAAAAATCAATCTTTCGCCAGCACCTGTAAAGGCATATTTAGACCCGGAAACCCGCGGAATTGTGATAGAGGGCACAGATGCCCACCTAATTAGGCTAGAAGATGCAGCAGGTTCCAATGTTTTACAAAGTTTGGGTTTAATTCGTCCGGTTGCAGAAGAAGGCGCACCCAATTTTGCTGTTGACGCCCGTGTATCAGGCGGATCGATTTTTGATGTTGTTATTGGTGTCCGCAATGCTCTTTTAAACGGCGATCAACTTTATGTAGGCGGACAAGGTTTAGGCGGCATTGATCAAGGTATGGACAATTTGCGTACCCGCCTTGCCGATATTGGCAGCCGCACAGAGCGTGTTCAGCTTGCATGGCAGCGTCTTAACATGGAAATTCCAAATGTTACCGAATCACTGGATCGCGAGGCGGGCATAGACCTTGCAAGTGCCGCTCTTGAACTTGGAGAGATGGATATGGCACACAAGGCAGCCTTGCAGACCGCTGCACGCATTTTACCAAACACTTTTAGACTTCTTGCGCTAGTACTAATCTTCTGCGTTCCAAACACCGTTTGGTTTTTCTGCGGTAGCTCGGTATGACCACACACCGTCTTTTTGCGTAGCTGCAAAAACAACCGGCAGTCCTAAGTGATTTTTAGGGTCTGTATCTGCGCTTGGCGGAGCTTGTATCAACGCACGGACGACATGTTTTTTTAGTTGCTGGCGGTAACTGTCTATGTCGTTAACGCTGGAACGCGATTCTTGTGCGCCGGGTTCGTAGATATTCCCCCAGTCTATATTATTCTTATCTGTTATTGGAACTTCAAAATAACCATAGTCATCCGCACCGCCTTTTACCCCTAAAAGCAGAAGCTTCTCCTGAGAGCTTTTATCCTTTTGCCAAAGTGCTATGGCACCGGTAAACGGATCAGATTTTGCATGTACGATTGGCGCAGCGCTAGGTCCAACCTGCAGGATTTGTGCGTCTGATGTAACTGCAATAATGTTTGTAGCGTTATAGCTAAAAATACCGGTAACAGTATAACCGCCCCAATAATCACCGCCTGCAAAATTTGAATCGCGTTTATAAATTCCTGCAGTAGTAGCAAAGTAATAGTTACTGTCTGCATAGACAACGCCGCTTAAATCGCGGCAACCGGCTATAATTTCTGTAAAGTCATTGCCGTTTAAATTTAGAATTGCGTAGGCATCGCTGCCTTTTTGTCTTGCCCCTGCAAACAAATTTTTGTTTGCTGCATAAATTGATTGAACCAGACCGTAATTGCTCGCGTTTCCTATGACACCCCAATTCCATGAACCAATATCGGCACCGTAAATTGTTGCGGTAGTATCATCCAAACTTAAAATATAAATTTTACCTGTTCCGGGTGTGCTACCCGGCACTACAGCAAGATCAAAAATATTCTTAGAATCGGAGGGGACAGGTAACACATCCCATGTATTACCTGAAAATCTGTGCAATTTTCCGTTTGTTGTGTATACATCAAACGTATCGGCTCCGGTATCAAATTTTTCAAATTTTGAAGGCGAGCCGGGTATTCGCGGCTCCTTTTTTTCAACCTCTTTTGAAATAAAATAAAAAATAGGATCTTGATCGCAAGATAAAACAAATAAAGTTACTACTGCTGTTATGGCAAATATAAATGATTTCTTCAGAAAAAACGCTCCTTAAAAGTGATACCTTGCGGCAAGGCTAATTTCAAAAAAATGCCCAACCGCATTGTGCTCGCTCTGTTTTGTAATCTGCGGCACTATCCACCAATCGGCATTTAGCCCAAACGACCATTCAGGGTTAAAACGGAAAAATGCAGAAGCCTGCGGTTTAAAAAACATACTATACAAGTTGTTCTCATTATCATAAGTTTGGGTACATCCGCCTATGGCAAGCGAGATAGGAAATTCAAAACGTCCAGCCAAAAATTGATACCCCGCCTTTAATGCGATAGGCACCATGTAAAGAAACTTTCTTGCCTTTGTAACGGAAAAACTGCCTTGAAGCTCAGCACCTATATACACATGGCTGTTTAAAAAATAGCTGTATGAAAGCGAGCCTGCGCCGCCTAGTTTTATGTTTTTTTCCAGTTTATCGCCGTAAGTATCAGTTTTTACACCATCAATTTTGCCAATGTCGGTTATAAAAAGCGGCAGAAGAACACCTAAGTTAATCCAAAAAAGCTGATCGCCCTTTGTATAAAGCGACATTTTACCGTCTGTCCATGTCGATATTATAGGCGAGCGGTCATCTTCGCTGTTTCCGCCGTCATCGCCGTTTTGTGCAAAGGCAGGAAAACTAAGCAGAGCAAAAATAACTAAGGCAAGCACTTTTTTAGCCGTTCTATCAGGGAACACACATACTCCTACCATTTATAAGATACTAGCACGAATTTAGTTACAACGTAAACCCCGCCGCCTTGCGAATTAAAAAAGAATTAAAAAAAGCTATTGACAATAAATGGCATTATGTGTAGATTATAAGTTAACGAACGGTCGGTAACCTAATGCTATTCCGAGTGTTTATATATTTGTAGGTAAGAGGATATGACAAAACAAGAAATTGTGCAAGCTGCTTTTCGTGTGTGGGGTGCAAGAAATTACAGAAAAACCAGCTTGCAAGACCTGGCTTTGGAATTAGGAGTTACTAAGCCTGCTCTGTACAAGCACTTTAAGAATAAAGAGGCGCTGTGCGATACTATGTTCCTTAATTTTTTTGACCGCTTTGCAGCATGTGCAGAGCCTTACTATAAAGAGGCAATCAGTGCAGACAAAACATCAAAAGAGCGTATTTTTTTAATGAATCAGGCGTTTGTTGAATTTTATATCCGCAACCGCGATGATTTTATCTTTTCCATAAGTGAGGTATACGGCAACGAAAAATACAAAGGCAATTTGGTGGAGCAAATGCGGCTTAGGTGTATAGATTTGCACCATGTTTTGCTTGATGAAAACGAATGTGAATTTCAAGATATTGAAAAATCAACACATTCGCTGTTGCATCTTATAACTACAGCCACCGTTTGTATGTTGGCATATTTTCACGGCAATATTATGCGCGAAAAACGCAACCCTAGCGAAGATGAAATAAACAAGTTTTCAAACACTATTGCAGAATATATAAATTACGGATTGAAGCTTAATAGGAATATTATTGACGGTATGGATTGGAAATCAATGGAAAAAAAAAATGAAGATTTTTCAGTGGAAACACATTTTGGGGAGGATCAAAATATAATGAAGGCAGTTGCAAATGTGGTAGCTATTGAAGGTCCATGGAATGCATCGATGCAGATGATTGCAGAAAAATTAGGGCTTTCTAAAAGCAGTTTGTATTCACATTTTAAAAATAAACTTGATATGATGCGCCGCCTGTTTTTTGTTGCGGCAGACGATATTGTTAAAAGGGCGCATAAAGCCACTACTTTTTCTTCTGTGCCGGAAGAACAACTTTACTTTGCTATTATGAGTATTGTAAGTTATCTAAAATCAAACCCGGAAATACTTATCGTTCTGGACAGGATACGGATGCGCTCGTCTGAATTTTATGATGGCGACGGCTGCACTGATCATTGCAGTCAAGAAATATTCGATTTGAAAAAAATACATTTAATTTTTTCTAATATAAAAAATGATAAAAACGAAAGTTTAGTAAATGAATTGCAGACAGATTATATTTTATTTTTAATTATAAATATTTTGATACAGCACCCTAACGGTGTTGATTTTGGCGGCATACAAAATAAAAGTTTTAGAATTTTATATAAATTCATAGCATTAGGAATTGAAATCAATTAACGAAATAATAGTTAATATTAATAGTATAGGAGACATTATGATACAAAAAATTAAAAGAAACGGCGGACAAAGAAAAATATTTCTTTATTCTTTATTCTTTGTCCTTTATTCTTTACCGGTGTCCGTATATGCGCAGGAAAAAAAGCATATAACGCAGGACGAGGCTGTGCAGCTTGCAATTAAAAACAATCTTAGTTTGGAATCGCAACGCATAACAACTGCAGGTCAAAAAAGAAAGAGCGATCTTTTTTGGAATCAATTTATTCCGTCTGTTGGTTTAACAGGCAGTTTTACTGTTGATAATCAAGCTCCAGCTGATAGTCAGACGGCACTTCGTGTTGATCCTAGTATGCCGCATATAACTACCCCATACGGCGATCTTTACAACTCAGTATTAAGCACAACAGTGCCTATGGATGTTTCCAGATGGCATATTGGGGCAAATATGGAGGTTTCGTTAAACTTAGCTATTTTTGCTTTAGGTGCAGGTATTAAAAGTTTAAAACTTGATTATCAAAATGGACTAATAACTTACAATAAAGCAAAACAGCAATTAGAACGTGATGTGCGTAAATCGTATAATCAAATTTTGTTGATGGAAGAACAGTACAGGCAGCAATCTGAAAGTTTAAAAAATGCAAAAGAACAAGCGGAATCTGCACGTATAAATTATCAAGCAGGGCGCTCTCCTCAGTTGCAATGGATGCAGGCAGAAGTTGCTGCAAAAAATAAGCAGCCTGCAATTGATCAAATACGGAACAATTTAAAGATGTTAAAAAATCAGCTTGCTATGAATTGCGGAATAGAATTTAATATAGAAATTGAACTTGAGCCGGTAGGCAACGGCTCTAATATTGTGGTGCTTGATACACAAGACTTTGTTAAGAAAGCACTGGATAACAAACCTGATGTACTGGAAATGAAAGCGCAATTAAAAACTGTGCAGATGCAGCGTAAGGCACAGCTTTTGGGTCACTGGACACCTGCGCTTGCTTTATCATGGAGATCGCAAAATATTTTTACAAAAATTAAAGAGCCGGAATCACAAAAAACTGAATTTTTTACCGGTGATCATTGGAACAAAAGCGGCGGGTTTACAGCAGCTCTTGCATGGACACCAACTAATCTTTTACCGTTTAGTCAGAATTATCAAAGTGTAAAAGCTCTTGACGACAATATATCAAAACTAAGCATAGGCTTAACACAATTAATGCAAAGTGCGGAATTAGAAATATACAATAATGTTTTTAATTTGGAACAGACTCGTATTTCTATGGAAGCGCAGCAGGCAACTGTAGAGCTTGCTCAAAGATCGTATAACGAAACAGTAACAGCTTACCGCAACGGTCTGCAGGATTTACTGCATGTAGAAAATGCAGAATTACAACTTCGTGACGCAGAGTATACAATGGAGCAGCAAAGAGTTACTTATATAAATGGTCTTATCGATCTTGAATATGCAATCGGAGTGCCGTTTGGTACTTATAGTTTAATGAAATAAAAAATTAAAGGAAAAACAAAAAAATGAAAAACAAAAATTATGTCAATGTTTCAGTTAATGTTTCGATTAACGTTACAATCGCGTTAGCCGTTATGATTGCGGTTATGGCAAGCATGGTATCATGCAAAAAGAAAGAAGATGAAAAAAAACGTGAAGCGCCTGTATTTGCAGTAACAACATCGGTACTCAAAAAAGGAAATGTCCTGGATTATATTGCGCTTTCCGGAGACATTGTTGCAGGTTCTAATGTTGATGTGTATTCAGAGGTAGGCGGAAAGGTTACACGGGTATATGTAAAAGTTGGCGACAGAGTTAGTAAAGGATCGCCTATTGCCGCTGTGGATCCTTCGCAGCCTGGTATGAGTTATGTTGTAAATGTGGTGCGCTCTCCTATAACAGGAACAGTAACAACATTGCCTGCCCAGATTGGTATGCAGGTAAGCCCTCAACTATCACTGGCGCAGGTTTCAGGCGGTGGTGCGCTGGAAATACAGTTGTATGTATCGGAACGTTTTATATCAAGAATAAAAATGGGACTGCCATGTCTTATAAATCTTGATGCATATCCTGAAGAATCGTTTAAAGGCAGAGTTTCAGAAATTAGTCCTATTGTAGATCCGCTGTCACGCACAATGAAAATAAAAGTTAATGTTGATAATCAAGGCTCCAAATTAAAAGCCGGTATGTTTGCTACAGTTAAAATTATTGTAGAAGACAAAGATAATGCAGTAACAATTCCGTTTACCAGTGTTTTACAAAATGGTGAAAGCTATTTTGTTTACATAGCAGTTACAGATCCAACAGACCCCGCATTCAGTATAGCAAAACGTATTGTTGTTACAACCGGTATTCATACCGATGAGATCATAGAAGTAACAGACGGATTAGAAGAAGGCGATGAACTGATTGTAAAAGGACAGACAACTTTGTCGGATGGCTCACGCTTAAATATCATATCGGCAGAAGAAACAAGAACTGCACCGGATAAAAATGCGGACACAGACAAAAGAGCGAATAATAAAGGCGGTGAATAAATGAGTGTATCAAGACAAGTTGTTAGCCGTCCTGTAACATATTTTATTGTTTTTTTACTTTTGATAGGCTTAGGTATTTTTGGTACGGTAAATCTGCCTATAGACCTTATGCCGGATGTCAACTATCCATACTTAATGGTTTCTACAACATATACAGGAGCAGGTCCTGAAGAAATCGAGCGTACGGTTACAAGGACATTGGAAGCAGGTCTTGCAGGTGTGTCGGGATTAAAAAAACTTTCATCATCATCGTCTAAAGGCTCCAGCATGGTTACTATGGAATTTACATACGGCACCGATCTGGCGGATGCGTCCAATTTTGTGCGCGACAGCATAGATCGCGTTAAGCGTTATCTGCCGGAGAATTCAGACCCTCCTACAATATTTAAATTTGATCCTTCAATGATACCTATAATGGGCATAACAGTAATGTCTGATAACCGCACACCGGATGATATACGCCAGATCACAACAGATATGATTGTGCCGCGCTTAGAGCAGATCCCCGGCGTAGCTACAGCTACTGTCAGCGGGGGGCGCGAAAAACAAATCCGCGTAGAAATTGATTCTACGCGCCTTGATGCTTATGGGCTTACGGTAACACAGTTACAGCAAATGCTAGCTGCACAAAATCTGCAAATTTCTGCAGGCACTATTACAGAAAGCGGTCTTTCCTACATTCTAACTACAATGGGCGAATATACTTCTATACAGGAAATTAGCAACACTGTTATTTCGTATGCAGGCGGCGGTATGGTAAACGGACAGATAACACCTCCTGTGCCTATTTTTGTGCGCGACATTGCAACTGTTTTTGCAGGTTATGCAGATCAAACAAATTCAGTTTATGTTGATGGTATGGAAGCTGTACAATTGCGTGTACAAAAACAGAGCGGAAAAAATTCTGTACAGGTAGCAAAAGATGTACGCAAAAGACTGGAAAGAATAAATAACGAAGTCCCCGGCGATATAAAAATTGTTGAATCATTCAATACAACAGATCAAATTGAATTGTCGCTTAACAACGTTATAAATAGTGCATTTAGCGGTGTTATACTTGTTGTTATCGTTTTGTTTGTATTCTTGCGATCTATAAAAGCAACAGTTATTATCGGTCTTAGTATTCCTATTTCTATTTTGATAACATTACTTGCAATGTACTTTAACGGCATGACATTAAATATGATGACACTTGCCGGCTTGTTCTTAGGTGTTGGTATGCTTGTAGATAACTCAATCGTTATATTGGAAAATATATTCCACTACCGCGAAAAGGGAGCTAAGCTTACGCCTGCCGCTATTCTTGGCACACAGGAAATGATTGTGGCAATTACAGGATCTACATTAACATCAGTCTGTGTATTCTTACCGTTGATTTTATTTAAAAGTCTATTAGAAATGCCCGGTGAAATGTTTGCAGGACTTGCATTTACAGTTGTGTTCAGTTTGAGTATTTCGCTTTTTGTTGCATTGTTTTTAGTGCCTATACTTTGCAGCCACTTTTTGCCTATTGTTACACGCAAGCAAGTGCCGCTTACAGGAAGGCTTGTAAAAGTGGATATGGTTTTTGAAAACTTTTTTAAATGGTTAGAAAACGGATACCGCAATTTAGTTGGAAAAATATTACGCCATAAAAAAATAGTTATAGGGACACTGGTACTAATATTTATAGGATCACTATTTTTAATTCCGACAATTGGTTATGTATTTATGCCGCAAGAAGCAGAGGATAATGTTACTCTTAGCGTAACAATGCCGTTAGGCACATCATTGCCGGAAACCCGCTCAACATTAAAAGAGTTGGAAACTTTATCTAAAGCACAATTACAACTTGACGGTGAGCCTGTCTACAGAAAGATTACATTAAATGCCGGCGGCGGCGGGCGTTTTAGTTCAAGCGGCAGCAATTCCGGATCCTTACGTTTTGATCTGCCTAAATGGCGTTTTCAAAAAATGAGCGCAGATGAGGTAAAAGATAAATTACGCCCATTCTTTAGTCAATATCCTGGTGTTAAGTTTTCGTTTAGATCAGGCAATATGATGGGCGGCGGCGGTATGGGTAATAACCCAATTGATGTTGTTTTAAAAACAGAAAATTTAGTAAAAGGAAAAATCATTGCAGATAAAATAGCTGTCTTAATTAAAGAGAATATGCCTAATGCAACAGAGCCTACAGTAAGTCTTGATAATGGATTGCCGCAGTACGAAATAGAATTGAACCGCAACAGAATGTATGCACTTGGATTAACCGCTGCTACAGTTGGTAACGAAATTAAAGCGGCAGTAGACGGCATAACTGCAACGCAATATAAAGAAGGCCGCAACACTTATGATGTTGTACTTATTTTTAAAGAGGCGGACAGAAGTTCGCTGCCTGCTCTTGATCAGATTTTTGTAAAAACAGTTACAAATCAGCGCATTCCTCTTTCTAACTTTGCGCAATACAAAAAAGGTACAGGCCCTATGACAATAGCACGCGAAGAACAAAGCCGTGTTATACATATTACGGCAGGCGCAAAACCGGGTGCAAAGCTAAATAAAGTTGATTCAGAATTGCAGGCATTGATCAATGCGAATATACCGGCAGAAGATGATGTTATTATTCAGTATGAAGGCGACAATTCAGAAATGATTAAACTTTTGACTAATTTTGCACTTGTTGTTATTGTTGCGATTGCTTTAGTTTTTGGTGTAATGGCGGCTCTTTTTGAATCGTTCATAAGTCCGTTTATTATTATTCTTACAATACCGCTTTCGTTTATCGGTGTTATTTTTATGTACTTTATTACCGGTGATCAATTTAACGTAATGACTGTTGTAGGATTTTTGGTTCTGTTAGGCGTTATAGTAAACAACGGTATCGTTTTGGTTGACTATACAAACCTGCTGCGTAAACGTGGTTTAGGCTTATATGAAGCGTGTGTCGAGGCTGCCGGAAATCGTCTGCGTCCTATATTGATGTCCACACTTACTACAGTAATCGGTCTTGCACCTATGGCATTCGCTCCGGGTGATGGTTCTGAAATGGTTGGTCCTATTGGTAAAACGATATTCGGCGGTTTAACTTTTGGTACACTTATGACACTATTTTTAATGCCGTCAGTTTATGCTATAGTCAACAAGAATTCTAAAGTCCGCGAAGCAAGGGCTTCTGCTAGACGCGAAGGTATAGCAGCCGGTATGAGCGCAAAAGATCTTCGCAGCCAACAAAGAGCACAAAAGGCCGCAGAACAAAAAAGCGACCTTTTCAAATAGATAACGGGAGTAACAATATGAGAATTGAAGTAATAGCTAACCATTCCGTAGAGGAAAACATTTTTGAAGAGTTTGCAGCCGAAGGCGTTTGCAAGTATTACACAAAACTAAATAACCAGCATGGTATAGGAACTAGCGGCCCTCGTATGGGGGATGCCGTCTGGCCGGAAGAAAACTTTATACTAACTGTGTGGTGCGATCAGGAAGAAGCACTAGGCATAGAGCGCGCTCTAAAACGTGTTAAACAACGCTTCCCTGGCGAAGGCATCAAACTGTTCGGCTTGCACGAAGTATCCAGCAACACCGCCTTGCTAACCGGCAAACTCAATAAGCTTATAGCCTACAATCCAACAAACGCCACAGAAACGGATGCCGACGGTATCCCGCTTGACGTTACAGAAAGTGCCGAAGTAAAAATTGAAGAGGAAGATGAGGGACCGGGATTCAAGTTAAAAGACGGACTGGGACTGAACGATTAGCAGGAATAATAAATGTTGACAGAATCATAAATGTTGCTTCTACAAACTATGATTTTTTGATAGACTTTGAAAATGCGGCATTATGATCTTGTTATCGCAGGCGCAGGTCCTGCAGGTTTGACTGCGGCGCAGTATGGTGCGCGTGCGGGGTTGCGGACTCTTGCTTTGGAGCAGGACGCGGTTGGCGGACAGGCGCTTTTAATCGACAAGTTGGAAAATTATCCGGGAAACAATAGCGAAAAATCCGGTAGCGCGGTTGTAGAGAACATGAAAGATCAAGCATTGTCATTTGGTGCAGAGATTCTAATGAACAAAGCATGTTATATAACAGAAAAAGGCGATAAATCCGGTCGATTGTGGGCTATAGCACTTGAAGACGGTAGTCATATCACTGCGGCGGCGGTGATAATTGCTAGCGGCGCGCGGCACAATACGCTGGATATTCCGGGCGAAATGGAGCTTGCAGGACGCGGAGTTTCTTACTGCGCTGCCTGTGACGGTCCCTTTTTTAAGCAAAATAAGATTTTTGTTGTTGGAGGCGGCGATGCGGCGTGTGATGAGGCGCGGTTTTTAAGCCGAATTTCCGATAAAATCACACTTGTTCACCGCAGAGACAAACTTCGTGCTCAAAGATCGCTGGCAAAACGTATTTTAAATAATCCATCTATAAATGTGCGCCTTTCTACAAGCATCATACAGATAAATGGCACACAAAAAGTTGAATCCGTAGTAATAAAAGATATGCAAACCGGTGCAATTTCCAAAGAATCTGCCGACGCGGTCTTTATTTTTACAGGAATTGTGCCGCGTAACGAGCTTGTTTTACATCCTGAGTTTATACATAAACCTAAACTTGATAAAGGCGGCTTTATCATTGTTGACGAAAATATGGCAACTTCGGTGAGCGGTCTTTTTGCCGCAGGTGATATTGTCGCTTCACCATTCAGGCAAGTGGTTGTTGCATGCGCTTCCGGTGCTGTTGCAGCTCACAGTGCCGCAGAGTATATCGAGGCAAATAATTATGGACAACAGTGAGTTTATTTTTGGTGTAGACTTGGATGGCGTTGTTGGTGATTTTTACACGGAGCTGCATAAAATCGCCGCTGAGTGGCTGGATAAGCCCGCAGAAAGTTTGACGACTGATGTCGACTTTGGGCTTAGCGAATGGGATATTGATGCTTACGGCGGTTACGAGCGTCTGCACCGTTTTGCCGTAACACAACGCGATCTGTTCCTTAACATGCCCCCTATAAAAGATGCGCCGGCTGTTTTGCGCAAGTTATCAAACAAGGGGATACGTATACGGATTATCACACACAGGCTGTTTTTAAAATACTCACACGAAACTTCGGTAATACAAACTGTACAGTGGCTGGATAAATACGATATTCCATACTGGGATCTATGTTTTATGAATGATAAGGGTGCGGTAGGTGCTCATGTTTATATTGACGATTCGCCGCAAAACATTTTGTCGCTGCGCAAGAACGGCTGCAACACAATAGTTTTTTCAAATTCAACAAACAAAAAAATGGCAGGTCCTAGAGCAGAAAACTGGCAGGAAGTAGAAGAGCTTGTTATGAAGGCGCGCGAAGAATGGCGTACCGGAGCGCGGGATTTGTTCGGGTAACTTAAGAAGGCTCTTAAGAATTAATCACTGTTCCGCGCTGTCCTTTTAGTTCTAGGTATGCAAGTTCAGCAAAGCCGAAACCGGCATTTTTAGAGAAATCTTTTGAATATTCATCGTAGAGCATATCTTCGTACATATCGCCTGCAAAGCCGCCGGACATAAAATCGGATTTATCTATGGTTTTACGCATTCCATTAATCAAATTTTTTAGAAAAAATGTTTCCAAAGCTTCGCACTGTTCGTAAAGTTTTTTATCCTCATCATTATCCATTGAAATTTTGTATTTGCTGCGGGGCTGGGATGTTCTTTTATCGTCAAAATCAATATTTTTTGCAAGGTAGTCAGAAAAGTTCGGTTTTTTATCCCCGCCGGTTTCTAATTCAGTCTGTTTTTTCTGCGCAGTATCTGCAAGCCGTTTAAGCACTCCATCTTGACTTTCGGCAAGATGCAAACTGCCTATACCGGTTAAACTGCTGCTAGTTAAATCCATGCTATGCTACCTTTTTAGGCTTGTTGCAGTGCCAAGCATATTGTCGCTGGTTTGTATGGTTTTTGAGTTAAATTCGTAGGCACGCTGCGCAACTATAAGATCAACCATTTCGCGCACAACGGATACGTTAGACATTTCTAAAAATTTATGAATAGTTTTGCCCATACCTTCGTAGCCTGGCTCGCCTGGAATCGGGTCGCCTGATGCCTGTGTTACCTTAAAAAGATTTTCCCCCACCGCAGTTAAGCCTACCGGATTGGGAAAACGATAAAGTTCCATTTGTCCCACATCAACAGGATCGTCAGTATTTGGAATTTTTACGGTAACGCGGCCTGTTTGTGTAATGTTGATGGTCTGAGGCAAAAAATTCTCCGGCATTACAATGTCAGGCAGCACCCAGTAACCGTTGCTTGTAACAAGGCGGCCGTCGCTATCAACTTTAAAAGCACCATCCCGCGTGTAAGCGTAGGTTCCGTCATACATTTGTATTTGAAAAAAACCTTCACCCTGAATCGCAAGATCGTATACGTTGTCAGTGTTTTGTAACGCTCCCTGTGTAAACATACGTTGAGTGGCTGCAAGTTTTACACCGTGTCCCATCTGTATGCCCACCGGTGTAACGGTGTCTTCCGTAGCTGGTGTCCCAGCTGTGCGGATTGTTTGATATAGCAAATCTTCAAAATCACTGCGGACCTTTTTAAAGCCTGATGTGTTAACGTTTGCCAAGTTGTTGGAAATTGTATCAATATTAGACTGCTGTCCGATCATGCCGGAAGCACCTGACCATAAACTACGAACCATTTTCTAAATCCCCCCAATATAAATAGTATCGGTTTTTAATTCTTTTGAATTTAGAAAATATTTGTTTGCGGCGAAGGGTTTAATACCCTTGTCCCCTCTGCGGCGGGGGATTTTTACTCGTACACTCCTCTTTTTACTTATATTTTGTATCGGATTTGCCGATAATATCGTATGAAAAAGACAATGATCATAATTTTGGGTTTTGCAATAGCCAACTTTAGTTTTGCGCAATCCCAATTACCGGAAAATGGCGGATTCCGTCAAGAAGGTGTAGCTTCGTGGTATGGAACAGAATTCTCAGGGCGTCCAACTGCTTCGGGTGAGATTTTTGATCCGAATCAATATACAGCGGCGCACCGTGATCTTCCCTACGGAACAATCTTAACAGTTACAAATATGAATAACGGCAAACAGGTGCAGGTGCGGGTAAACGACCGAGGTCCTTTCCACCCAAGCCGTATTATTGATGTTTCGCAGGTTGCTGCCGGTCAGCTTGATATGCTTACAACGGGTACTGCTCAAGTAACAATCGAAATTGCAGCGCGTGGTGCATCTGGTGCACCTTCCTATGCAGGACAAGCGCCGCTTGCTAGTGCTTATCAACAACAGCAACAACCGCAAACCCAAGGTATGCCGTCTTATCAGCCGCCGCAGGCACAACAGCAGCAGGTGCAACCGCAACAGGTACAACAGCCGCAAACTACGGCGTATCAGCAACCTGTTCAAACACGTCAATCAATGCCTGTTCAAAATCAACAACAGCAAATGCAGCAACAACAACCGCAGCAGATGCAGCAAATGCAACAACAGCCGCCGCAAATGCAGCAGCAGCAGCAAATGCAGCCAAGGACATCTGGAACGCCAGCCCCTTATCCTGCACCGGTGCAAAATCAAAATCAGAATCAATATCAGAATCAAAATCAAAATTATGCTCAACAGCCGGCTCAACCCAATTATGCAAATCAGGCGGCGCAAACCGGACGTTTGCCGGCACCTGCACAACCTAATGTTGCAGCTCCTTCACAGCAAGCCGCAGCGCAACAGCGTCAAAACACAGCTCCTGCACAGCAAGCCGTTCAACAACAACGTCAAAATGCCGCTCCTGTTCAGCAGCAACGCCAACCTCAGCAACAACAACCTCAACAGGTTCAGCAGCGCCAAACGGCACCGACACAAGCTTTACAGCAACAACAAATACAACAATTACAAAGGCAGCCTACAGCTCAGCAGACAAATCAGAATAGGCAACCGGTTCCTCAAAGTTCAGCGCCGCGTATCCCTGCACAGCAACCGGTAACGGTAACAAACAATCAGGGACGGAACTCCGTAACGCCGGCTTACAGTGCTCAACAACCTGCAGTAACACCGCAACAGCCGCCGCAACCTGTTCCTATGGCAAATCCGAATGCAATTCAGCAACAGTATCAGCAAGCACCTCAGCAAACCAGGCAAGTACCGCAGCAGACACAACCGATACAACAACGTCAGCCTACGGCGCAGCTTCAACCTGTTCCGACAGCTCCGCGTCCGCCTACAGCGGCACCTGTCAACAATTATCCTAATGTCAACGATTATCAGCAGGCGCAGGCAATTCCTCCTGCACAAGCTCAACCATACAGGCCGCCTGTCAGTTACGATATGGCAGAAATAAAGGGCGCTACGATACAAAACGGAAAGCTGTACAGACTCCAAATTGGTTCATACAAGGTGCCTAAAAACGCTATCGAAGCAATTGAACGTCTAGGATCGGTAGGAATTACCGCACAATACGAACCGTACGGCGAAATGTACCGTGTTGTAATTTCCAATGTCCGTCCGGAGTCAATGCAAACAATCGCCCGCCAGCTTGGCAGTGCTGGTTTTAGAGAGGCTATAGCCCGCGAAGAACGCTAAAGTAAAAAGAGGTGTGGAAATCGCACCTCTTTTTTTTTGGGTGGGAGAGGGGACTATTGTCAGCATCTATAAATAATGGGTATATTATTACTTAATACTGTTAATTTATATTAGCAAACACTGGCAAGATAAGCGAGCATGGAGATAAAATGGCAACTAAAACGGAAAGCACAGCCGATGCAGCAAAAAAGACTGTAACTAAAAAAACTGTAACTAAAACGACTGTAAAAAAAGCTACAGCAAGTGCAAAGAAAACTACAGCAAAAAAGACTATATCAAAAAAGGGTGCAAAGAAACCGGAAAAAAAGAAAAAGACTTTAGTTATTGTCGAATCACCTGGAAAGATAAAATCAATTGAAAAATATCTTGGCAGCGCTTATGTGGTTAAAGCTTCAATTGGGCATCTTATCGACTTGCCTAAATCGCGGTTAGCTATCGATGTAAATAATAATTTTGAGCCTGAATATATTACAGTGCGCGGACGTGCGAAAATTTTAAAAGATCTGCAAACAGAAGCAAAGAATTCGCAAGCTGTCTTGCTTGCCTCCGACCATGACCGCGAGGGGGAAGCAATAGCGTGGCATCTTAACCGTGTTATAAGAGAAAAAAATCAAGACTTGTCTATCGGCAGGATCGTGTTTAACGAGATTACACCGCAGGCAATTAAGGATGCAGTTGCCGCGCCTATAGCAATTGACGAGGCAAAAGTGAATGCTCAAAAGGCGCGCCGTGTGCTAGACAGGCTTGTCGGTTATAACCTTTCGCCGCTCTTGTGGAAAAAGGTCAAAAACGGCATTTCTGCGGGGCGCGTCCAGTCCGTTGCCTTGCGCTTGATTTGCGAGCGCGAAAAAGAGGTAGAGGCATTTATTCCCGAAGAATACTGGACACTGGACGGTGAGTTTAGAACAGGCAAAACAACAATACCTGCCCAGCTTGTAAGTTGGATGGGTGCAAAGTGCGAGCTAAAAAAAGAAGCTGACGTTGCTGAAATTATCGGCAAAATACAAGGCAAGGAAGCTGTTGTGGGTGATATTCGCGAAACTGATAAAACTATGCGCCCAAAGCCGCCTTTTACAACATCGCAATTGCAGCAGACTGCGGCGAACCGGCTTGGTTTTTCAAGCAAAAAGACGATGCAGCTTGCCCAGCACCTTTATGAAGGTGTCAACATAGGGTCTATGCATGTAGGTCTTATCACCTACATGCGAACAGATTCTGTGCGTATATCGGATACAGCCCTAACTGATGTGCGCGGCTGGATTGGCGAGACTTTTCCTTTGGATTTGCCAGAAACCGCGCAGCGTTACAACGTAGGCAAGGCAGCTCAGGATGCCCACGAGGCGATTCGTCCTACTTATGCTAAGTATACGCCGGATTTTTTAAAAAACAGTTTAGCCCGTGATGAACTGCGGCTTTATTCCATAATTTGGGAACGCTTTGTTTCCAGTCAAATGAAGCCGGCAAAAGTGCGAACAATAAGTGCTGATATTTGCGTCTCTGACGCCATTTTTAGGGTTTCCGGCACTAAGATACTGGAAAAAGGCTACCTAAATGTGCTAAAAATCCTTGCTTCTAAGGATGAAAAAACTGATTTTCCTGCAATTAAGACAGGAGATCCGTTAAAAATCATAAAATTACTACCTTTTCAGCACTGGACACAGGGTCCGGCACGTTATACAAATGCCTCTATGGTCAAAATCCTCACAGAAAAAGGCATTGGACGGCCTTCAACTTATGCACCGATTATCTCGGTATTGCTGGAACGCTACTATGTTACCCAATCGAACAAGCAATACGTCCCCACAGTACTTGGAAAAATGATCTGTACTATGCTTGTCGAAAACTTTGGTGATGTTGTAAATTCCGATTTTACCGCCGCAATGGAAAGCAACTTAGACGAGGTTGAGTCGGCGGCAAAACCATGGGCGGATATTATCCGCGATTTTTGGATGCCGTTTAAACAAAAAGTTGATGATGTTAGTGCAAGCCTTGAATCACAAAAGGAAAGCCTTGTAGAAGTTACCGACAAAGTTTGCGAAAAATGCGGCAAGCCTATGCTAAAAAAATTGGGAAGATTCGGCTACTTTTTGGCATGCTCCGGCTTTCCTGAATGCCGTAGCACAAAGTCCATACCGCTGGCAAAATGCCCAAAATGCGGCGGCGATGTTGTCGGACGCAAAACCAAAAAACGAGGCAAAGAATTTTACGGCTGTGTAAACTATCCCGAATGTGACTTTTTGTCGCACTTTAAGCCGCTTGAACAAAGTTGTCCAAAATGCGGCTGGTTTCTAGTGGAAAAATACGACAAACGAAATGGCAGCCACAAATCTTGCATCAATCCTAACTGCGATTATTTACATTCAGCAGATGAAGAATAGCAAAGGCAACTACAACCTAGAATAGTTCGGCGCTTCTTGTGTAATTTGAACATCATGGGCGTGGCTTTCCCGTAAGCCTGCAGGGGTAATTTTGGCAAACTTTCTGTATCTTTTTAGCTCGTCTATGGTTTTGCAGCCGCAGTAGCCCATGCCCTTTTGCAAACCTGAACATAACTGGTGCAAGAATGACTTTAGCTCACCCTTGTATGGAACCCTGCCTTCTATGCCTTCCGGCGTGGGGACTTCATCTTTTCCAATTTGATAGCGGTCCCCGCCCCCGCATTTTAGTGCGCCAAGACTTCCCATCCCTCGGTATTCCTTGTAGATACGTCCGTCATAAATTATTTCACTACCCGGGGATTCATTTAAACCGGCAAAAAGATTGCCGATCATAACAATATCTGCACCCGCGCCGATTGCCTTTGTAATATCACCTGAAAACTTAATGCCGCCGTCAGCAATAACCGGAATGCCGCTTTTGGCAGCCTCTTCGGCACATTTCCAAACCGCTGTAAATTGCGGCACACCAACGCCTGCAACAACACGTGTAGTACAGATCGAACCAGGACCAATACCTATTTTGATAGCATCAGCACCCGCGTCAATAAGCCGGCGCGCACCCTCTTTGGAGGCAACATTCCCGCCTATAACCGGAATATCAAACTTGTTCTTAAAATCGACAATTGCCTCGATAACACTTTTTGTGTCGCCGTGCGCCGTATCAAAAACAACAAAATCAACTCGGGCATTTTTTAAAAGTGCTCCGCGAACCAAGTAGTCTGCAGGAGAAATAGCAGCACCAACGATAAGACGCCCTGAACTATCAGTTGCCGCATTGGGGTGCAGGGCATGTTTTTCCATGTCTTTTACCGTAATAAGCCCTGTAAGGCGGTTTTCACTATCAACAACGGGAAGTTTTTCTATGCGGTTTTCATCAAACTTGCGCCGCGCACTTTCCGGCGATGGGGTTCCTTCTTCTTTTACAATGTCCCGGGTCATAACATCAACAACGGCAAGCGAATCATCGTTGCAAAAACGAAGATCGCGGCTTGTGATAATTCCGATAAGTCTTTTATCCTTATCTACGACCGGCATACCTGACACATCACGGTTATGCATTAACTCACGCACATCACCAATTTTAGCATCCTGTCCTACCGTAACCGGTTTTTCTATAACCCAATTAAGATAACGCTTAACATTGCCAACCTGCCGCGCCTGCTCCTCCGGCTGCAAATTGCGGTGAATAACACCCGCACCGCCTTCCAGTGCTATGGCAATCGCCAGCTTGTCTTCTGTAACGGTATCCATAGCCGCCGAAATCACCGGAATATTAAGCTTTATCCCTCTGCAAAGCGTCGTTTTAATATCGCAGTCCCTAGGAAAAATCTCTGAATATCCGGGCAACAATAAAACATCATCATAAGAATAGGCTTCTTCAAACATAAAAAGTCTCCTACTCTAGGATACAATGTTTTTACATTTTTAGCTAGCAGGCGTTTAAAAGTGATGCTACATACCTGTAGGCAGATCGATAAACTCTGTTTCTATACCAAGCTCTTTTTGACAATGCTCCATTACGGCGCGCACACCCCACACTTCCGTGTTGTAATGCCCGCCCGCTATAAAATTCAATCCAGATTCAAGCGCATAATGATACAAAGTATGAGAACTTTCTCCTGTAATATACAAATCAATATTTTCGTCTATGGCTTGCACTGCTTCCATAGCCGCCCCGCCGGAAACCACAGCGCAAGTTGCCGACTCTTTTTTGCCGAAAGGTAAAATTGCAGAAGGCGGGCGCTGCATAAACGAAATTTTAGAAAGCGCATCTTCTATAGTCAAAGGTCTAGCCAAAGTGCCTTTGTAGCCTATTTTCCGTGCATGATATAAACCAAAAGGTTCGCGGTTTTCGACACCCAACAGATTACAAAGTACTGCATTGTTTCCAAGCGCAGGATGCGCATCTAGCGGCAAATGAACTGCATAAAGTGCAGTATTGTTGCTAAGCATGCAATTAAGCCGTTCTCTAAAAGCACCCGTAATAGGCAAAGGACTGCCCCAATACAAGCCGTGATGCACAAAAAGCATCCCCGCGAAACCTGCGGCGGCACGTTTAAATGTTTCTAAACTTGCGTCCACAGCAAAAGCAATTTTTTTGATTTCCGCTCCATTGTTATCAATTTGTAAGCCGTTCATTGAGGAATCGATGCCGGAAAAGCCTTCTATGTCTAAAAAGCTTCTAAAAAAATGATCTAAATCTTTTGCGGTCATACCGTCATAGTGCAAAGGGGTAGAGGAAAAACAGGCAGCCTGTGCCGCCTGTTTTGTAAATTAGGCTTGCCAGTCTACCAACCGCCGCCGCCCCCGCCGTAACCGCCGCCGCGTCCTCCGCGGTCGCTTCGTTGCGGTTTGTCCATTGCAGGGTTTACCCGCAATTGGCGGCCTTCAAACTCCTTGCCGTTTACACCTTCCATAGCGGCTGCAGCCTCTTCGTCCGTGCTCATTTCTACAAAACCAAAGCCTTTAGAATTGCCGGTTTCCCGATCAACGATGATCTTAGTTGATGCTACTGTTCCGTAAGTGGAAAAGTAGTTGCGCAACGTGTCTTCGGTTGTCCGGTAAGACAAGTTGCCTACATAAATTTTGTTTCCCATAGGAAAATTCCTTCACCCGTGTTTTTTAAGTGCGCGGGCACACAAATATCACGCCCAAAAAAGGCGACTCCTGTTTCTTGATAAAGAAACATTTGGATGCACAATTAACGCTGCTAAGCAAAAAGCCCGACAACGATGTTATTTTGGTAACATTGAAATAGAATAGAAAAGATGAATACCCAATTACGCTTGGGTGCGATTCGAAGAACTTGATCAAAACTTAATTTTACCTATACAAAAATCCAAAAAAACCTTCTAACACTATATAATATATCATTTTTGTAAATATTTGTCAATCTTATCTTAGCAATCTTCAGCAATTCAAAGTTTAAAAAAAATATGATAGAATAGAAGTATGGATGGGGACATATTTAATAGGCTTACGAGCCAAATTGGGAAATACGGGGCAAAAGCACCGGATAGTCGGCATGGAAATGATCA
>BTID01000172.1:0-22168 GCA_036245275.1 Termitinemataceae bacterium
GGACAAAAGGCAATCGTCTTCGGTTCAGGCTGCATAGGTCTTGTTTCTATGATGGCGCTAAAGGCAGAAGGCGTTTCTAAAGTTTATGTTGTTGATATTATGGAAAAACGCCTTAAAAAGGCGCTGGAATTAGGTGCTTCAGGTGTTATCAATCCTCAAAAAGATGATCTTGCAAAGGTAACTGCCGAATTAACCGGCGGTATGGGCTTTGATCTGGCTATCGAAACCGCCGGAACAGAAATTACCACACGTCAAGCAATATCGGCAGTGAGAAAAGGGGCAAATATAGTTCTTGTAGGCTATTCAAAAAGCGGCGAAATGAACCTGCCTTTAAGCCTAGCTCTGGATAAAGAAATCACTTTTAAAACAATTTTCCGTTATAGACACATATATCCAATGGCAATAGACGCAGTTGCCGCCGGTAAAGTCAATCTAAAAGGTATAGTTACAAATGTGTTTGATTTTGACGATATACAAAAGGCAATGGACGACAGTGTCAATAATAAAGCCGACATTGTAAAATCGGTTGTCAAAATCAGCAAATAACAAGTCATTAACGGACACTTGCAAAAAGCGGGGGTCCGAATATTTTTATAGGAGATAAAAAATGAAAAAGATTTGGAAAATTTTGGCGGCGCTTGTGGTTGTTGCATCAATTCTTGCAGCAATCGGCTGTGCAAAAAAAACTACCGGTATGAAAGTCGGTATGACGGTGCAAGATCTTAGCAACCAGATTTGGGCTGGTTCTTGCGAATCACTTAAAAAGCTTGTCGAAGCAGACGGCGGACAATTTACCTACTTAGACTGCAAGAGCAATGCGTCAACGCAGATCGGTCAGGTAGAAAATTTTATCGCAAAAAAAGTTGACGTAATTGTTATTCAAGTTGCAGATGTGCAAGCACTGGAAACAAGCCTAAAAGCAGCACGCGATGCCGGTATCAAGGTATACTGCTGGGATGATGACGTAGAGAATTCAGACATCAACTGGCTTATCGACAACTATCAACTTGGACGCATTATAGGCGAGCAAGCAGCAAAATGGATTAACGAAAAGAACGGCGGAAAAGCAGAAGTTGCTGTGTTAAACTATCCGCAACTTGTTCCTTTGCTGCAACGCGGCAATGGCATTGTTGATGCAATCACAGAAAATGCACCGGGTGCTTCTATCGTAAAAACACAAGCTGCCATCAATCCTACAGAAGGTCAAAATGCAACAGAAACATTCTTCCAATCAAACCCCAACATTAAAATAATAGCTGCTATAGGCGGCGGTGCTGCAGTTGGTGCAAATAACGGAGCAAAAGCTGCCAACAAAATAGCACCTGATTTTGGTATTTTTGCAGCAGATGCAACGGACGAAGAAATGATCGCAATAAAGAATGACGAAGGTTGCAGAATGAGCGTGCTTATTACAGGCGGTCCAAACGAAATAGCCGCAGAAATTTATTCATGGGTTAAAAAACTTTATGCAAACGAGCCGGTAGATCGCCGCGTATACCGCGAACTTTTCCCTGTAACACAGGAAAACATTTCTCAATACTACAAAAAATAAACGAATACAAAATGCCTTGCAAATAATGCAAGGCATTTTTAATCCCTGCAGGGATTAGTAAGGAGGTCTTGGTATGCAAGTCGATTCGCCTATTTTAGAGCTGCGGAGTGTTACCAAGACATATCCGGGAGTTCGGGCGTTAAACAACATTTCTATTTCGTTTAAACAAGGTGAAGTTCATGCACTTTGCGGCGAAAACGGAGCAGGTAAATCCACATTAATAAAAACATGTTCGGGTGCAATAAAACCTGATTCCGGTAAGATTATTATAAGCGGCAAAGAATTTTCAAGTTTAACACCAAAGCTGTCGGAAGATAACGGCATTGCGGTTGTTTACCAGGAATTTAATTTGGTAAATCAACTTTCTGTTGCAGAAAATGTTTTTTTAGGCCGCGCATTACGCAAAGGAAAATTTCCTGCCAGTATTGCTGTTGATCAAAAAGCAATGGCAGAACAAGCTGCGGAAATTTTTAAACAATTTGATCTTGCCATCGATCCAAACGAGCTTATCTGTAACCTAACTGTCGGATATCAACAAATTGTAGAAATCGTAAAAGCGCTTTCTACAGATGCAAAACTTATCGTCATGGACGAACCGTCTGCTCCGCTTACCAATGCGGAAGTTGGACACCTGTACAATATCGTCAAAAAATTAAAAGAAAAGGGCGTTACTGTTATTTATATTTCGCACCGCCTAGATGAAGTATTTGAATTATCAGATCGCATAACAGTCCTCCGGGACGGCGAAATGATAGAAACTGTCAACACAAAAGATATTGATACAAAAAAACTGATTGCGTTGATGGTAGGCCGCGAGCTTACAGAAACATTCCCTCCGCGTCAGCCCTGCATAAAAGATCAAGTTGTTTTAGAAGTAGATGGACTCTGCGGCAACGGCGTACAGAATATTTCATTTGCTATTAAGCGCGGCGAAATTTTAGGCATAGGCGGATTGGTAGGAGCGGGACGCACGGAAACGGCCCAGCTTATTTTTGGGGTGCGTCCTAAAACCACAGGCGTAATCCGTTTGTTAGGCAAGAGCGTAAATTACAAAACACCGGAAGATGCAATCAAAATGGGTATTGCACTCGTTCCGGAAGACCGCAAACGTCAAGGTGTTTTACTAAGCACAACGATACGCGAAAATATTACAATGGCAATTTTAAAACGTATCTCGGAATTTTTTGTAGTGCAAAGAAAACGGGAAGCAGAAATTGTTGAAAAGTTCCACACCGATTTAAAAATCAAAACACCAACAATAGAGCAGCTTGCAAAAAATTTAAGCGGCGGCAATCAGCAAAAAGTTGTAATTGCAAAATGGCTTTCGTCAGAACCGGAAATTATTATTTTAGACGAACCCACGCGCGGTATTGATGTGGGTGCAAAATATGAAATTTACAAACTTATTAACGAGCTTGTCGAAAGCGGCAAAGCTGTAATTATGATTTCTTCCGAGATGGAAGAACTTATGGGTATGTCTGACAGAATCATCGTACTTGCAGAAGGCTGCATGGCCGGTGAATTACAAAAAAGTGAATTTACACAAGAAAAAATTATGGAATACGCATCAAAAACAAAGGAGAGTGCAGCGTGAAAGTGGGAGCAGAAGTAATAAAAAAATATGGAATATTTTTAGTACTTATAATTTTGGTAGTTTTTTTCTCATGCGCAAGTGATGCTTTTTTGCACCAGTCGAATTTATTCAATGTTGCAAGGCAAGTTTCTATGCTTGGTATTGCCGCAGTCGGAATGACCTTTGCGCTTTTATTGGGCGGCATAGATCTTTCTATAGGCTCGCAAATAACCCTTGTAAATATCGTTGCCGCATGGCTTATGGTTAGAGCCGGAATAGATCCAATTCTAGCCTCGTGTATAGCGATAGCTCTTGCAGTTTTCTTGGGCTTTATAAACGGCTGGTCGGTTGCCAACCTTGGAATGCCTCCGCTAATCGTTACACTTTGTTCAATGACGGTGTTAGAAGGCGTTGCCTATATTATTTCAAAAGGCATCCCGATTTTTGGATTTCCGCCCTCATTTGCCGTAATTGGGCAGGGTTATGTGGGCGTTGTCCCTATTCCGGTTATCATTATGATTGTAATTCTTGCGGCAGGATCGTTTATTCTTAATAAAACATACTTTGGCCGCTACTTTTATGCAGTCGGCGGCAACGAAGAGGCATCTTTGCTATCCGGCATCAACGTAAAACGAGTAAAATACCTTGCATACACCCTTTCCGGTCTGTTTGCGGGTATCGCCGGCATCGTTATGCTATCCCGCACCAACTCAGGACAGCCCTTAGCCGGTAAAGGCTTCGAGTTTGACGTACTAACAGCGGCAGTTTTAGGCGGGGTTAGCGTAAACGGCGGCATAGGAAAAATATCAAATGTGGTTGCAGGCGTTTTTATTATCGGTGTACTAAGCAACGGTCTAATTCTTTTAGACGTAAGCTCGTATGTCCAAATGGTTATAAAAGGTCTTGTACTCTTTGTTGCCGTTGCGTTTGACTGTCTGCAAAAAGGCGGGAAATTATCAATAAAATTCCTGCAAAGTCCGCCAAAATTGTAGGGAATGGTCGAAAAAGGCAGAATGTCATATCTTTTAGGCATAGACCTAGGCACTTCCAGCTTAAAAGCGCTAGTTGTAGATTCAGAAACCGGCGCAGTAGTATCTAATGCGGCAGAGGACTATCAGTTCGACTCCCCTATTTCAGGATATGCCGAGCAGGATCCACAGATTTGGTGGAATGCGCTTGTAAATGTGCTGCAAAAGGTGTCTGGCACAGGTGGAGTCGCCCCGTTCCCTGTTAGCAGTTTGAGCTTTTCCGGTCAAATGCATGGGGCTGTCCTTATGGACGAACATTATGCTGTGCTGCGTCCTGTGATTCTGCACTGCGACACTCGTTCCAGCGGACAAGTTAGTTCTTTAAAGACATTGTTTGCTGAAAAGCATATAACTGCGGCACGGTTTAATCCGGTTTACACTGGTTTTTTGTTACCAAGCTTGTTGTGGGTGCGCGAAAACGAACCGGGGACATATAAAAAAGTGCGGCATGTCTGTCTGCCCAAAGATTATCTAAAATGGCGTCTTTGCGGCGTCCTGAACACGGATTATTCCGATGCCTCCGGCACCCTTCTTTTTGATGTAGAAAACTGGTGCTGGTCAGGTGAAATTTTGGAAGCCCTTAACATTGACGCAGGAATCTTTCCGCCGGTATGCGCAGCTACAGAGCAAGCCGGTACAATTCAAAAGGCAGTATCTGACGAAACCGGACTTGCCGTAGGGACTGCCGTTGTTACAGGCGGTGCTGATCAGCTTATGCAGGCAATCGGCAATGGGGCAATCGCGGAAGGTTACGCAACAGTGAATATAGGCTCTAGTGCGCAAGTGTGCTTTCAGAGTAAAAAGCTGCCGGAAATGGTGACTGGCACCACCGTAACCAATACATTCTGCGCGGCAAGTAAAGGGGCATGGTTTACAATGGGGGCTACAATGACTGCGGGTCTAGCCTTTAAATGGTTTACAAAAAACATAGCCTCTGTTAGCGGCTACGATTCTCTTGATTCAGAAATAGCAGCTGCAGATCCTCAGCCCATCATATTCTTGCCATACTTAAACGGCGAGCGCACCCCGCACTTAAACCCAAGTCTACGCGCTGCCTTTTTAGGTATGACGCTTACAACGGTACGCGCCGGCATGGCACGCGCCGTAATGGAAGGCATTGCCTTTTCGCTGTTAGACTGCATAAACGCATGTGCGCAGCTTGGCTTATATGCTGCAGACCTTATAGCAAGCGGCGGAGGGGCGCGCAGCTCAGCGTGGCTTCAAATACAAGCAGACATATACGGTTTACCGCTTAAAATTGCCTGTATTCAGGAACAAGCTTGCATAGGAGCCGCCGCTGTTGCAGGAATTGGGTGCGGCATTTACAAATCATTAGAAGATGCATGCGAAAAATTGGTTCACTACAAAGAAGACCGTTATATGCCAAATATGACAAGACATAAATGGTATGGTGAACTTTACAAAAAGTACAAGGCAGCATACGAGGCAAACAAAGAATTATTGAGCGAACTTGGAAAGTTATAAAAATATCTGCCCAGAGGGGCGGTGGCACGAATAAAAGCAAGGAGGAAATATGGGAACAGATGAAATTATTTTTGAATGTAGCGGCATCTCGAAAAGTTTTGGCGGCACACATGCATTAAAGGATGTGCAGCTAAAAATCAAACGCGGCGAGGTGCATGCGCTAATGGGCGAAAACGGCGCCGGTAAATCCACGTTGATGAAGTGCGTTATGGGACTGCACAAGCCGGATACGGGCAAGATGTTCTATATGGGCAAGCCGTATTCTGTGGATAATCCGTCGGAAGCTATTGAGGCAGGTATTTCGATGATACATCAAGAGTTGAATCCGGAGCCGCAGCTGACGATTGCAGAATCGATTTTTTTGAACCGCGAAGATACTTATAAAGGCACACCGTTTTTGAACAAAAAAGAAACGAACCGCAAGGCGGCTGTAATCCTGAAAAAGTTCAAGTTTAATGTTAAACCGGATGCCTTAATGGAAACGCTCACTCTTGCACAGATGCAGATGATCGAAATTATCCGTGCAGTATCGTGCGAAGCACAGATGATCATTATGGACGAGCCTACATCATCACTTGACAGCGAAGAAACAGACCGTCTTTTTGAAACCATACGCGACTTGCAAACTATCGGTGTATCCATCATTTATATTTCTCATCGTATGGCAGAGATTTTTGAAATATGCGACCGCGTTTCTATCTTCCGCGACGGACAATACATCGATACTTGCAACATAGAAGATGTTACACACGATACACTAATTTCAAAAATGGTTGGACGCGATGTAAAAAATGTTTTTCCAAAAGTTGATTGTCCTATAGGCGATACAGTTTTAAAAGTTGAAGGCATTACCGGCAAAGGATATACAGATATTAGTTTTGAAGTACACGCAGGCGAGATTTTGGGAATATCCGGTCTTGTGGGGTCGGGGCGCAGCGAAACGATGAGCGGCATATTCGGGCTTGTTCCTATGACAAAAGGCAAAATGTGGCTTAACGGAAACGAGCTGCATATAAAAAATACATCGGATGCGATAGACAGCGGTATTGCAATGGTAAACGAAGATCGCAAACTGTTCGGTCTTTGTTTAATGCGCTCGCTGCGTGAAAATATTTCGCTGCCTACTCTGCCGGTTAAACACAAGAGTGTGTTAATCAATCAGAAAAAAGAACGCCTTGAAACATCAGATATGTCAAAGACACTCACTGTAAAAACTGCAAGTATGGAGATTGATGCCTACTCTCTTTCAGGCGGCAATCAGCAAAAAGTAGTTATTGCAAAATGGGTAATGGCAAACCCTAAGGTGCTTATTCTTGATGAACCTACACGCGGTGTTGATGTAGGGGCGAAGTCCGAGATTCACCGTCTAATTTGCGAATTTGCTGCAAAAGGTTTGGCAGTAATTATGATTTCGTCAGAGTTACCGGAAGTGATGGGTATGAGTGATCGTATTCTTGTTTACCACGAAGGCAAGATAAACGGAATAGTACAACGTGCGGATATTTTAAGCGGCAAAGAAACCCAGGACACAATCCTGGCGCGTGAATTTGGTAAACAAGTTTCAATCGAAAATTAAAAGTTTGGAGGAATAAAAATGTTAAAATTATTTGGAAATGGCGGCGGGATTTTGAGCATGGATGCTACAGAACGGAATTTATTTATGCGCCGTTATGGTATCGGTTTAGTTATGTTGTTGATGATTGTAATTCTTGCGATCACCTCTCCTGCGTTCCGCACCGGCGACAACGTAACCAGTATCTTACTGCAAGTGTCAATCAACGGCATACTTTCGCTAGGTATGGTGTTTGTAATGATCACAGGCGGTATCGATATTTCTGTAGGATCGATGTTGGCACTTACAAGCTCTGTTGTGGGTATGATGCTTATTAAAACAGGCAGTATATGGCTTTCAATTACTGTCGCAATTTTGACGACGGCTCTTGCAGGTTTTTTAAACGGATTTCTTGTTGCACGATTTAAAATGTTTCCGTTCGTTGTAACATTAGCAACACAACTTGTGTTCCGTGGTGTAGGATACCTTATATCAGGCGGTTATGCACACTCTATAGAAGTGCCTGAATTTAAGATCATAGGCACAGGCCGTTTGTTCGGTGTTATTCCGTATCCGATTATTATATTTATAGTTTGTGTGGTTGCAGCTTATATTATTTTGCATAATACAAAACTGGGGCGCTACACTTATGCAGTAGGCGGCAACATCAATGCGGCAACTGCATCTGGAGTAAAAGTAAATAAAACATTGATCTGCTCATACGTAATTTCGGGGATCTGCTGCGGTATTGCAGGTATCATTATGACAAGCCGAATTAATGCATCGCAGCCAAATGTCGGTGTAGGTTACGAAACTGATGCTATCGCCGCATGCGTTATAGGCGGCGCTTCGTTTACAGGCGGAATCGGTACGATACCGGGGACGGCAATCGGCATAATCATCATAGGGCTTATTTATAACGGTTTGAACTTGTTAGGCATAAACTCTTACTGGCAGACAATTACAAAGGGCTTGCTGATTATTGGTGCGGTTATGCTTGACTTGTTGCTGCATAGGAAGAAATAGTATACTGTAAGAAGACGATTAAGTCAAACTTTTTTTGTAGAAATCAAAAAAAGTAAAATTTTTCATAGGAGAAAAAAATGAAAAAAGCATTAGTTTTTGGTGCTATGTTGGCTGCGGCTATTGCCGTAGGTATTTCAGTGTCTGGTTGTCAAGCAAAGAAGTCAGACAAGCCTATCATCGGTTATATTTGCAAAAATACAACCGACACTTTCGCAATTGGTTACAACAATGCGGCTCGTGCAAAACTGGAAGGTCTTAAAAAAGACGGAGTTATTGCTGATTGGAAATTCTACGATGGAGAATCCGATCCTCTAAAGCAAGTTGACCTTATGAGTATGGCAGTAACACAAGGTTGTGATTACATCGTTTTCCTTCCTGCAGAAGCAGAAGGCAGCGCACCGGTTCTTGATAAGGCAAAAGAAAAGAACATTCCGGTTATCGTAGTAAACTCACGAACAACAAATACAGACGCACTTGCTGCAGGGTTTGTTGGTTCAAACGATGTACAAGCCGGTCAGATGATGGCGCAATTTATACAAGATAATATTCCTGCAGGCGGCGGCTGGGGACACATTCAAGGACCTATTGGTAATTCCGCACAAATTGAACGCGGACAAGGCGCACACGAAATAATGGATGCAAACCCTAACTGGAAACTTATTGACGAACAACCGGGTAACTGGCTTGGCGAGATAGCGACCCGCTTTGCAGAAGACTGGAGAACAAAATACACAACAGGCTTAAATGCAATCATTTGCGATAATGATGATATGTCATCTGCCGCACAAAATGTATTGAATGCAGCCAACAGAAGTGACGTAATCTGCATTGGTGTTGATGGAAATCCAGGTCCGCTTGCTATGATAAAATCAGGCGATCTTAAAGCTACAATTTATCAAGACGGTATTGGCCAAGTTACAAAAGGTATAGATTTAGTTCTTGATCTTATGGCAGGTAAGGAAATAGACAAAGAGTCTTGGATCGACTTTGTTCTTATTACAAAAGATAATGTTGATCAATATTTGAAATAAGAATAATAGATTTAATCACTAGATGTCCACTAGGATAAGCAAAAATTCCTGCTGCAGAGCGGCGGGAATTTTTTTTGATTTTTTATAGGAGTGAGTTATGAGTTATTTAGATGAATTGTTTGGATTAAAAGGCAAAACTGCAATTGTCACAGGCGGCGGACGCGGGATTGGACAGGTTGTTGCAATAGGACTGGCTAAAGCAGGAGCGGAGATTGCAATTATTTCGCGCACAGGTGCGGAGGAAACCGTAAAGTTAATTGAAAAAGCAGGCGGCAAGGCTTACAGCCTTAAAGCCGATGTAACAAACGAAAAAGACGTAGATACAGCGTTAGCAGAGGTCGTTAAAAAAAGCGGCAAGATCGATATAGTATTTAATAACGCGGGTGTCTGTATACATAAACCAACTATCGAGGCAAGCATTGCCGAATGGCGCGAAGTTATCGATATAAATTTAACAGGTGAATATATTATGGCGCGTGCAGCCGGAAAAATTATGATAGAAAAAGGCACTAAAGGAAGCATCATTAATATGGCTTCTATGTCAGGCACTATAGTAAATGTTCCCCAGTGGCAGGCATCTTATAATGCTTCAAAGGCAGGTGTTATACACCTTACACGTTCGCTTGCAATAGAATGGGCGGAACACGGCATTCGTGTAAACAGCCTAAGCCCCGGCTACATTGCGACACCTATGAGTGTTGATACGCCAAAAGAATTAAAAGATGCATGGATGCCTCTTATGCCGGCACACCGCATGGGAACACCGGAAGAACTTGTCGGCGCAGTTATATATCTTGCATCGTCAAACAGCGGATATACAAACGGAAGCGATTTAATTGTTGACGGCGCTTATGTCTGCCAATAAAAACGGAGTGGACTATGATACTAGTTTGCGGCGGCGCATTAATCGATATGGTACCGGAGGGTGATGTTTACAGACCTTGCCCAGGCGGCGGTGTTTGCAATACGGCTGTTGCTATAGGCCGTCTTGGTGTGCCGGTTAAATTTTTAGCAAAATTATCTACAGATTTTTTTGGCGACATTTTGGTAAAGCGTCTTACAGATAACAATATTGGATTAGATTATGTTGTGCGCAATGCTAAACATTCAACACTGGCATTCGTTAAACTGGAAAAAGGCAAAGAACCGCAATATGTATTTTTTACAGATAACAGTGCTGACCGCTCGCTTGCAGATACCGATGTACCTGCATCACTTCCGCCTGATCTAAACTGCATAGTTTTTGGAGACATTGCAATGACAATGGAGCCTGTTGCATCTACAATCGAAAAATTTATTTTCCGCGAACATAAAAACGGCAAGGCAGTAATATCGTTTGATCCAAATATCCGGCCGCTTATGATTGCAGATAAAGCATCATACATCAATCGGTTTGAAAAATGGATTGCAGCTTCAGATATTACAAAAATTTCAGAAGCGGACTATGAATATATCTACCCGAATCTTAGCCTTGATGAATGTATAGAAAAAACACTTAGTTTAGGTCCGCATCTGGCAGTTGTAACACTTGGAGATAAAGGTGTAACTGCTGTATTACGCCGCGATAACGGCACTGTCCGCAAAACGATACCAAATAAAAAAATAGAAGTTGTAGATACCATAGGTGCAGGGGACACATTCCATGGGGCATTTTTGTCATACTTGGAAATACACGGCAAGATGTCGCCTGCGGCACTTGCCGCCATGTCAGGCGAAGACCTTGATAAAGCCCTTATGTTTGCCAATGCGGCGGCGGCTCTTGTTTGCACCCGCAAAGGTGCCGAGCCGCCTACGCTAAAGGAAACGGAAAACGCTCTTTAGTTTATAGCCTACTTCAAATTAAACGGCTTTAATATTTTGTCTACTTCTACCGGCTTGCCGTTTTCGTCATCAACAATAACTTTTGCAAATACCCAGCCGTCTACTATTGCAGGGTTCACTCCGGCTGCTATAAACGGCGCAGGGTCTAGCACAAACACTATGTCCTTGCTGTTGGTATCCAATGTCTTTGCCCACTCAAAAAGATTGCCTTCCCCAATTGTGATACCGTAGTGATCTAGTGAACCGTGATAGCCTATGCGGCTGCGTGATGTATCAACAATATGCTTATACGCAGCAACGGCACTTGCATTACTTCCGTCAATTATGGTTTGCGCATCATTTTTTTCGTCACCCAAATTTGAGCCGATGGAAATTTCGCCGTTGCGGTACTTTATTGTGTCAGGTAACTTTTCTGGATCAAGCCCCGCAGCTAAAAAAGGGGAGGCATCAAATACAAGAGCTATATCGTTGTTGATATTTCCCAAATACCCAGCCCCTTTAGAAAAATCCTGTGCCCAAAAAAATGCTGCCTTCTCGTCCGGTGCTGCAATTGCAAATGCTCCTGTCGATTCATCTTGCCTGATATTTTCAGGATTTGATGCCTCGATCATTTCGCCAAACGCCCTCCCGGAATCTGTTGCAACAACATCCATTTTTCCGCAAGATGTAAACGCAACGAATACGAATACACTAATAACACTAAAACTACTGATACTTCTTTTCATTTTTTTACTCCTATTATTTTTATTATGCCTTAAATCTTTTTAATCTAAGTGCATTTGTTAAAACCGAAACTGACGACAAGCTCATTGCAGCGGCGGCAAAGATTGGATTTAGTAGCGGCCCGCCTGCTATGTGCAGCACACCGGCTGCAATTGGTATGCCGATTGTGTTGTAGCCGAATGCCCAAAATAGATTTTGTTTGATGTTGCGTATAGTCTGTTTGCTTAATTTTATGGCGGTGGGTACATCCATTAAGTCGCTATGCATAAGAACTATGTCTGCACTTTCCATTGCTACATCTGTGCCGCTGCCTATAGCAATACCTATGTCTGCAATAGCCAGAGCGGGAGCATCGTTTATCCCATCGCCTACCATTGCAACTTTGCGTCCCTGCGCTTGCAGTTTTTGTACCTCAGCAGACTTGTCTTGGGGCAGAACTTCGGAGAGGATGCGGTCAATGCCTACTTGGCGGGCAATTGCCTCTGCCGTCCGCTTGTTGTCCCCTGTGATCATTGCTGTTTCTATGCCCATTGACTTAAGTTTTTCGATCGCCGCCTTGCTGGAAGGCTTCACGACGTCGGCTACCGCTATGATACCGGCTAACAAATAGGCAGCATCTGACTTTTCTGATATAGCAATAAACATTGGGGTTTTGCCTTCCATTGCAAAACGTTCGGCAGCCTCTTGTGCAGATTCTAGCGGGATACCGCTATCTTCCATTAGTTTGCGGTTGCCGATCATCAACTTGCTGCCGGAAACAGTTGCTTGTATCCCAAGCCCTGAAAGCGCTTTAAAATCTTCCAGAGGCAGCAATTCCAAGCCCTTGTTTGCCGCCTCGTTTACAATTGCCTGCCCTAGCGGGTGTTCGGAGCCTTTTTCGGCACTGGCAGCAAGTTGAAGAAGATTCACCGCAAACGATGTTGTTTGTGATTTTTCCTCGCCTGTTACTATATCCGTAACCTTAGGCTTGCCTTCTGTGATCGTGCCGGTTTTGTCAAACACTATCGTGTTGATTTTTCCGGCTATTTCAAGTGCCTCGCCGCCTTTAATTAGGATGCCGTTTTCCGCACCTTTACCGGTGCCCACCATGATTGCTGTGGGGGTTGCAAGGCCTAAGGCACAGGGGCAAGCGATTACCAGCACAGAAATAAAAATTGTTACCGCAAATTTGAAAGGGAAGTAACCAGCAGGTAATAGTGAAGGGTTTATGCTTGCGGCGATGTACCACGCAGCGGCAGATACTAGGGCTATGCCGCAGACGACTGGCACAAAATAGCCTGAAACAATGTCGGCAAGTTTTGCAATGGGAGCTTTGGAGCCTTGTGCGTCTTCTACCAGTTTGATGATTTGGGCTAGAGCTGTATCTGTTCCCACTTTTTCTGCGCGGAACTGGATCGTGCCGTTGGTGTTAATCGTTGCAGCAAAAACGGCATCTCCTGTTTTTTTATCGCATGGCATACTTTCGCCTGTAAGCATTGATTCGTTTATTGCCGTATTGCCGCTTATGATTGTGCCGTCAACAGGGATTTTTCCGCCGGGGCGCACTACGATAATGTCGCCGCACAACACTTCATCAATAGGGATTTCTTTTTCTGTGCCGTTCTGCAAAATGAATGCTGTTTTGGGTGCAAGCCCCATCAATTTTTTGATAGCATCTCCGGTGCGGCCTTTTGATACGGCTTCCAACGATTTGCCCAATAGAATTAGCGCGATAATTACACCGGCTGTTTCAAAATAAAGTGATTCCACCGCATTAAAGTTGCCGCCTGCAATTTGCGCCACATTGTAAAAGCTGAACAACACGGCGGCGCTGGTTCCTATAGCTATAAGGCTGTCCATATTGGGACTGCGATTCCACAGCGCTTTAAAGCCCACCGTGTAAAACCGGTATCCAACAGCGATTATAGGGATAACCAGGACAACCTCTGCAAATGCATAGATTAGCGGAAAATTCATAGGCAAGAGGGCGCGGGGGAACGGCAGCGAAAATCTTTTTATCATTGGCACCATTGCAATGTACAAAAGCGGGATCGCTAAAGAAATAGCCGCAATAAATTTTGCCCATTGAATTTTTAGCGCACGCTCTTTTTGTTTTTTATGTTCATCTGCAGCCTTGCTGCCGGACAAGTCAAGCGCCTTGTATCCTGCCTTTTCTATGCACTGTTTGATCTCGCCAACACGTATAAGATCAACATCGAATGTAACTCTTGCCTTCTCTGTGGCAAGGTTAACACTTACAGTATCCACTCCGGTAAGTTTAGCAATTGCCTTTTCCACACGCGCCGAACAAGCAGCGCAAGTCATCCCGCCAACGGGAATACTAATTGTCTGTGCCGACATAGTTTTACTCCTAAAATATGATTAACCGCAAAAGCACAGCGGTTTGTTTATTTTTATTTTAGCACAAGAATGTGTAGAAATTATGTGTCTGTTGCAGGATGTTTAATTCAATTACTGTTAATCTTTTTTTTGTAAATGTGATACACTATTTATATGCACATAAATTTTAAACACAATGTTGTTTTTTTTATTTTTTTCATCGCTGTGCTATGTCCTCTTTGGGCACGTGATGTTACTGTGGTGGTGCGCGACAGTGATCTTGGAATTCCGCTGCAAGGGGCTGTAGTGCGTTTATCAGGTTCCGGTAGTTTTGTTTGCGATGAAGATGGCGCTGCCGTTTTTATTGTTCCAGACGATCGTCAAGTTCAGGTAAAAATTCTCTACACAGGATACGAAACAGAAAGTTTAACTATCCCGTTAAACGAAGATCGTTTTAATGTTGATCTTCATATACGTGTTGTTTTAGAAAACGAAGAATTGGTGGTAGAGGCGCAGCGTCCTAACAACATTCAAGCAAAAAGCGGCCGCAGTGTAGCCATATCAGGCGAAGCTCTTAGTCAAACATCCGAAATCGGTTTGATAGAAGATGTAATGTCCTCAATACGCTTGTTGCCTGGTGTTGGTTACACTAGTATGTTTAGTGCAAAGCCTTCTATACGCGGCGGCGACCCCGGCGATCTTACGGCAGTAATGGACGGGTTTTATGTCGAACAGCCATATCACTGGGGCGGCGCATATTCAATTTTTGTTCCGCAAATGACTGATAGCGCGCGTCTTTCGCACGGCGTGTTTTCCGGACGATATGGTCACACAATTTCCGGTCTTTTGGAAATCAGTTCTAAAAAACCGCAGGCAGAAGAAATTCAATTTGAATTAAATTATTCAACAAGCGAAGTAGGAATGTCATTGGCTTATCCCATAGGAGCAAAAGGCGGAATTCTAGCAATGGGCAAAGTTACTTTTTGGGAGCCGTATCTGGGATTGATAAAATTAATTGCAAAAGCCGTGCCGCGTCTTGACGTAATTAACACTATTACCAAAGCACCATACATACGTGATTTTGCTATCACTGCAGGTTATAATTTTTCAAATAATTTGCAGTGGAGTGCTACCGCATTTTTTGGTTCTGACGGCGTGGGAGCGGAATATCATAATATTATTAATAACGAAAAACATCAGCGCGATGTCAATCTAAAATTCAGTTGGATTAACTATACAACATTTGCCATAACACGGTTTGTGTACAACCCGCGTAATAATATGATTCTGGCGGCAAGTACAGGACTTGGCTTGTACGAATCCGACTTAATAGCAGATATTAAAATGGATCGAGGACCTCTTGACGAGCCTGAAAATATTCCGCGTAACATGCAAATTGAAGATACTCTGATTAATACAACGATCAACTATCAAGGGCGTGTTGATTATGATGTTGATATTGGTCATGGTTTTTTAATTGCCGCAGGTGTTCATGAATTGTATGCGCAGTGGTTAAAAGATGAAGATTATAAAGAAAAAATTGAAATTGAAGGCGAGAGTGATTTTCCATTACCCGCAAACTACAGACTTAATGTAAAAAATTCTGCACTTAACACATCAGCATATACACTGCTTGAATATCTAACACCAAAAAAAATATTCGGTGTTGAACTGGGCATGCGCCTTGATCATTTTTATTTTATGGGCAAAGATTTTTCTATACAATCGTATCCGGTTTTTAATCCGCGTCTTAATTTGGATTTTTATCTTATAAAAAATATAAGTATTGTTGATTCACTTTCGCTTACTTTGGGCAGCGGTCTTTTTTCGTCAATAAATGATGTAGTTACGTCAATAGATATTAGTAACAAAATAGAAAACTTTGATCTGCGCCCAAACAGATCTTGGACATCTGTTGTAGGTACAAAAATAGATTTTTCGTTTGGAGTTAGTTTTAATATCGAAGCGTATTACAAACATGTGTACGACCGCACATATAGATCCGAAACTTACATTATTGATTCGCCTACCGAACAGCATAAAATAATTGATTATTTTTTTAATGGACAGGGCAGAATTACCGGATTTGATTTTCAGTTACAAAAAAATGATTCGCGTTTTATTGACGGCTGGATTTCGTATTCGTATAACTATGCGCTGTACCGCAATCCAAATGCTATCCCTGATGTACTGTATCCGAATACTGATACTTCGCGGTACCCTTTAACCGGTAACGGCTGGTACTTTCCGTCATTCCACAGGTTTCATAATATCAATTTGATATTGAATATAAAACCCTCAAAACGTTTTCATATCGGAACACGTTTTGGTTTTGCAAGCGGCAAACCTGTCGACGAGGATAATTCAAAACGCGAAGGATTTTCATGGCCTGTCGATATAAAATTTTCATGGTACTGGTATAACGCTTCCGGAAAAATTCGCGGCGAAATTTATCTTGCTGCAGAAAATTTACAATCAATTGTTTACGATGCCCAGCTGCTTAGCCGCGGAAATGATTATACAGGAGATGAAGAAATGAGCGAATATAAACCCGTGTACGATATGCCTGTTCCTATGGTTTCGTTCGGTTTTAAATGGACCTATTGATAAGTATTTTGAAAGGAAACCCGCAAGCCTACAGCAAAGCGGTAGCCGCCTAGAGGAATGGTTTTTGCTGCATTGTTGCGGGAGAATGGCAAAAACATCCTGACATCTAAACCGGCAATACATTTTTCGGAAACAGCAAAATCAGCACCAAGACCTAATTCTCCAAAAAGCCACCTTAAGTCTTGCCAAACATAATCTTTTATAAGATCTTTTTGTGCAGGTGCTGAAGGAGTTCCATCCCAGGCATCTTCCATGTCAGCTTCGTTAAGATCTTCGCCAAGTGTTACAGCGCGTAAATCTGCACTTATACCCCCGCTTAAGCGCAGATTTAGTCTGTTATATGTATATGACCCCTGCCCCTTTACACTTAGCACAAAGCCCCAAACTGTAGCACTGCGGTTTTCATTTTCGGCAGGAAGAGCAGGACATTCTAATTGCGCAACCCATCTGTAATGTGTCCGGTATATATCTAAACTAAGTTCAGGACGAAAGAAAAAAGTTTTACCGATTTTAGGAAATGACAACGAAAGAAATGGTGAGGGTAAAACCGGCATAGGGGCTGACTGGAAATCATAGTCTTCTTTAAGAATAAAAATGCTCATGCCGAATGCAAAAATAAAACGGTCGATTATTCTTATTTTTGGACGCGGGTCTTCTTCTGTGCTATCGCCGCTATCTTCTGCCTGTTGTTCAGCCTGTTCTATCTGTTCAGTCTGTTCAGCCGCATTAGAATCTGCTGCGGGCTCTTCCTGTGAAAATAAAGCTCCCCCTGCAAAAGCAAGGAGAGCTAAAAAAAAGCAAACTCGCAGGTGATGCCGATTCACATCCACCCCGTCTGTCCTATGATTACGGATTTACAACTTTTATGAATTTAAAGTTGCCGTTTTGTACTGTTTTTATGATAGCCGGTTTTGAAGTATCGCCGTTTTCATCAAGATTTACAACACCTGTAACACCGGTAAAACTTGTGGTTTTTGCAATTGCTGTGCGGATTTTTACAGGGTCTGTAGAACCGGCGCGTTCTATTGCGTCTAACGCTAGAAGGTATCCGTCATAACCAAGCGCTGTAACAGCCGCAGGGTCTTTGTTGTATTGTTTTGTGTATTCGGACAAGAAATGATTTGTAAGCGGATCGTCGGCATCTGTATCACTTGGTTCATAGAACGAAGAGAATACTGAACCTTCTACCGCCGCTTTACCCACATCAATAAATTCGTTTGTTTCCCAAGTGTCGCCGCCTATAAACTGAGTGTTAATACCTAGTGCGCGCGCTTGACTAATAACAAGTGCAGATTCTGTAAAGTTGCCCGGAGCAAAAATTATATCAGGATTTAAAGATTTTATTTGAGTAAGTTGAGCGTTAAAATCATTATCGTTTGTGTTGTAGTTGATTGTAGCAAGGATCGCATTGCTTTTACCCGTTAGACGAATAAACTCATCATTAAAATATTTTGCAAGCCCAATTGAATAGTCGTTGGAAACTTCTTGAATAATAACGGCATTTGTTGCATTTAAGTCTTCAAATGCATAGTGTGCCATAACAACGCCTTGAAACGGATCGATAAAGCATACACGGAAATAATAGTCATTCCCTTTGGTAACTAGCGGGTTTGTACAGGAAAGACCGATGATCGGAACTTTTTTGTCTTTGGCAATTTCTCCGCCTGCCATAGAAAGTGATGATCCCCATGAACCTAAAATCACATTTACTTTGTCGCTGGATATAAGCCTTTCTACTGCGTTTGCAGATTCAACTTTGTCAGACTTGTTATCTGCAATTTTTAAAACCACTTTGTAGGTTTTACCGGCAACTTCGACTGTGGGGTGCATTGTGTTGGCAAGTTTGATACCTTCCAATTCAATGTTTCCGCCGCCTGCATTTGCTCCGGTTAGAGGTTCAAAAACGCCTATCCAGATTTCATCTTCGGGTTTTGCACTTTTACAGCTTAACACCGCAAAGCCAAAAGCACATACAAGCATTATAACTAATGCCTTGTTTACGATTCCCATAAATTTCTTCATTAAATCCCTCCATATTTTGGATTTTATTATTATAGTTCATTATTGCATTAAAACAGGCTTGCTTCAAGGCATTACGGGCGCATTGACAATATCACGCACAAAAAAATATATAAGCGGCACAAACATTGCAGGAATCAGGTTGGCAACTTTTATTTCTTTTACGCTTAAAAAGTTAAATCCGATTGCAGCTATCAATAGGCTGCCTACTGCCGACATTTCTGTTATTATTTCCGCGCTTAAAAGATCGCGCACCGACATAGCGGCTAGTGCTATGCCGCCTTGGTATAACAGGACTGGTATTGCAGAAAACACAACGCCTATACCCATAGAAGCACCGAATACAATAGAAATCGATCCGTCTAAAACAGATTTTGCAAATAATGTTTCGTGGTTGCCCTGCAATCCGCTTTGCATAGATCCTACAATTGCCATAGAGCCGGAACAAAATAAAATACTTGCTGCAACAAAGCCGCGCGAAAATGATTTTTTGTTTTCGGTATCAGTTTGTAGTGATTTAGAACCGGTTAGCTTTCTTTCTGCCCAGTTCCCCAGCCTATTCATAAATGCATCAATGTTGATTAATTCACCAAGACAAGCACCTGTAACCAAGCTCATGATCAAAAGCAGCATGTGCGTATTTTCAAGAGCGCCTTTTATACCTAAAAAAATAAGCGCCAAGCCTATCGCCTGTTTTAAAATTGTTTCAAAACGTTCGCTTATGCCGCGCACCAAAAAACATCCGCATAAAGCGCAGACGACAACAACTAATGCGTTTACTATAGGACCTAACATTTTTTAATTCTTATTTTGCTTACCAAATTGATCGAGTGAGTTTGACATTTTTTCCATACGGTTGTATGCACCTTCCATTTGACCATATTGATTTTTTAGTGATTGCTCTTTGCTGGCAAGCTGTCTATCCATCGTATCCAAACGGCGTTTGTTAGCCGCAATTCGCGTGTCTATTGTACTTGTTTTGTTACTAATGGTACCGCCTAACTCCACGTAAGGCTTTACAGTCCGCTCTATTTCGTAAGCGGCACCGGAATCAATAATTAAATCACCATCGGTATCCCGCCCGAACACTTGCTGCATTTCGGTTAAATGAATAGACATAGCTTCATCCAAAACCTTTTCGTCAATCTCTAAATAACCGCGCAATTTTGACGGATCGTAACCGCCGCCGCGCCGTGCATCTGTAGTGATTCCAAAATCAGAAAGCATATATTGAGTGCCTTCTGCTGTTTGGTATGAAGTTGTAACAATCTGCTGTAAACTGCCTCTAAAACGGCTTAAATTGGTATCTCCGGAAAAAACCCCAAGCTTTTTTTTAAGGTCATCAACTTCTTCTTTGCTAAGATATGTAAGTTCATTAATAACACTTTCGTCATTACGTGTAAGAACATTTAAATCTGCCATAAGCCGGTTGTAGTTTCCTACAAAATTTATGACTGCATCTTTTACTGCTTCGTTATCACTTGAAACATGTATATCAACAGGATATTCGGCAGCATTTTTTGCTGTCAACTGTACTCCCGGAATAAGATCGTCAATGTTATTTTTGGGGCGTTGTATTGATATGCCATCCATATCGATAATTGCATCTTGCGCTTTTGCAACAGGATGCAGCGCCTCGCCGCCTTCCGTAGACAATGGATCGAAAATATGTACATTGCGTATAGATACCTCGCGGTGAGTATTTGAATTATTTACACGTAGATATGAAACTGTTTTTCCGTTTGACAATGATGACAACTGATATTGGCTTTGTGTAAAATCAGATGAATCGGCGATAGCAGGCAGATCGGCACTTGTACCGTCAGAAAATACCAAACTAAAAACAGAAAGATTATCAACACGAGCTTGCTGCATTTCTGTTGTTTGTACATTCTGTGTTGACTGGGCTGCGCCTTCTGTTTCTGCAGTAACTGCATTTGGATCATAAGTTCCTTGTATATTTGCACGTCCTACAACAGCACCTTGCACACGTTGTTTTTGTGTTGAATATTTTCCATCGACAGCAGAATCACCATCTATTGCATCTTCTGCCGCTATAAACACGCTTGGATCATGCACATCATTTCCTGTTTGTGTTTGAGCAACATCATCTTGTGCTTGATCTGCATCGAATGTGTTTGCTGCAGGAGCTGTTTGCTGCGTTTGAATATTTTGCGGCATTGCAAAACCTGTAACTGCTGTTTCAATTTTTAAAATCATAGTAGGTGTCGGCTTAATACCGCTATTCATAGCAATCTCTGCATTTGACATTGCACTTACTTTTAAGACATCGCCCATAACATCAGTTTGCACAACACTAGGACCGGCGCCTGTTTGCTTATTGATATTTTTTGCATCAATAGCTTTTATCGAAATTAATTTAGGCTCTGTTTTACCTTGCCCTATAATGCCTGTTTTGATAGCCATATCCATAGCAGCACCGGCACCAAAGGACAGCCTGTTTTCCTCGCCGGTTTCTAAACTTTCTATTACCAGAGTGCTAAAGCCTTGCTTTATACCGACAACATCAGCTTTTATCTTACCGCTGCCGCGTTTGTTTATTTGAGCGGCAAAGTCTTCCAGCTTGCCGCCTTTGTAGTTAAAAGATACTTCGTTCTTTCCGGTAGAAAATTCATAATTGCCTGCCGGTATCATCCAGTTTTTATCAAGATTGTTTGACATAAAACGATCTGCCTTTGCTATTTGTTTTACGGTAAATGTGTGCGACTGCTCTTCTGCCTGCCGCGTACTTATGGCGTCTAACACGGACGGATCGGAGGAAGTTGCAGCACTTTCTTTAAAAGGATTTTGATGTGAAAACAACGCACGGGCATTTTCGCGCACAGCTGTTATGCGGCGTCCTAATTCCTGCCAATTTGTTTTTTCGACTTCCAGTCTTTCGTTGTCAGATGCCACACGGTTGCGCGGTATCTTTTCAACTTCCATAAGTCCAGAGATAATTTTTTCTGTTTCAAACCGGCTTTTAACACCCGGCACATAAATATCCGGCATAGTTAATGTTATAGCATAAAATTATTTTTTGTAAGCTATTGACTCTATTCGTGCCCTCTATTCGCTATATTGAAAGCGGACTATTGCTGTGCCGGCTTTTCCTGCGCTTGCCGCTATCCAGTTGCCTGATGCGCCTTTGCCGCCTTGCCCTATATCGCCTGTTCCGTTTTGGGGAATGACATTATTGCCAGTGCCGGCTGGAATCGAACAGTCGCCTGCTCCGCCGCCTGCATAATAAACGCTTTGCCCTGTTATGTCGCATTGCCAACCGACACCGCCATTGCCGCCTTCCATAAACCGATGATCGGCAGATTCAGGGTTGTAATGAGGCCTGCTGCCTGTCAAAGGCAATGATGTTCCCTCAGGTAACTTCCACCCGTTATCTGCCATAACAAACGCACTTCCCAAAAATGCTCCCGG